>CAZVWH010000122.1:0-7541 GCA_964631175.1 uncultured Pirellulales bacterium | reverse complement strand
TCGCACACCATCTAAACAAACGGTGGGCAGTGCCCACCCTACCTTCTCTTGGCGAGCAATTCTCTCGACTGCGTTGCGAGCTTGAGGGTACCGAATACATAGGTCTGCTTCGCTATCTGCAAGGCATACCTACAACACCTCAAAATTCGAACAGAATAACTACGAACTACAAACAAAGAATTACGAACTATGAGCAACGAACTCCGAACATAGCCGTAATAAATACGGTCTATTCCTACCTTCTCCAAGCATTCATCTGCCTGTCTTATGAAGTCAGGCAGTTCACTTGTTTTTCACCTGCATTTATCTTTAATAGCATCCCTCGCGGCCCGCCTATAAGCCTCTAAGATCGTTTGTGTTTTTAAAAAAATTAAAATAATTCTCTTTCTCCTGGAGGGAGATAAAAACGTAACAAAAATGGATTTCAGAAGCTCGTGCTTCGTAGCCCCTGCAGCCCCTAAGGGGCAAACAGCGGGGGCAGAGGAGCAAAGGAGCTAAGAATAACAACAGGAGATAACAGATGAAAAGGTTAATAACAATTTGTGCAGTAACGACAATGATCCTAATAATAAACGGAAGTGCAGTTCAGGCAGCACCGTCTGTAAGCATGTATGTCGACACAGCACCAAATGTTTATGGTTCTCCTAACTGGGGTCCTTGGTGGACGTCGACAAAGCAGGACGTAGCAGCAGGAACATTTACGAACATGCGGAGTGGTTTCTATCCGGGCACGACACAGGCAGACCCATACGAGTTCATAGTTTACAGCACTGGAGATCTGGGCCAGAGGCTTCACTATATATACTGGGTGCCTAGTGAGACCATCAGTTCCCTAACTGGCAAATTTGAAACGAAAATCGGTTGGGATTGGGACGGGGTCGCTTATACGTATGATTGGAGCACTGGCACTGAAATATTGGACGGTCCTGACAAAGGCTGGATAGAGCCTTCAAGCTGGGAGAACTATGATTCAGACGGAGATGGCACACCAGATGGTGTGATAGGAACTTTCGGTGATGCATTGTGGGCAGGAGATGATGATGCTCCGCCAGGGGATACGGATGGAGATCCCTGGAACGAAACCGATCAGGCAGACATAGACGCTGTGAGAGACCAAGTGATCCAGCATGAGACTTATGAGATCGGATATGTCAGAGCATCGGGCTCTCCCTGGGAAGTGACGGAAATAAAGGTGGATGTTGTCCCAATTCCTGCGCCGGGTGCGATTTTGTTAGGCGCTATTGGAGTCGGCCTTGTCGGCTGGCTGAGAAGAAGAAAGACCTTTTAAGGTTAAAAAAGAAAGTAGGTACAACAGATGAAGAAAATACTACTCGCTTTTATTTTGTCTGTCTTTTTAGCCGCACCGGCTTGGGCTACGATCACCATTCCCTGGGAATCGAACCAGTATGGTACGTACCAGGCGTGGACCTTCACCAGCTCGGCACCAAGTGATTGGACAAACATCCCTGCTGACGCCGGCACTCTTGTAAACCAGTATAAATTTACCACTGGCGGTGGGCCGTATGCTTCAATTAGCGCTGAAGTTGCCGGTGCCCCAGGCGATCCTATGTGGGGCAATGATATGATTTACGGAAACAAGCTCTACATAGACTTGTACATACCCAACGAATACTATGAACCATTTTTTAAAGTAGTTCAAGTTGAGATTGATTACAAGGTATGCGCAGGCTCAACAGGTGGTTTGGAAAAGTGGGATTTGGATTCACCCTCAGGACATGATATTTTCCTGACTGATGATACAGAATGGCACCCATACGCTGACAATCCTTATGTAACAGGAACTGCAGGGGATTGGCAAGAAGCGACTATAACCTGGGAGATCCATCCGCAACCGGATTGGGAGCATATCTATCTTGAGCTATGGGATAGCGGCGTTTTTGTCGAAAAGATAGAAGTTGCTACTATATGTGTCCCAGCTCCCGGTGCTATTTTGCTTGGCGGTATCGGCGTGTGCCTTGTCGGCTGGCTGAGAAGACGTAGAACATTGTAAGAAAGAAATAAAGACAAAAGCAACCAAGGGCAAGGGATTCTGCCCTGTCCTTGGATGCTTTTTTATAAGATTGGACTCTCTCTTTTAAGGCTGATACATAAGATGCTCAGTTGTGAAATATTATCTGTGCCCCTCGGCACCAAAGCCGGCCTGGTCGGCTGGCTAAAGAGACGTAGGACATTGTAAGTGATGTGAATAAAGATTCTAAAAGAGTTAAAAACGTTAAAGAGATAAGATCATATGAAAAGGTTAATAACAATTTGTGCAGTAATGGGTGTGGTGGTCGGAATGTCGGCGATGAGCAGTCCAGTGTTGGCTAACATCTCCTATCCCGGAGGAACAGTGAACGGCGGCGCTTCGGTGGTTGTCGGCACCGGGCTGAGCCTGGATCCTCTTGTGACCACGCATTGGTTTGAGGTTATCGGGATCGACACAACAAATCTTACTCCGGACGTCGGCGGTGGATTCCGCCTTCGCTTGGTCCAGGAGGGACATTCGCCGGTCGGGCCTAGCAATTCGACCACGGTGAATGTTGGGGTACAAGTCAGAACCTATCCCGATTCCCAAAAGGAATGGGCCGGGCACGGGAATCCCTTGGTCCAAACGGTAGAGTGGATCACCGACCCGTGGGGCGAGTGGATGAATCCAACCCACAGCCATGGATTCAACCCCGGTGATGTTATCGACAAGTATGACCTGGCGTGGCAGATGGAGCAAGTCGTCGGAGGGGGCGATGACGGCAAGTGGGACATTTTGGCCCACTTCCGTCTCACATCCGGGACCGGGGTTTGGACGGCCATCTTTGATGGCACGCAAAGGACCCGCTATGCTTACGAATTCGGGGATGATGCGTTCCTTCGCGTGGAAGCAGGCGACGGGTTCACAGGCGGCTATGCCACATATGACGGAATCAACACGAACGCCGTTCCTATACCTGCTCCTGGTGCGATTTTACTCGGCGGGATTGGAATCGGCCTTGTTGGCTGGCTGAGAAGACGTAGGACACTATAAACTCGTGAAGCTTGAAGCGGGATTGATGTAGCGTATTTTCGTTATAAGTGTTAATAAAAATGATGAATAAAGGACTAGCCCCAAGCCGGCTTATGTCCCGGGGCTGGCCCAGTATTAAGAGCCTATAATAAAACCCTTTTTATCGTCACCCCAAGCGAAGCCGAAGGGTCTGCTTAAAAAAGCTATCTTATCAGATTCCTCGACCCGCCTTCGGCGGGCTCGGAATGACGTTAAAGGTAGACCTTGTCCGCTGTCTAAAAAGACGTAGGACATTGTAAACCCGTCGCGCGTGAAGCGTGATGCGTATTGCGTTGTAAGAGAAAAAGAATTGTGAACAAAAAAAGGTAGGGTGGGGCCTACTACTCTGCGAAGTAAGCTTCGCTACGTAGCATGAGTGCCCCACCGTTAATGGTTTGAATATGGAGCGGCAGACAGGGATGTTTGACCTGTCTCCGCTTTCTTTGTTTTTTAACGCCTTATTTCTGATAGGAAGAAAGAGATATGAGAAAAAGGTTGACATATAATCTAAGAACGCGAAAACCAGCTATCACCTTAGCAGCTATAGCTTTTCTGATTTTGTTTACACCTGATCCTGTTATAGCGTTACCGACCGGTGTCGATTACGTTATAGAGAGCGGCAGCCTATCGAATACCAGCGACTACGCCTGGTGGTATGGCTGTTCCCCGACGTCGGCGGGAATGATGATAGGCTACTACGACCGTAATGGCTACAACGGCCTTTACTACTCTAACCTTGTGCCCGGTGGAGTAGCAGAAACAAGCACGTACGGAATGGCTCCTTGGACTGCACTGGTGGATCCTGTTATTGCCAGCCAACGCCATGTCGCGGATTTCTATCCAGGTGGGTACGATGCTTCCGGCGATGATGTAACGCCGCCTCACCATAGCTTCGATAGCCTTGCTGATTTCATGGGCACCAGCCAAGATAATCTTAGTACCTTGTGGGGCGGCAACAGCAATGCGGCTACCACTTGGTGGTATTGGCCAGACGGCTCGCCGCTTTACGAAAGTGAAATCTTTGCATCCGGCCCAGATTATTACAATATTAGCGGTATGTACGGAATTGGTGAGTACGTTGACTACGCCGGCTATGATACGAGTGTGTTGTACAACCAATACATAGACACTTTAGGTAAAACATACGGGTTTACCTTTGCCCAATATATGGCGGAAATAGATTCAGGCAGGCCTGTAATGATTCATGTTTCAGGCCATAGTATGTTAGGCTACGGCTACGTTTACGTTAATGGCACAACCGATATTCTTCTCTATGACACCTGGTCTTTAGGAGGTGGCACCATGACGTGGGGCGGCAGTTACGCTGGGCGCGACCATTACGCTGTTACCATCATGGAACTCACAGGTGGAATAATCCCTGCTCCGGGGGCTATTTTACTTGCCGGTATTGGTATCGGCCTAGTCGGCTGGCTGAGAAGACGTAGGACAATATAACAAGTCGTGATTTTAACCAAATCATCAATAATCCTTTAAGCTGATTCTCGCCTTTTTCCTCCTCACCGAGCGTATTCACAATTTCTGCATAAGAAAAGCACTTTTTATCCGAAATGCTTCTTGATTTCCTTCTCCGAATAAGATACAATGAATGGTTCCAAGGAGGAAGGTGAGAAAGCATTTCAAGACTTCATCCTTCGCTTTCTCCCACAAGAGCCGGCTGTGCTTTTTCTCAAAGCACCAGAACCGTAGAGAGGAGAATTTCATTTGTTGTGACGGTAGAAAATACGTTTAGAAAAACAGTTGTGCTTTATGTCAAATAACGACCCGATAGAAAGGGCCACACGGATAAAAAGAGAAGGATAATGTTATGAAGAGAATTGTCATTTCAACTGCTGTCTTAATATCGGTGATGGTCGGCACGGCAAGTGCCAACGTTTATACATTACAGCCTACTCTAATGCGGGATCATCCTGGCGACCTAAAGGACCTCGACCACTATTATTATTATGCGTGGAAAATCACCAATAACGAATTCAATCCGCCGATTGACCAGCCTATTATTAGGGCCAGTCTCCTTTTCCACAATATCAGAAACTGGGACATTAATCCTAATACCCTTTATGTTAGTCTATTGAGCGGTGATGATTTGACAGCGTTCTCTGGTGTTTATGAGGGCTCGGATGATCAGGTTACCGGAGATGATGTCCTCAATGCCTTTGCTGGTGTATCTATGGTGACATACACTGACCTGCCTAATACTGCACAAGACATAACGTATAATTTTAACAGTGGAGATATTGCAACGCTCAACACCTACACAGCAGACGGCGTGTTTGGTATTGGTTTTGATCCAGACTGCCATTACTACAACGAGGGCATCACACTTACTGCCGAGACCGGTATCATTCCCGCCCCCAGTACAATTATTCTTGGCAGCATCGGTGTAGGTCTCGTCGGCTGGCTCTGGAGACGGCGAGCACTTAATTAAAGACAGGAGACAGAAGTCAGAATACAGAAGACAGAAGACAGAATTATGATTTCAGATACTGACCACTGGCTCCTGAGCGAGTGCCAGTTTACCGATTTATTGGGTGGATAATATTGCTTTGTCGAGGGGTAAAGCACGCCAGTCTCCGATGCCATCCCACCAAAAAGAAATGTAGTCAATAATCTCTTTATTTTGATTTCTTTCTCTGGATATGGCTATTGCTATGTCACGAAGCTGCTGCATGCAGCTCAATCCCCCCATTTGCCACGCCTTCAATCCTATGTCAACTGCTTTTCGTTCTACCTGTTTGAAGTCAGTTCCGCTGGCTGTTAACAGTTCAGCGAGCCTTTCAGCTTGTGGCCTTAGAGCTTGCTGCCAGCGGTGCTGGTCTGATTTCTCCTTTGCTAAGACCTCTGTTAACACACGCTCATGGTAGTTCTGTTTCTCTTCTCGTTCGATCCTGGCTTGTGCAAGCCTTTGAACTCGATGCTTTCGGCTGGCAGGCGGCAACAGCATCTCCAGGAATCCTATCGCTGGGTCGAGGATTACCCAGACAAGAAAGGTTGTCCCAAACGTTCCCAGTGCAATTCCCGCTGCGAATTGAGTAACCCTACTTTCGCCTATCATCCCCAGGCAGCCTGCCAATCCACCTAAAAAAGGGGCGGTGACGTAAAATATCCTGTAGTAACTCGTGCTGGTTAATGGATGTTCTGGCTCTAATGCCTGAGTGCTGCTAACACCTCTAAGAACCGCGAATATGTATAAACTAATCAACAGGAAAATAATTAATATCGAATGACCAGACAGAGAAAATATAATCCACCAATGGAGACCTGCTTGCCGCAATGCCAAGACCAGGATATAGATAATACATAATATGAACCACGCTGTGCCGGCCAGATGAATTGACTTTAATGTCCTATGTTCGGACACAAATACCTCCTCCTGCAACATCGAGTTCTTTTATCTACCCAGATACTATAACTCAATGCCTGGAAAAAATCAATCAGTAACCGCCGTATCCACCACCATAGGCCCTTTCTGTACGGCTCGGTCCTGTCTGCAGGAGGTAAGCACCTGAAAAAGCTCTCGCTATTGGTCTTATTATTTCTTCCAGCACCATAGCCACCGCAGCAAAGATTGTTGGTGGCACGTAAATTATATCACCCTCTTGCAACAACACGTCCTTACTCGTATCGCCATGAGCACTCATACGATCAAAGTTCACTTCAAAAATCTTAGGCTTAACATTCTTATCCCCCGACGGCCTTATAACCTGAACTCGTTGCTCCCAGGCCAGAATAGTCGGTTGTGCCTCAGCAAGAGCAGATAATAATGTATCCCGGCCAGTGTAGTCTTTCACGCCGGGCCTAGCTACTTGGCCCAACACATAATATACTTTGCTCAGATACGCAAAGACACGTACATCGATTGGACTGTCTCCAGGCAGTGTGTAAAGCTCTGCTACCTTTTGTTTTAGCATATCTGCAACCTCTTCTGTGGTTTTTCCTGCAACTTCTATCTCGCCTAACGACTCAAAGCTCACTTTCCCATCCGGCCGAATACGTTGACGCTGTAGATTGATTTCTGGAACGTTTGAACAATGTATCTCGATTCCATCCGGTGGCTGAAAAACATAACTCTTGGCAGTTACATTCACATCTCGGGGTATCAAAAACGCTTCTATGTCTTTTGGATGAGATGAAAAACAACCTGTGAGACCAAGCGTACTCAATGATAGTACAGCAACCCATATAGAAAATGTATACTTCTTTGTCATTACCCTTTCGCTCACATTATAGGACTGTCCACCTCCGTGTTTGGCCGTTCTCTGGGCTTGAAAGATAATCCGCAATTGCTAAAACTATAATCAATATCGTACTTTACATTAAGTTTCTTAACAATTTTTTTGAACTCGCGGAAAAAGACAACACGCTTTATTATTAACAAGCATTCTGCTTCAAACCGTAGCCGGTACAAAACACTGTGTATAATCTAAAACGAATGAGTTATCGGTTGTGCAAGTTGAAGAACTAACAATGGTATAAGCCTATG
>CAZVWH010000121.1:0-7560 GCA_964631175.1 uncultured Pirellulales bacterium | reverse complement strand
GCAGCAATGAAGGATTGGTGTAGGCCAATGGGCCAAGTTTTTCGTAAAGCCAGACAAGGTGCTTTTTAGTACCTATCAGTGCACCGCACTTTTCGCATAACTGAAGCTCAAATTCGTGAGTTTCAGACATAGCCTGCCTATCCAAACCAGCCAAGTCCCACTGATTTGAGAGTTTTATGCCCGTTTCAGTCGTACAGTTAGCCTCGCAATTGCCACAGAAGATACAGGTATCGTATCGATGGGTAATTCTTCTGACCGGCGGATCTGATTGGAGGTCATCAACCATAGTAAGGCATCCCGGACTCGGACAGACGTTTACACATGCACCACAGCCGATGCAGGTATCCATGTTAAATTCCGGCTTGCCTCTGTACCTTTCCGGCACAACGCAAGGCTCTATAGGAAATCGAGTGGTAAAACGCTTAGATACAACCGCAGTAACAGCTTCTTTTAACTCTCTTAATTTCGGTAAACGCAATTATAGACTCCTTCAGAGTGGTTCGTAGTTCATAGTTCATTGACTAAAAATTGTGAGGATAATGAACTTTTCAAACCACTTGGCATTTTTGAAATTTCGACTAATTTATCACGCAGTTCAGCAGATTCTTGATGACTGACAAAACTTGGTTTTTCAGAAATTTTAAGTATAGCTACGCACTCGAAAGTAGATCCTCTTGCTATGTCCACAAACCTGATAAAGTTCTTTTTGCTCCTTGCTGAACCTTCAGCAATATTCAATAAAATCGAAACCGCAGCTCTTCTAAACTGATTTATCAAACCAAACATTTCCTCTTTTGGATAATTCTTGGTTATCGAATAAACATGATTGGCAAAATCAATTGATTTCTTATAAACATCGTAAGCGTTCACGGGAAAACCGCATTTTTGTCATTGCGAGCGAAGCGAAGCAATCTAAAATCGTACGTTTTTGAGATTGCTTCGGCCTAAAGGCCTCGCAATGACACAAAAACGCCTTATTTTCTGTGTGAACGGTTACGAAACATCTAATTTTTCAAAATTAAACTCCACTATTCTTCTCTGAACTATGAACTATGAACTACGAACTACGAACTTTCCTTATTGACATGTTCTGCATATTTGTCAACGACACTATTTTCCCACAGCTCCACGCCGGAAGCATAGGCCCCTTTGGCAATTGCATGTGCAGCCGTAGGAGAAGTTATCAAAATAAACACTGCACAGATTACAGCTCTGGAGGCCGTCGGCCCAACGCCGCTAATGATCGCAACGCCAACGAGCAGCATTATAGTCCCCAGCGTTACACACTTTGTTGAGGCCTGCAAGCGGTTATAGACATCGGGAAAACGAACCAGGCCTATACAGCCGAATATATCAAACAGAATCCCAATTATAATCAATATGTATCCTATAATATCACTCATCGAAACTTCTGCCCTCCAAAAACTTGGCCAACGCTATAGTTCCAATAAAACTCAGCAATGCCCAGGCCATAGCAATGTTGAGATAAAAATCCTTTCCGGTATCCAGAGAAGAAATGGCACAGAAACCAACAACCACTATACCCAATATGTCAATAGCCACGGTTCTGTCTGGGGCGCTGGGGCCCCGGCCGATTCGATACAAGCACAAGAAACAACAAACAAGCAAGGCGATGTAGAATATCGTATACATAAA
This sequence comes from uncultured Pirellulales bacterium, assembly GCA_964631175.1. Taxonomy (GTDB): domain Bacteria; phylum Planctomycetota; class Phycisphaerae; order Sedimentisphaerales; family Anaerobacaceae; genus CAZVWH01. The sequence continues at coordinate 5,904 of CAZVWH010000121.1, read as the reverse complement.
AACCTCTTTCTATCTATTCGAAAATCTTTTTTATAAACCACTCGAACCTTTGAGCAATATGTTTGGTTGCCTGCTCCACATCGTCGGACCTTACATAAATCCAGTGAACGTACAAATAGGTTTCCCGCGAAGCGCCGTCCCCGTCATCCGTCAGGTCCACGGTCAAAGTGCCCGGCGTTAACGTGATGGAGTTTGCCAATGCGGTGATGCCGGAGTCTGTCTTCAAGGTAGTTTTTATCTTTACGATACCAGGTTTTATAGGCATTTGTGGATGTAAAGCTCGATAGACCACATCCAGATTGGCCTTTATTACATAATAGAAGAATACCGGCACATAGACAATTGCCCAAAACACCCGCACCGGTGAAATAAAAACTCGGTGCTCCTTGGGCAGTATCTCATGGAACAAAATAGCCACGATAAAAGCAACTATTAGACCTGCAACTATGACCTGCAGATCGACTCTGCCATCAACAAAGGGCCAAGCTATCAGCATCCATATAACAAAGGCCAAAACGAAATAAATCAGTCGCCTCATGATACCTTACCTTATTACATATCTTTCGACAATGCTCAAGACAGGTTTATAATCCGAGTCGAATATCCAAGTCCTTCGAGCAGGACGTTGACAGCCGGGTCGAGTATATTAGCCTTCAAAGAAGGTACTATAATAAGTAATCCCATAAGCACACACAGGCACGCCAGAAATACCATTGCCACGGCCATAGAGCCGCCATGCTCTTTTGTTCCTTGCAGAGCCTCCGGCAGCTCGCCAAGAAAGACGTATCTTTGAACCTTCAGATACATTATCAGCGTGCACAGGCTCACAAAGACTATTATTGCCGCTACCCAGTAAAGATGAGCTTGTACAGCCGCGATCACAAGGATTAGCTTGCTCCAGAATCCTGCAAAAGGTGGTATGCCGGCGATTGAAGCCGACGCCACCGTGCAAGCTGCGCGTGTCACGGGCAACCTCTCGGCGAGCCCCCCCATTTCTTTCATTTGCCTTGTACCTGTGGACATTTCAACCGAGCCGCTGGTCAAGAACAAAAGTGACTTATAGACAGCGTGATTTGCCAGGTGGAATAGTCCGCCGAGTATCGCCAAAGACGCCCAGGCTACGTTTGCTCCTTTAGCTAACAAAGTTGCTCCAAGACCGATGCCGAGCACAACATAGCCTATCTGGCTGATACTCGAATACGCCATAAGCCGTTTCAGGTCCCACTGTCCTATTGCCAAAAAGGCGCCGGCAACCATACTCAAAATGCCGAGCGCAACCAGCAGCCAGCCGACCTCAATAGAAACGCCAAAGACATTGAAAACTATGCGAGCAAGGGCATAAACTCCGAGGGTTTTAATAAGAATGCCGGAAAGCATCGCAGAGATCGGAGCCGGCGCCGATGGGTGCGCATCCGGCAGCCACGCGTGGAACGGCACCAAAGCCGCTTTTAGGCCAAAGCCGGTGATGAATAAACCAAGCGCAAAGGCAAGGCCGGCATTCAAGCCCGAGCTTTGAATTGTCTTTGAGATGTATGCCATGTTCAGCGTGCCCGTATTGCCATAGACAAGGGCAACTCCAAAAAGCACAAATATAGAAGCGATGGTGCCGAGAACCATGTACTTAAATGAGGCCTCAAGCTCTTCCGGTCCGCATCCAAAGCCGACAAGGGCGTACGATGCAAGCGAAGCAATTTCCAAAAAGACGAATAGATTAAAGATGTCGCCGGAAAGCACTACACCATTCATACCTGCAACCATCAGCAGAAACAAGCTCAAGTATTTTGACTTGGCGGTGTATCGTTCCATATACCGAACGCTAAAGAGCATCGCTGCACTGCTGACGACGCTAATGGCCAAGAGCAAAAGAGAGCTCAAACCATCAAGAACAAGATTTATCCCCAGCGGAATGGACCACTTTCCAATCTCGTAAACGTCCGTTTGCCCGATTGATAAAATCGCCAAGACGAGCAGCAAAATAGTCACTAAGTTGGCTAAGAAAGTAGCGGCAGCTTTTCTTTTCTTACCGAAAATCGGAAGTATAAATGCTGCTATCAAAGGAATCGCAATAAAAAAAGGCAATAGGTTGCCGCTCATCCTCTTAACCTCCTTATCTCGGTAATGTCAAAGGTGCCATATTCGCTATAGGTTCTGATACATATCGAAATCATAAGCGCCAGCGAACCTAAGCTAATAACTATCGCGGTAAGCACCAAAGCCTGCGGCAATGGATCAACGGAACTATTGATAAAGCCGGCGACGATTTGGCCCGTCTGCGGGTCTATATGGGTCTTGTCAATTATGGGCGCTTCACCGCCGGTACGATAGCCGAGCATAACCAAAAAAAGATTAACGGCATATTCCATAACCATAATACCAATGACAATCTTGACCATATTTTTTTTGACGACCGCACAGTACAGGCCGATCACGAACAGCAAAAAGCACAATGCATAAGGCATCGTTTCTACTCCTTCTGGCCGGCAGAGGTACCGGATTCTGATTCAGTACCGGGCTCTCTACATTTGAAGTCTTTACAAAAAACTGAAAGTGCAAAAATAACCACGAATAATGACGCCCCAACTTTTAGGCCGATAGCTATATTCGATAATGGAATAGTTCCGGCGCTGATAAGCTCCAGAGGTTCGCCCGGCAGATATTTTTGATAAAGAAAATTGACAAAGAAAGAGCCGCCAAATGCCAGACCTAACGTTGCTATCATAGCAAACAAAAAAGCTCCCAGGCAGTCGAGCTTTGACGCGGCAGCAAAAGGCAGGTTCTCCCCCACAAACCGCCTGCCGAAGGCCAGCATAAGCAGCACGTACGAAGAAGCCAAAATCACGCCACCTGCAAAACCGCCGCCCGGCGTTAAGTGGCCGAAAAGAATAATATAAATGCCAAAAATAAATATCAAAACCTTCACCCAACTGGCGATGGTTTTCACTATTACCGTCATGCCTTTCATACGTCTAATTCCTCCAGCCTTTTTCTGCTCCTTATTCGCAGAATCACGGTTGCCCCGATAATCGAGGTGAACAGCACAGTTGCTTCGCCGAGCGTATCATACGCACGGAAATCGAGGATAACCGAGGCCACAAGATTTGCTGCGCCGGTTTTTTCCAAACCCTTTTTAACATACTCCTGGGAGGCGGCTTCCGGCGTAATACTATAAATCGGTGTGCCGAAATCCGGCAAAGCGACAGCGTGCGGATGCATCTGCCGAGTTTCCTGGATTTCTTCATAAGATTTTGTCTGCAGGACCTTCAAGCCTGCTAAGAATATTACCCCGATGATGACGACGGAAACGACTGTTCCAAAGAATTCTCTGTCGCCACCTATGAAAGTCAGGTCGCGAGAGATTGTAGCTCGGATCAAGATAATAAGTCCCAGAACCTCCACTACAATCTGCGTAATGGCTATATCCGGTGCGCGCAGGAACAAAAACATCAAGGAAGCACCGAAGCCAATCGCTCCAATGCAAATTACGGAGCTAAGCAGGTCCTGCGTTTCTACCGCAATGATTGCTGCGATTATCATAAATATCAGCAAGATGTAGAATATAGCCATAACTACCTCAAAAAATCAAATGTCAAAATGCTCTGTAGAAAACACATACCGTCATTTCGACCGAAGTGCCCAGGGGACGAAGCGGAGAAATCTACTCAAAAAAAGATTTCTCGACTCGCCTATGGCTCGCTCTCCACAGGACACCTCTCGGTGGAAATGACAACCTATACTCTTTTCGCACAAAGCAATATCAAAATCACAAATCAAAATTCAAAAATAAAATTCCGTTTCACAACAACATTTTGCATTTTTATATTTCACTTTGATTTTTTATTTCATTTCTTACCAAATCTTGCAAACCACGAACAGAATTATCAGTAAGCCTAAAGTAACCCAGGTCAAATACATTGGCAGAATCCCGGAATGCAGCCAGCTTAGAAAACCTGTCAATCCCAGGCCCACCTTGCCGCTCTGGACGTACGAGTCAAAGTAACCCTTTTCCTGGCCGACATAAAGCTGTTTTAGGCCGCCCATTTCCGAAACAGTTTTGTAGAAATGCGTTCCAGGAATAGTCATCTGTTCATTGGTCTGCACCTCACCACAAGTCCAGGTTGGCACTATTCTGATCTTCTTTGCCAATAATCCAACAAGCAAGATGAGCAGACCCAAGCCAATGCCAATCAATATCAGGATTGTGGCCAAGCCAGACCACCATGTGCTCAGCTCAGGCACAACAGCCAATGCAGGATAAATGAACATCTTTAACGGCACATGGTAAAAGATCCCGAAAAACACACACAGAAAAGCAAGCACCATCATAGGAATTGTCATCGACGGCGAGACTTCCTTTACGTCTTTTAGTTTGTCCGGCAAGCGGGAAAGGAACATCGAGTGGATGAGCTTTACAAAGGAAGCCAAGGTAAGCGCACTTCCAAACATAGCGCAGGTTAGCCAGAACGGCCATAGCTTAGCTACAGCACCTACTTGTGTGGTTCCCATCTGGATTAAACCTTGATAGATCATCCACTTGGAGACAAATCCATTCAACGGCGGTATCCCGGAAATACTTAAAGCCGCAATCAGGCAGGTAATGAATGTAATCGACATTTTCTTTCCCAGCCCGCCAAGCTCATCCAGCTCAGCCGTGCCGGTTACCCGTTCCACCGCACCACCGCACAGGAACAAACAGCATTTATATATAGCATTGTTGAGCATATGGAATATTCCACCGGCGATACCGACAGGCGTCATCGTCGCTATGCCCAGAATCATATAGCCGACCTGACTGATAGCGTGGTACGAAAGCAGCTTCTTAAGATTGTGCTGAACCATCGCAATCATCACCGCAATAATAAGCGTAGCTGCGCCAATCAGTGATAGAATCGCTCTTAGAGCCTCCGACTCCAGTACGAAAATCTGGCGCACGATTATCACCAGTAGATAAATTCCTAAAAGTTTATCTATCGCAGCAGGCAAAAGCGCCATCACTGAGACCGGTGCATATTCACCGCTGGTAGGAAGCCACGTATGCAAGGGTAATGCTCCTGCTTTCGTTATAGCTGCTGTCATTAGCAGCAGAAAGGCGATAATTGAAAGTGCAGATGTAGTTGGCAAACTTATATCTGAAATGATAAATGTCCCTGAAAGTGCCCAGACTATAAATAAGCCGAGCATAAAAGCTGCATCGGATGCCCCGATCATAGCAAAACTTTTCGTCGCCGCGAAATTAGAGTTTCGTCCACCTGTCGTTATTAAAAGATACAGCGAAGCGGTAACAATCTCCCAGAATATCAGCACGAAAAGAAGGTGATCGGAAAGCAATATTCCCGCAGAACCACCGATTGTAATCAGAATCGAACCGAAATATACATTCAACTGCTTCGCTCCGGCCATTGACTTGAGCGAATACAAAGCAATCAATAGCCCAAAGCCCATTGCGAACATCAAGATAAAAGTTCCTAATGGCTTTGCGCTTAGCAGAAACTCTAAATTGAAATCACCTATTTGCAGAATAGGACACACATACTCCGCCTGGCCAAGAGTAAATATACGGATGGATAATACAAATGTAATGGCTGAAATTATCAGCGTAAACGCTTTAGACAAGGAATTTATCCTGTTCGGCAAAAACAATAGAATAAAACCCGCAATCAAAGGCAGAAAAACAGACACAGATAAAATATTATCCAATTTAAGAATCCTCCAATTTCCACTCAGGCGGACCAATCTCTTTTTTAAGCTGTGCAGTCTTTTCGCAGCTCAATCGATGCAGCTCTTCATAGCCGTGCAGGATACTGCCGCGTCCATCAACAATAGCTAATCTTTCTGTGCAGCTATAGCATGGGTCAACCGCAGCGAGTGTAATTGTAACATCAGAAATATGTTCGCCAATGCACGAGG
>CAZVWH010000120.1:0-7623 GCA_964631175.1 uncultured Pirellulales bacterium | reverse complement strand
GCATAAAGGTTACTTTTTTCGCAATAAATCCCCCCAGAAGATGTAAAGTAGCAAAAATTCTATTGCAATGTGCGATAAGCTTGTTAAAATTTGTTAAATTAGAGATTATGGGAGTATTGTAGTTATGAAAGAAGGTATTCATCCAAAATACGATAAAGTGGTAGTTCGTTGCGGCTGCGGCAATACTTTTGAGACACGCAGTACAGCAAAAGAAATCCATGCTGAGATATGCTCTATGTGCCATCCGTTCTATACGGGCAAGCAAAAGTATGTCGATACAGCAGGTCGAATAGAGCGATTCCAAAAGAAATACGGCAAAAGCTACATCAAAAAGAGCTCAAAAGACAAAAAACAATAGCTGACTTTCCTGATATAATAGCGTTTAGCGGTTGGCGTTTTGCCTGTCCGCTATTCGCTATTTTTTACACTCCGTTAGAAATAAAAGTTCAGGCTCCAACATTTCTAATGGAGTACGTTCAGAGGATTATATTTATGCCTGAAGAAGAAAAAGACAGTTTTCTCGCAAAACTTGATGAGATCGAGGCCCGCTATAGTGAAATTGAAAAGCAGTTGGCAGAGCCAATCACCGCCAGTGACCACAATAAGCTGATAGCGCTATCTAAGGAGCAGGGCAAACTAAAGGCAATAGTAACAAAATACCGTGAATACAAGGCTACAATAGCCGGCATCAAAGATGCTGAAGAGATTCTAAAAGATAGTACAGTAGATGAGGATTTCAGCGCTTTGGCAAAAGAAGAACTCCTACAGCTTGAAGCAAAAAAGACCGCTCTGCTTGAGGAAATCCAGAGTACGCTGGTGATGGCCGACGACGTGAGTGTGAATTCAGTAATAATGGAAATAAGAGCAGGCACCGGTGGTGAAGAAGCAGCTCTTTTTGCACGCGATTTGTATAACATGTACACAAAATACGCCGAAGATCACAGATGGAAGGTTGAGCCAATTAGCTTTAGCGTAACCGAGAGGAACGGCTTACGCGAAGTTATATTCAGCGTCAAAGGATCTGGCGTGTGGTCTGAATTAGGTTATGAAGGAGGCGGTCACCGCGTTCAGCGGGTGCCGCAGACCGAATCACAGGGCAGAATTCATACATCGGCTGCAACCGTAGCAGTTTTGCCCGAACCGCAAGGGCTGGACATTCAAATCAATCCCGCTGATGTTGTTGAACACGTCAGCAGATCCAGTGGACCAGGTGGACAAAATGTCAATAAGGTCAGCAGTGCCATTAGACTTGAGCACATCCCAACGGCAATTACGGTCAGTATGCAGGATGAGCAAAGCCAACACAAAAACCGTGCAAAGGCCTGGCGGCTTTTGCGCAGCAGGCTTTACGAATACTACGAAAGCAAGAAAAGGGCAGAGCGGGATTCAAAACGTAAAACAATGATTGGCTCCGGTGACAGGTCTGAAAAAATTAGAACATATAACTTCCCACAAAATCGTGTGACCGATCATAGAATCAATCTTTCGCTCTACAGTTTGGATAGAATAATGGACGGCGATATGGGGGAATTAACTGCAGCATTAAAAGATTACGACAGACAGCAACGATTGAAAAACCTATAAGGCGTATCTTGTGAATCGTGAAGCGTATCTCTAAAAATATACGGAATGCGAGATGTGAGATGCGAGATGCAAAATGATAATTGTTGTTACAGGGATGGTCGGCGTTGACAAGAAAAGCTATCTTGAAAAGGTCTGTCAGCTCGCTGAGCAAAATGGAAAAGAGGTGCTGCTGTGCAACGTTGGCGAAATGATGTACGCTGAAGCACCCGATATACCACCCGGCAAAATCCTGGACATACCATTGAAAAGACTCAGCTCACTTCGCCGCAGTGTTTTTAAAGACATCATTGCAAAAGCCCAAAAAGTCCCCAACATGATAGTTAATACTCACGCCACTTTCCGTTGGCGGCACGGACTGTTTCCAGCAGTTGACTTCGACCAGATGCGTCAGCTTGGAGCCGATATGTATATTTGTTTGATCGATGGCGTTTTGGCCTTGCATGCTCGGCTTTCAAATGAGCACGCTATTGGGCATTGCCTGAAAGACCTGATTGTATGGCGCGAGGAAGAAATCATCGGTACGGAGATGCTATGCAAAGGCATTAACGAAAAAATCGCTTTCTATTGTCTCGCCCGCGGCACAAAACAGCAAACAACCGATACGTTTTACAGATTAGTCTTTGAGCGGCAGGCCAAAAAGGCATATATTAGCTTTCCTATGACAACAATTAGTGACATGGAAAATATTAAGAAAGAAATTGACGAATTTCGTCGTTCGATGAGGCGGTTTTTTATCTGCTTTGATCCCGGTGATTTGGAGGAATCTGATTTGCTTCTAAAAGCTCAGCAGGCAAGGCAACAAGGCCTGGATTTCGTCGAAATGGCGGCTTTAGGACAGACCTCGGCGAGCTCGGTCGAGCAGAAAATTCGGCTGGATTTAAACGAAGTTTCACAGATAGAGCGTGACATTAACAGCCAGATATACGCCCGTGATTTTTTACTGATCGAGCAATCGGATATGATAATCAGTTTCATTCCGACGTTGCCGGACGGCCGGGCCGCTATATCCAGCGGCGTGGAGAGAGAGCTACAGCACGCCCACGAAGCAGCAAAGCAGGTTTTTGTCATCTGGACGGCAAAACAAAGCCCATCGGTATTTGTCACCCAAACTGCGACAAAGGTATTCAACAACCTGACCGACGCAACAGAATTTTTCAAGAATATGGGATATATAAGAGAGTGTTCGCCATAGATGAAAAACAATTAGCAAGTTTTATCGACCATACCCTGCTGGAGGCTACGGCTACAAAAGAGCGAATCGAACAGTTGTGTAGAGAAGCTATAGATTTTGGTTTTCACACCGTGTGCGTAAATCCTCGATGGATTCCGCTGGTTGCTGAGCGGCTGCATAACACAAAGGTAAAAGTGGCCGGCGTGGTCAGTCTGCCGCTCGGAGCAGATTCGACCAAGATTAAAGTCGCTCAGGCAGAAGATGCCATATTCGCCGGCGCCGATGAAGTCGATATGGTCGCTGATTTGGCGGCTATAATCGAGGACGATTGGCGATATCTATCAGGCCAATTGCAGGCGGTGCTGAAGGTTTGCCGGTCGATGAGGCCGGCCGTGGTGCTCAAAGTCATAATCGAATCGGCTGCACTGAATCGTGAGCAGAAGATATTTGCCTGCCAAATCCCAGAAACGTGCGGGGTAGATTTTATAAAGACCAGCACGGGCCTTCATCCAGCCGGTGGAGCAACAATAGAAGATGTAAAGCTAATCAAGGAAACCGCTCCAAGCTGTAAAGTAAAGGCGGCCGGCGGAATAAAAACCGCAAAGCAGGCTATCGAAATGCTCCAGGCAGGAGCAGAAAGAATTGGTACTTCCTCAAGTGTTAGGATCATAAACGAGTTAAGGATGGGCCAACCAAAATGACGACAGGGATAGTCGCCAAAAAAGAACAGTCTATTCCGTGCAAATTGCATCATAGAAGAATTTGCACGTCGGTAAATCTAACTGCACTAAGCCAAATATTCGCCAGGCTAAAATCAGCTTCGATTCTTGGCGCCAATTCATCAAGGATAGACACAGACAGATTTAGTTACTGGGCCGCTGAGCCTAAAGAAGAATTTGAATTTAAATCCGGACAAAATGAACCCTTTGAAAAACTGCACAGGACTTTAAATAAATATAAATTTGTGAACCCCGCAATAAACCTGTCCCGAGCAAGGTCGAGGGATTGCAGCAAAAACCCCCCAGTAAACTGGGGGGCTAAACCTGTCTCTCCACAGGATGTGGCGCCAGCCATCCCAGCGACCTTGCGGCAGAGCCAGGTCGAGAGATGTTCAGGTATGTTCTGCGGCGGTTGGATTGGGTATTTTAGCTACGAGCTCGGCCGATATATCGAACAACTTCCTGAAACGACAATAGACGACCTTGAAATGCCGCTAATTCGATTGTGTTTCTACGACAGGCTTATCGCCTACGACCATATTGAAGGCGCTTTTTGGCTAATCGCTTTACAATTGCCAGAAGACAGCGAAGAGCCGGAAGAAAAATTAGCCGGCCTCGAAAGACTGCTTACCGAAGCGCAGAAAATCCATGTGAACAAGCCCGCATCTGCTGATATTGAAACAATAGATTTCTCGCGAATTCAATGCAATTTGAATAAAGATTATTACCTGCAAGCAGTCGAGAAGATAAAGCACTATATCTATGAAGGTGACATTTACCAGGTCAATTTCTCACAACGGTTTGAATGCGATTTTAACGCCCGGCCAATAGACCTTTTCCACTGGCAAAACCATTATAATCCCAGTCCCTACTCGGCCTATATTGATGGCGGTGATTTTCACATCGTCAGCGCCTCGCCTGAAATGTTTATTACAATTACCGATGGTCATATCTGTACCAAGCCCATCAAAGGCACCCGACCGAGAATTAACAATGGACAGCAGTGCCAAGAGATTAACGATAAAAACTTCAATGAGCTGCTCTACAGCGAAAAGGAACGCGCAGAGCTGAATATGATAATTGACCTGGAACGTAACGATGTGGCTAAAATCTGTGAGCCTGGAACCAGAAAGGTAATTCAGCCGAGAACTATCGAGAGCTATCCGACGGTTTTTCACGCCTTGGCTACTGTCGGTGGACAGCTTCGCGAAGGAATTACGTTCTGTGATATTTTAAAGGCGATGTTTCCCGGCGGCTCAATCACCGGCGCTCCGAAAATCCGCTCTATGGAAATCATAGATGAAACCGAGCCTACAGCCAGAGGTGTTTATACCGGCAGTATTGGCTTTATAGGCCTTGATGGTAGTGTCTGCTTGAATATCGCTATACGAACGATTATTATCAAAGACCAACCTGTCCCCTCGGCCTTGCTCGGGGCGGGCCTGAGCCGGGTCGAAGGAAAGGCTTACGTCCAAACTGGCGGCGGCATAGTAGCAGATTCTGCCCCGGAAGCTGAATGGGACGAAACAATTACTAAGGCAAGAGCACTGATTGCTGGAATACAAAGCGTCGTGCGTCGTGCGTGATGCGTCGTGCGTAAAGTAAACATTTGATAGAGTATCTAATATGGAAAGATATTATGGAAGGAAAAATAAAAACATATAGAGATTTAGATATTTGGAGTAAAGGAATCGAGATAGTAAGAGAGACATATAAATCGACAGAAAAGTTTCCAAAGCGGGAGACATACGGCTTAATTAGTTAAATGAGGCGAGCAGCAATCTCCATACCATCAAACGTAGCGGAAGGTTTTAGGAGATACCACAACAAAGAATATAAGCAATTCCTATACATATCATTAGGAAGCTGTGCAGAACTTGAAACACAAATCACGATTGCAAAGGAATTAGAATACATCCCGAATGACGAAGAAGAAATATTACTTGAAAAATTGGATCATTTGTGTCGAATGACTACAAATCTGATTAAAAAGCTATAACGCAATACGCATCACGCTCGACGCAATACGGGATTATGGTGGAAAAAGTCTTTCTAAACGACAAATTGATTGAAATCGACAAGGCCTGCATACCCGTTACTGACAGCGGATTTTTGTACGGAGCAGGACTTTTTGAGACGATGCGTAGTCTCAACTCAGTAGTTTTTGCCCTGACAGACCATTTAGACCGCTTGTCTTTTAGCGCACGTGCTTTATCGATAAATAATCCATACACGAAACAATATATAACAGACGCCATTTACAAGCTTCTGCAGGCAAACAAACTAACTGATGCGCGTTTGAGGCTGACACTTACTAACGGTCCCATGTCCCAATCGAATGAACAGCAAAAGCCGACATTGCTTATTACAGCAACTAAATTGCAGCCATATCCATCTGAGTATTACATGAACGGCGTTACAGTTGTGCTGTGTCCCTTTAGACAAAATCTCGGCGAGCCGATTTACGGGCACAAGACGACCAGCTATTTCTCACGCATAATCGCGCTCAGTCTGGCACATCAAAAAAGAGCAGCCGAGGCGTTATGGTTTACAGTGGACAATCGCCTGGCTGAAGGCTGCATAAGCAATGTGTTTTTGGTCAAGGATTCTGTTCTTTACACGCCGTTGATTGGAACTCCCATACTGGCAGGAGTAGCGAGAAAAACAGTCTGCCAGATAGCCTTGAAAAATTCTATCAAACTGGTAGAAAAAGACTTATACATAAACGATTTGTTAAGTGCAGATGAGGTTTTTTTGACCAATGTCATTATGCAAATTCTGCCGATAACCAAAATAGAAAAGCACACCGTCGGTGGGGGCGAAGTCGGTCCGATGGCAAAAAAACTGCAAAACTACTTCACTGCTGGTTTTGAGGAACAGTGCAGGAAGGTTAAATGAAGATAAGGGATATTACAGCAGCGATTGAAAAAATAGCCCCGCTAAGACTGGCGCAGGACTGGGATAACGTCGGACTATTGATTGGTGATCCACAGAGCGAGGTGAAAAACATCCTGCTGACTATTGATATTACAACAGAGGTTTTATCCGAGGCGATAAAACTTAAAACGGACCTCATCATAAGTTATCATCCTGTGATATGGGATGGTCTAAAAAAAATCATTGCAGAACCTGCGGTGAAACCGCGATTAGCCTCGGCACCTGTGGCCGAGGCAACCCCTGCCACAGTGGGCTTGGCCATCCCTTGCGGGAGTGCGGGGGCTAATGACCCGCGTTCCACGCGGGGTCTTGTCTATGAACTGATTCGCTGCGGCATTACGGTCTATTCGATACATACGGCGTTGGACTCGGCCGTAGGCGGAGTAAATGACGGCCTTGCAGAAATCCTTGGACTCTGTGACACAAAGCCTATCGGAGACTATGTTGACTATCCGGACGACATGAATTGTAAGCTCATTGTTTTTGTACCTGCCGACTCAGTGGCTAAGGTTTCCGATGCGGTTTTCGCCGCAGGCGCGGGTTGGATAGGTAACTACAGTAATTGCAGCTTCCAAGCTAAAGGAGCCGGGACATTTCTGCCCTTGGAGGGCGCAAAGCCGGCTGTCGGCAGAAAAGGAAAGATAGAGGAGGTGCCGGAAATAAGATTCGAGACTATTGTGCCGGCGGACAAACTTGACAAGGTAATCGCTGCGATGAAAAAGGTGCATCCGTATGAGACGCTGGCCTTCGATGTTTTCAAACTCTATAATAGTCAGGAAAAGCTCGGCTTAGGAAGGATCGGTAAATTGGCCCAGCCGTTGTTTATAAAGCAGATTATCAATAGAATTAAGAATGCCACCGGTGCGAAAGCTATCGGCTTAGTCGGCAACGAAAAACGGTTAGTAAAAACAGCAGCGGTCTGTGCGGGCTCGTGCGGCAAGATTATAAATTCCGTAATCGCTGCAAAGGTCGATCTGTATCTAACCGGCGAACTAAAACATCATTACGCATTAGCCGCAAAGGAGGCTAATCTGACCTGCATTTGTTTAAGTCATAGTGTCTCAGAAAGATTTATATTAAAGAAGCTCGCTAAACAGTTGCAAATGCAGCTAAATAATGTCACAATCACAATAAGTAAAAAGGATTCGGACCCTTTTACATGGAAAAATATATGACAGAAGAGCAGAAGACAGAAGAGCAGAAGACAGAAGA
>CAZVWH010000119.1:0-7693 GCA_964631175.1 uncultured Pirellulales bacterium | reverse complement strand
AATCAGCAGCAATAGTGCCGGAGGTTTCGTCGAGCTTCCACCAGCCGACAAGGCTTGGGTCAACACCTTCAGCTATGCTTATAGCAAGCAGGCTCATCACCAAACCAAAACAAACCAAATGGCGCATGCCATGCTGCGCATAAATCAATTTTCTACACATAACACTTCTCCTCTCATGCCCCTGCGTCTCCCCCTGCGTCTTCTTGTCGAAGACAAGAGCGGGGGGGCAGCGGGCAAAAAAGTTAAAATTATTATCAACATGCTTTGGCCACACATCCTTCGACCTGCCGTAAGGCCCCGTAAGGGGTCCCCAGGCGGAGATGGCTTAGTCCACGGCTCAGAGCCTGCCCTGAGCTTGTCGAAGGGACGGGCTAAAGCACTTGCTATCCACAGCAATTTCCAGCATAAGGCAAACATCAAAAATTTTCAATCGTCCGGCTCCGGCTGGCATTGGCCGGAGTCAAATCAATGTTATTGCACAGGTGTGGGCCTATATAGCCTTATATCATCAATGTACAGCGTACCTGCACCCCTAAGGGGTGTATCGGCTTCATCACCGACACCAATGGTTATCTTCTTGATATCTTGTGGATTCACACTGGTAAAGTCAGCAAAAGGAATATTCCACTCCGTCCAGCTCCCTATGGCTGATGCAGCCGGGTCGGGGTTTTTAATCAATGCACTATTGCCGGCACTGTCGGCCAGAACTATGTACATTGGCTCAGGAATATTACTTTCTATACCAATATCCTGCGACTGCCAATCACCTGTGACTGTACCGCTAATAACAACATCAGAGAACTCGGCTGTGCATGTTTCAATAGTGTTGTGGCTGGTTAAGGCTAAGCCTGCATAGACGTTCGAGAACATTGGTATTGTCAACGAATCCAATATTTGCCAGGTAGCGCCGTTGGCAGAATATTCACCTGTGAATGTGTTACCGCTGCGGGTCAATCTAACCCAGTACGGTGCGGTAAGCCCAGCTTGTGTAACTTCCTCACTGCCACCGCTAACGGTACTACGGTATTGGAAAGAAATTCCGTTACCGGGCGTGACGACCATCATAGTGTATTTGGAATCCGCAGACAACGTCTCGCGAAGCATCACACCTGCCTTGGCCCAGGAGTTAGTGTTACTTACGCTGACTACCTTAGCTGTTATGCTCCCAACGCCGGAGAATTGTTTATAGGCGAAGTGAAACTCATCTGACGTGCCCCAGATATCCGCACCGGCTGCTGTCATTATGATTGGTGGCCCAGCCGTCCCGTCCTGAGCCGGGTCGAAGGAAAAGCTGCCGACAGATGCAGGAATACCTCTGAACCACAGCGTTAAGGACTCGGCGTTTTCTCTTGTCCAATCCTGCGGAGCTTCCCACGTTCGTTGAGCCTCAGAATAAAGTAGTGTCCCAGCCTGTTCCAGGTCTGTCCCCTCGTTTACAGTGCCATCGTTGTCGTAACGCATGTACATTGATTGATAATCACTATGAACTATCTGCTTTTCGGCAAATGGCGGAGCAATGTGCCCCACAGTCATGCCGGTGTTATTCACACCATAGTCCGCCCATGTATAGTATATCCTATTGGTTGTGTCGTTATAGTCTTCAAAGTCATCTACAACGATGAAATTTCCCGTAGTAAAGCTCCAGACAGTACCTTTCCAAAGTTCATCTGGATGAGCGTCATTAACCTCATCGACACGCCAGTGGTAGGTTGAGTTGAATTCCAAGGTTCCGGGCTTAAAGTTACTGACGTCAATATTGGCGAAAGTGACGTCTTGATAGTCAGCTAAGCTGGCTGTATTGACGTCATTGACATCATCAAAAACAGACCCGAAATATACGTTGTGGATATCAGCGAACAAGCCCGGCATCCAGCTCAGTGTCGGATCAATCCGCACCTCTGGAGAGCTGTCTTCCGGATTCGGATTATAGGCCACCAAATTGCTGTACATTCGCAGGTTATCGATGTAGTAAACGCCGCTGGTGTACAGGGGATCGTAATTCGTGCAGAAGAAAAGCTGCAAGTATGTGAGGTTATCAAGATCGATTTGAGGCACAGCTATAGTGTAGTCGTAAGTGAAGTTAATCGGCTCGTCGCCCTGTGCAGGACTCCAGGGTGCTGTCTGCTCGATGTTTTGCCATAGGCTCCATCCATTACCACCTGCATTGACGCAAAGAAAGATTTCGCAATAGGCGCCTGAACCCATCCACTCGGAAGCCGGCCGGGTAATATCCACCGATATCTTCCGGCTGTCTCTGAATTCGTCGATCATATTGTTGCTTATAATGTCGTATATTATAGCATTAGTCCAGTTTCCCGGAGCGCTGATCCTGAGGCTATACTCGTTTAATGTGGCGCCGGTTGTGCTATAGCTAATCTGGGCACCAGCATTGGCGTTGGACCAATCATCCATATCATTTTCCCAGTCACCCAGCAGATAGCCGTATGTTATGGATGCCGGACTGAGCACCAGCATAATAGGAATTAGATAAATCAATCCGCCACAGGTGGATTTCTTTCCATAAAGGCTGGTTTTCAGATTTTTGCACATAGTCTTCCTCCTTCGACGCTGAGATGTAATTGTATCATTTCTACATCATAACGACCGCAGCAAATTTTGAAGAACATATCTGCTCAGAAAGATACAATCTATATACCTTGATAAATTTATTTATACCAAAAAGACACTCACAATCCAAGAGAATTATCCGGGTGATTACCCGTTTTGGAATAAGGCGAATAAAATGGCTTTTTCCACCCGAAAACACACTCTTAGGTTTAGTTAGGAGGTTCGAAAATTGGGGACAAAAGAGTAAACAGCCAGCTAAGTTACTTATTAGGGTGGTAACCGCAATTCCAGTCGTAAAGCCATTGCATCTCCACGAAAGCGAAAATCCCTCTCTTAAGCAACAATCAGCGTAGCCATACGAGCGAGATGAGCTGGTTTTCATTATTATTTGTGCCGTAACTTATCAGCTACGATGCTGGTTAATAAATGGAAATGAAGTCTGATAACACAGCTAAGCGGATTGGTTATATCCTCAGATTCTTAGGAATTTTGACATTTTGCAAAAAGGAAAATCCCTCTATGATTCGCTGTAATGTTCGTAGATTCTTACCGTATTTTTACCTGCCTGCTTGGCTTTGTATAGGGCCAAATCGGAGCGGTGTGTGATATCTTCGGGATTGGTATCAGCGTCATATTGACCAAGACCCACACTGATAGATAGTTTTATTTGCTCTTTTTGCCATGTAATAGGAGACCGCGCAACCGCATCTACCATACGCTCAGCCACGACAGTGGCATCGCTGGGCGAGGTATTCGGCAAAATGATCGCAAACTCATCACCTCCATACCGTGCTGCTATGTCGATTTGTCGAATACATTCCTTGATTCTTTTGATAATTTCCTTGATTGCTCGGTCACCTGCACGGTGGCCGTAAGCGTCGTTTATCTTCTTGAGGTTATCAATATCAATCATAATCAGAGAGAACTGCCCACCATATCGACGGGACCGCCATAGTTCCTTTTCCAGGATTTCATAGAATGTTTTATGATTTGCAAGACCAGTTAGACCATCTGTCGTGGCTTGACGCTGTATTTTCTCAAATAACTTTATATTACCGATCGAAGCACCGACTAATTGGCCGAACAGCTCTATCAGTGCGATATCCTCGCAATCGAAGCCATCGCTATGCACCGTATCGGCTAAATTGAGCACTCCAACGGCTCTATCCTGACAGATAAGAGGAACAATAGCGCAATTACTGGTTTTATAATTGTTGGCAAAGGCCCGTTGTGATTTCCTGATTATAGGCTTTTTATGGGTGTCTATATCTCTAATTAGGATAATCTCTTCGCTTCTGATAGCCATAATCATAGGGGAGGGCGGATTCTGATTCAACGAGACTATTTTATTTATCGGAAACTCGTGATTATGTTTGAGCAGATGTAAAATATTGTTTGTCTCATCAAGTGTGTATATTGAAGCATATCTAACTCCGACCAAATTGGGGATTTTTGTTATGCAAATCTCGGCTATTCGCTCGATATCGAGGCAATTTATTTGCCGAGCTAATGGAGTTATCTGCTGGAGCAAAGAAATACCATCATCGGTGATGTTTAAGTTCTCTTGCAAGCTTTTCTTACTTTGAATCATAGATATCAAAAATTCGTCTTTAACTTGTTAATACCAGCTTAATGGCTAAATTAATTAAAGGGCTAATTACCTTTTATCGGATATTTGTGCATGCGATTTTCGGAAAAAGCATTGACTCTAAAAAAAACTGTATAAAAGTCTCTGTTTTAATTTAGCGGGAACTGCCCACCTGTGCGGGTGGGGATGTGAGCAATATCCTGTGTGGCAGGACGAGCTTTGCTTGAAACCCATAAGTGCCATGCCTGTAAGGGCGTGGGTATCTACGATTAGTATAAATTCATTTTAAGCAAGTGAAGCTCCACGACTTTATCCGCCTATGGCGGATGGCATCCAAATATGCCTGCCTGCATGTAACCGTCAATTCTCCGTAGCAGCGCTTCCAGCCTTCGCAGCCACTTCGGCGGAATAGGCACTGCGAAGGATGAACTTCGGCGAAGGCAAACTTCAGCGAAACCCGCCGAAGCATACCCTCCTTCGCCAAGGCTGTGGAGGATTACCCTTTTCGCATTCATCAAAGGCTTTACACCCGTGGCTTTCTGCGAAGGCGGGTAAATTTTTCAAAAAAAATCAAAAAAGAGTTGACATCAATTAAAATAGCTTTTACATTTTGTAAAATATAAATTATTAATTTGAAGTTTAGCTATAGTTATTTTCATCCAAGATATGTATATGGGTCTAAAAAGCTTCATATATCACGCGAGAAGATATGCTGGTTGTCGATCACGTTTCTGTTTGAGAATAGTCGTCTTGTCACAATCATTTTTCATTACGAATAAATCTGCCAAATTCGAAGGCATCTTCAGAAGTGAAGAAATCTAAAAAAGTTTGTAATCGTTCACGAGTTAATATGTTGAATTTTGGCCATTTTATGTCATTGCGAGTGAGGCAGTCCGTAAGGACTCCATAGGAGGGCCGAGCGTGGCAATCTCTCTGTTGCGAAAATTTGAGATTGCTTCGACCCGCTACTTCGCGTTTGCGAAGCAAGCCAGCGGGGCTCGCAATGATGCAAACCGCCGGTTTATCTCGATAAGCGGTTACGAGAGTTTCAACTACTAAGTGAAAAAACTTTTAGTAAGGGCAATCGCATTTGGATACTAATCAGACCGACTTGAAATTCTCGTTGGCCGAGCAAACAAACCATAGTGCAGGTTATTGGCCATAGTTTGTAGAAACGACTGTAAGAGAACAGATGGTTTTTTGATATAACCTTACTTACTCAAAAGGTAAAAAAACCAGTTTTTTGCGTCGCA
Source organism: uncultured Pirellulales bacterium (assembly GCA_964631175.1). Taxonomy (GTDB): domain Bacteria; phylum Planctomycetota; class Phycisphaerae; order Sedimentisphaerales; family Anaerobacaceae; genus CAZVWH01. Next base: position 2,284 of record CAZVWH010000119.1, on the reverse strand, counting down.
AGTTTTGCTTTTTACCTTGCTTTGAAAATTCAGGGAAGAATTGAAAGGATCAAGGATGATAGACATAGCTTGCCCCTTTAAGAGCTTTCCTTCTTGTTTTTTCTTGTGTTTACAGCCTGCTAATTCCCCTACAACAGGAACAGAAATTTTATGAGCTTATTATAGCGCACAACCGGAGTATTAAGGATTGCATATGGATCTGTTGATATTGATAACCGAAGATATAACTACGCTATTGATTAAAATAATCGAGTTCACACATGTACGTCAGAAGATTCTCATCCAAAACATAAAAAACATCCAGAGTCCTGGATTTGTCCCAAAGGATTTAGAGGTAGATGAGTTCTGCAGTCTTTTGAACGATGCGATCGACGAGCATATCCAAAGCCGACAAGCTATACTTCGTGACACCGAAAACATTAATTTTCGTATTAGCAGTGGTTTACAAGTGAAATCGGTAGTTGATGAATTCGCCAGGCAACTGCTTGAAGAAAACCGAGATGAATATGTTAAGTCGCAAGTAAATAAACTTTTTGAAAACTCACTCAATCAAAGAGTGGCAGCAGAGCTGCTAAAGCTAAAACGAGAGAACGCAACAATTAATAATTAGTTATCGGACAATAACTGGATAGGAAAACACAGACATAACTGTTCACGGCTTATTATGTTGTTCTTGTTTGTTTTACATCATTGCGAGCGAGGCCCTTGTTTTTGCTTTCGTCTGCCCTGCGTCTCCCAACGCGAGTCAGGGCGGCGGGCAAGAAAGCACGAGGGCCAAATATCGGCCTGAGGGCTTCGCAATTACACAAAAACGTCGATTTGTCTCCGTGAATGGTTACTTGATGGCTGAGTCGTTTGGCTTAATTTTAAGAATCTTTTAGAAGGTTGTTGATTTGTTCTTCTAAAGTTATCAGCCAAAAGGTCGATAGTGAATGTGGAGGAGTGTGGTGTACAGATTTTAGTATGTAAGGGTGTATGTATTTATAGGACTTTAAGCCCGGCTTACAAAAAAAGTTATTTTGAATTGTACAATCTGTATCCCCGCGACTCGGCTGTCTTCGACCCTGAGGCTCAGACCCGAAGGGAGTTCGTCGAAGTCAAAGCAGGATCAATTTCAGGGAGGGATGCTGTGAAAACTTACCAGCGACTCAATATCGACCAGGTATGGGAGCAGTTTCATAAGACTCACGATGATTGTTACCGTAATCTCTTAATGGAGCATTACAGGGATTTAGTAAAATATTGCGCTGAACGGCTACACAGTAAATTGCCTGATAAGGTGGACTTGGATGACCTCATCAGCGCGGGTATTTTTGGGTTGATGGACGCAATCAATGCTTTCGATCCTGCCAGAGGCGTTAAGTTCGAGACTTACTGCGCACCTCGCATAAAAGGCTCTATTCTCGATGAGTTGCGGAGTATGGACTGGGTGCCACGATTAGTCCGTGCCCGTGCTCATCAACTGGCAAAGGTTATGCATTCTCTCGAGATGCATCTTGGCCGAAAACCTATTGAAGAAGAAATCGCTGAAGAGCTAAACATGGATATAGAAGAGTTTAGCAGGCTTCAGCGAGATGCCAGTGCGGTCAGCCTGGTATCGTTGAACAGCAAATGCAGCGATAACGACGGCGAGAAAGATGTTTGTGAAATAGATGTAATCAAGGATAAAAAAAGTGAGAATCCTCTGCTCGAAGCTCAAAAGCGGGATCTTAAAAACTTACTTACTAAAGGACTGACACGGGCTGAACGGCTTATCATTGTTTTGTATTATTACGAAGAGATGACGATGAAAGAGATAGGAGCGACATTAGATTTGTCCGAGTCCCGCGTTTCCCAAATGCACTCGTCTATTGTTGACCGTCTAAAAGTTCAAATGTTCAGCCGAAAAAAAGAATTTTCAATTAGTTAATTATGATATGATCCATATCAATTCATAACCGGCAAACCTGTGCTGGGATTAACGATAAAACGACACATTTTTTTTATACCAGCATTGCTCAAACCAGCTAAAAAAGTTGACAATTTGAATAGCTGATTATTATATTAAAGGCAGACAATGTTCGCGCCCGTAGCTCAATTGGATAGAGTCGCGGACTTCGAATCCGAAGGTTGCAGGTTCGAGTCCTGCCGGGCGCGTTTTTCTTAACTTTTTAAGAAATAGCTTGCGTTTCCACAGAAAATCGTTTACGGGTTCTGTTTCCCTCTCCACTGACTTGTATGGTAGCATTCCATAGGCTTATACCATTGTTAGTTCTTCAACTTGCACAACCGATAACTCATTCGT
>CAZVWH010000118.1:0-8194 GCA_964631175.1 uncultured Pirellulales bacterium | reverse complement strand
TAACTACATATCACCAGCCTCCCCCCTCAGCAAGTTTTTTTAATCTATCTAAAATATAAAAAGAAACCGGCCTGAATCCAAACGTTTCAGCAAAAAATGCTTTATTTTTTGCTGATTTAGTGTTAATGAAGATACTCGCGATAAAGAGGACAGAACACAGAGCCGCGAAAGCCTGCCCTGAGCGTAGTCGAATGGGTTAGGGAGCGGTAATTATGATTATTTGGCGAGAAAATGAACAAAGAGATAATAACAAAACGAATCAAAGCAATTCGTCGTGAGCTTCGCAAACAAAGAATAGACTGCCTTATTATAACGAGTCCGCCAAATGTAACTTATACGACTGGCTTTATGGGTTCTGATAGCTGGGCGTTGATTACTAAAAGACAAACTTTTCTTGTAACCGATAGCAGATACACAGAACAGGCGCAAAAAGAATGTGTAGGATGCAGAATCATTAGACGCAACGATTCTGAGTTCTTAGCTCAAGCTGCATCCAAACTGCTAAGAAAGCTCAGACCGGTGCGAATGGTAGCTGTCGAGAAATCCACTTCATTTGCTGATTTTGAGCTCTTAAAGAAGTATGTCGAAGCTCGGCTAATAACTATTGCAAACGTCATCGAGACTGTCCGCAGCAGTAAAGACAGCACTGAGCTTACCTGCATTCGCCGGGCCGCTTCTATAGCGGCAAAAGCTCTTCAGCAGAGCCTGCATCAAGTGAAGCCGGGGATAACAGAGAACGAATTAGCCGGCTTGCTCGATTTTCAGATTCGCAGAGCAGGTGCGACAAACAGCTTCGATACTATTGTTGCCTTTGGTGCAAACGCTTCACGGCCTCATCATCAGCCGGGCAAAAAAAAGCTAAAACCAGAAGATACTATTTTGATAGACTTTGGGGCTAAATACAAGGGCTATTGCTGTGACATCACCAGATGTTTCGCTATTTGTAGATCCAAAGTTTTTTATAAAAAAGTATATGATGTTGTGGAGCAGGCACAAGCAGCGGCGATAAAGATGGTTAAAGCCGGCATTAAAATCGGCCAGGTTGATGCCGCTGCCAGAGATGTAATTCGTAGAAATGATCTGCCCGTCTATGGCCACGGTACGGGACACGGACTGGGCTTAGAGATACATGAAGCCCCTTTCCTCAAAGCCAACAGCAAAGGCAGGCTGCGGACAGGCGAGGTTATTACAATAGAGCCGGGCGTCTATATTCCCGGCAAATTGGGCGTGCGAATAGAAGATGATGTCCTTGTAACCAGGACTGGATGCGAGATACTAACACGCGGTTGTTCACACAGTCTATCGGTAGGCTGAAACCCGTTCTACCAGCCGACCTGTTGCTGTCCTTCTCCGTTGCGAATAAACTTAAACAGTTTCAGACATTATTGAAATCCATTATATAAAACTTGCCACATATTCACATAGCGGCAATATTATATTAGCTCTAAAAATGAGCATAAAAGTTTAGCCGTCAATCGCGCATCGACGGCTCATTGGCAGTAACTATATGGCGGGCAGGTTTTCCACCTATGCGGTTAATTCAGCGTGGGCGGCAAGCAATTGCCCATTGGGTGCACGTCAAGTTCGTAGATGAGGTGGACGCTATTGTATTACCTAATTATCTCAATGGATAATGGTTGGTCACCTTTTGTCACCTCGACCGAGGCCGTATGGCCGAGTGGAGAGGTCTGCCTTCAAAGCAGATTTCTCCACTCCGTTCGCTGCGCTCACTACGGTCGAAATGACAAACGTTTCTTTCTGTAGATTTTACCAACAATCTTGACACGCACCCTTGCCCATTCTGCTATTATTTGTGTATATTGTTTAAATATTACCGTTTTGCTACGGTTTTATTCTTTTTTTGTTATTTTTGCAGTTTTAGCAGCCTGTAGATTGAAAGGATGAAGAAATGAAAAAAGACTATTTCACAAGAGTATCGCTGGTCTGTCTGCTGTGTTTGCTGACCACTATGGGGGGCTGTTGTATCAATATCGGCGGCTGGGCTATGCATGCAAAGTACGAAAGAACGGTACAGCTATCAGCGCCTTTAGAGCCGGATTCAACCTTCGCAGCACAAACGCACAATGGCTCAATTACCATCGAAGGTGCTGAGGTTACCGACTGCAATCTTACCGCCACAATTACTGCACGTGCCGTGACAGAAGAAGATGCAAAAAAAGTGGCTGAAGAAACAAAAGTAACACTGGAGCCTCTTGGCGACTCGCCCCTTAGGGGCAAGCTGACTGCCAAAGTTGAAAAACCTTCCTATATGAGAAACTGCTCCATCAGCGTGAGCTTCAACGTAATAGTGCCAAATCAAACCAATCTGGAGCTTAGCACACACAACGGAGCTGTTAAGATTGCAAATATTACAGGCGGTGTTCAGGCTACAACACATAATGGCGGAGTTACAGCTACGCAGGTTGCCGGCACTACCAAGCTTCGAACGCACAACGGCTCAATTACATGTAAAGATATCTCGGGCGATACGCAGCTTAGAACACACAATGGCAGTATAAAGGCTTATTATTCCAAAGCTGCTCAGCCTGCCTGCGATGTATCAATAGTCACTCACAATGGCGGTGTAAGCTTAACCGCTCCACCTAAATTTTCCGCCGAAGTTGAAGTTTCAACGCACAACGGCTCAATAAAAACAGAACTACCAATCACGGTAGTTGGAAAAGTAAGCAGAAGAAAGCTCACAGGAGCCATAGGTAAGGGCGAAGGTCGTCTGCATCTTGAGACCCACAACGGCTCCATAAGAATAAGATAACCAACAAAGTAAAGTCGGGAGGATAAAAATGAAGAAGAGTTATTGGATAATCTTCGCTCTTGGCTTTAGCGTAGGCTCGCTGTTGACTGCAGGCTCTATTTTGCGAAGCGGCTCGAATACAAGCAGATTTTGGCAGCCATCGAAAAGAGCACAACCCCATCAAAATTAAGAGCTCCTGAACCTAAGCCGGTTGGGCCATTGTGGATAAAATACATAACCCAGGGAATTATTGTGTTTGCTGTCGCTGCTGCTTTTGCTTTGGGCTTTGAAAGACTTTCAGGTCATAACAGCGGTCCCGGATTTTTTGTTGCTGTTATTCTTTGTGGTGTCGGTATTGCCTTAATAGTTCGCGGCCTACTGTATCGAAAATACCATCCCATGATTCAATCTCCGGATAAAAATGATAAGGCGGAAAATGCTTAAGAAGGTAGAGATGTATTTAGCCCCCAGTTTTACTGGGGGTTTATTTCTACGGCATAGAGATATGATGAATCAAGAGCATTGAGCGAATCGGCTTGTTAAGATGCTACATATCGTTTTGATTCGCTTTTACATTCTTTCAGGAATGTCAGCCACTTGGTCCAGGCCTTTTTGTAAGTCTCGCCGGATACTAAAAATCCATCATTATGACTGCCAATAATCTCCATGAACTCTTTCGGCTCATTTGCGGCCTCGTACAGCTCCAGGCCGAACTCGAAAGGCACAACCTCATCGTTTCTGCTGTATATAAACATTACGGGACACGGCACATTTTTGATGTAGTCAATGGTTCTATAGCTGAATCTCGCAAAGGGTCGCACGGGCATATATGGGTAGAATTTCTTACCTATATCAGCGTAAGACGTAAAAGAGGCCTCCACAACTAAAGAATTTATTTTGACTTTACTTGCTAATTGGGCGGCGATGCTTCCGCCAAGAGACCTGCCGAAGACAATAATATTATCCGCAGGTACTTTTTTTGTCTTGGTCAACCAATTGTATGCGGCTCTGACATCCAGATATGTTCCCTCTTCGGTGGTTTTGCCTTGGCTTTTGCCGTAGCCGCGATAATCGAAAATAAAGCAGTTCAGTCCCAGATTATAGAAGATATTTAAGGTGTCTAAACAATGATATATGTTTCCACCGTTGCCATGACAAAAAAGGACTGTAAATTCTGAGTTTTCAGCAGGGACATACCAGCCGTTCAGGTGCAGTCCATCTTTGGTTTTGAAAAAAACTTCCTCGAAATCCAGGTCCAGATCAGCCGGTGTGTATAAAATTTCGCGTACGGGACTATACAAAAACTTCGGCTGCATAATGTACAATATCATTCCCCATCCCCAATAGGCGATAAAAAGCACCACGCCGATATATAGCAGCATCATTTTCATAATTACAACCTAAAAGTCGTAGGAACAAACCCGCAGTAAACGACCTCGACGAGTTCGGTCGAGTCGCGGGGCTAAATATAGCGCCTGTTTAGCCCCCAAATTTATTTGGGGGTTTTCTTCTTGCAGCCGGGCGGTATTTTAATTTGCCTGCGAGCACAAAACAAGCTACAATTCCTTCTGCGTATTATTTACTACAAAGGACGAATTTTGGCGTGATTAAAAGAAGAAAAACAGTGATTGTCAAGGTTGGATTTGTAAAAATCGGCTCCTCCGCTCCGATTGTCATCCAGTCGATGACCAAGGTGCCGACAGTTGATATTGGCCGTTGCGTAAGGCAGATAAATCAGCTTGTTAAGGCCGGCTGCCGATTAGTTCGAATCGCTGTTCCTACGCGGGCCGACACTACAGCTTTCGCAAAAATTGTCCGGAAAGTAAATGTTCCGCTGATTGCCGATGTTCACTTCAGTCCCAGTCGAGCTATTGAAGCGATTGAGGCCGGTGCCGCTAAGGTGAGGCTCAATCCCGGAAATATAAAGGATCGAAAAAGCATTTATCGAATAATCGACGCAGCCAGGATGCACAAGACCACCATCCGCATCGGTGTCAACGAAGCCAGTATCCGAGACCTGAAAAAGCAGGATGTCCCACACAAAAAACGCGTCGCATTGATGTTAAGGGAAATGAAGAAATACATCCGGCTATTCGAGGGTCGTAATTTCGCCCAATTAGTGCTCAGCGCTAAGAGCAGCGACGTGCTGCGGACAATCGAAATCAACCGCAAAATCGCCGATGCCTTTGCCTATCCGATTCATCTTGGCCTGACCCATGCGGGTCTGCCGGAGGACGCTCTGGTTCCATCGGCTGTTACTTTGGGCACGCTGTTGGCAGAGGGTATTGGTGACACCATCAGAGTAAGCACAGCCGGTGATCCCGTAGTGGAGGCCGAGACAGCAAAGCAGATTTTGGCCTCGCTCGGCCTTTATCGCAAGCCGAGTTTGGAGCTGATTGTCTGTCCGACTTGTGCACGCGCCGAGATAGACGTAATTGCTTTAGCCCGCAAGGTTAAAAAAGCTGTATTTAAACTTGATAAACCGCTGCGTATCGCTGTTATGGGCTGCATTGTCAACGGCCCAGGCGAAGCTGCCGACGCCGACCTGGCTGTTTGCGCCGCAAAGAATAAAGCCTATATCTACAAGAAGGGCCGAAGAATCTTGATAGTCCCGGAGGACAAAATCATTCCTGCACTGCTAAAAGAAATGCGGGAATTCTGAAACGATGTGCACACAAGAAAATTTGCCAAGTTTACCGTCATTGTCACTTAAGGCAACGTTTAATCGTTTCCTTGTCGTGGTTATCTTCAGCATAGCTTTTGGTTATATTGAAGCTGCTGTGGTTGTTTATCTGCGTGCGATTTTTCATCCAGAGGGCTTTACATTTCCATTAGATTTTGCGATTGCTCCTTCCTCAAAGCACCTTTTATTAACCGAAATCGGCAGAGAAGCTACATCGATGGTTCTAATCTTTACCGCCGCCTGGCTTTTCGGAAAGAATAGGCAACAGCGATTCGCGTACTTTCTAACTATTTTTGCAGTCTGGGATATCTTCTATTACGTTTGGCTGAAGGTCCTTCTCGATTGGCCCAGCTCAATTATGGATTGGGACATACTATTTTTAATACCGGCTACGTGGGCTTCGCCGATTTTAGCTCCGCTGCTTGTCTCATTTCTGATACTGTTATTTGCTGTGATAGTACTTTACAAAGATTGTACCGCAAGGCCTTTGAAAGTGACCTGGCTGGACTGGCTTTTCTTTGTTTTTGCCGGCCTTATTGTAGTTGTCTCATTTTGCATTGCCGGCTTGCACATAGCCGAGCCGAATTTCGACTCTTACTTTTATTGGCTGTTATTTGCATTTGGTTATCTATTAGCCATAATAATTTTCCTGAAATGCTTACTCAAGTCCACATAGCTTCCAATAGTATGGTCATTCAGGTTGGCTTTATTTAGCTGGCGATACCGTACCAGTAAACCGGAGTGTTGCTACAGGAGAATGAATCGATATAATTAAAATGGTGCGAAACATCGCACTCTATATTTCTTTCAAAATAATGACTTATGCAAACAAGTATACTACCGACGGGTCTTACGGGCGTGGCGCCGCCTATCCTCTTCTTTCAAGAGTCGTTTGCGGATTCGAATCGAATTAGGACAAATCTCAACAAGCTCGTCCTCCTGAATGTACTCCATCGTCGCTTCAAGACTCATTTTTCCCGCGGTTCTGACCTTGGCTGCATCGTCTTTGGCTGCCGACCGAATATTGGTAAGCTGCTTACTTTTTACCGCGTTGACAGGTATGTCATTCTCCTTGCAGTGCTCCCCGACCATCTGTCCTTCATATACTTTTTCCCCAGGCTCAACAAAAAAAATACCTCGGTCATACAAAGCATCAAGTGCATAAGCCGTTACCTGTCCCGTAGCGGTCGCAATCATAACACCTGCCTTGCGCCGAGGTATCGCTCCACGCATCGGCTCATATCTTTCAAACGAATGATGCATAATCGCTCTGCCCTGGGTCGCATTCATCATCCTGGCATGAAGGCCGAACAAGCCGCGCGACGGTATAAAAAATTCCATATGAATAAAATCGTTTGTTCCGCTTTTGGCATCTATTTTAATGATTTCACTTCGCCTGTCACCCAAAAGACTCATTACTGAGCCCTGGCAATCCAAAGGACAATCCACCGCAAGTAATTCTATCGGTTCATGACGTCTGCCCTCAACTATTTTCAAAATTACATTCGGCTTACCCACACAAAGCTCATATCCTTCTCGCCGCATATTCTCCAGCAAAATGCCAAGATGCATAAGCCCTCTGCCCGAAACATTGAATTCTTCAGGTGTTTGTCCGGCTTCCACCCTCAACGCGATATTTTGCTGAAGCTCTTTTTCAAGTCTTTCGCCAATCTGCCTGCTCGTAATGTACTTGCCGTCTCTGCCCGCGAAAGGCCCGTCGTTGACTCTGAATGTCATTGTCATCGTCGGCTCATCAACAGAAATAACCGCAAGCACCGAAGGATTATCCACACAGGCGATAGTGTCACCAATATCAATAGGGTCAAGTCCCGATATCGCACATATATCGCCCGCCTGAGCGGCTGAAACCTGCTTTCGGCCAAGGCCATGAAACTGATGAATCTGCGTAATTTTTTGCTGTGTATGCAGACCATTTTTGTCGATTACAGTAACTTTCTGGCCTTGGCTTATCTGTCCCGCAAAAATCCTGCCTATTGCTATCCGTCCCACATAATCCGAATATTCCTGATTCGTCACAAGCATTTGCAGCGGTGCATCTGAGATGGCCTTCGGAGGAGGAACATTATTTATAATGGTCTCGAATACCACCTGCATATTGTCGGTCTGCTTGCCGAAATCCGTCGTTGCCCAGCCTTGCCTTGCAGATGCGTAAATACAAGGAAAATCGAGAGCCTTATCATCGACGCCGAGCTGAACAAGCAGATCGAATATTTCGTTCACGACCTCCTGCGGCCTGCTGTTTTCGCGGTCAATTTTGTTGACTATAACTATTGGTCTTAGCTTGTGCTCGAGCGCCTTGGTCAATACAAATCTTGTCTGCGGCATAGGTCCTTCAAAAGCATCGACCAAAAGCAGAACGCCGTCCGCCATTTTCAAAACGCGTTCAACCTCTCCACCAAAATCAGCATGTCCCGGCGTGTCGATTATATTGATCTTATATTCATCGCCTTTGGAGTCCGTATAGTAGATCGCACAGTTTTTACTGAGAATGGTTATGCCGCGCTCCCGCTCGAGCGGATTTGAATCCATAATCAATCCATGCTCGCCGCCTGCCAGCTTATCAAGCTCCTCCTGCCGAAACATCCCTGACTGGTACAGAAGCTGATCCACCAGCGTTGTTTTGCCGTGGTCAACATGTGCAATTATTGCCACATTACGAATATAATCTGAATACATGATATAATCTCAAAAAGGATTAGTGAATATTCAGGACTTGGTTTAAGCCACGTCGTGAAGCA
>CAZVWH010000117.1:0-8225 GCA_964631175.1 uncultured Pirellulales bacterium | reverse complement strand
GGAGTGCATTTTGATTATGAATTAAGTACTGCCCGGGCTCAGGCTATCGGCGCCGAACCTGCTTTTACAAAGTCTGCAGCTTTGCCCAAAAGGAGTACAGGCTCTTTTCTAAGAAAGCGGACAACAACAATTAAGCTGACTAAATCGGTTTACCTACTGCGCCAAGAGAATACAGTTGCACTTAAATATGATTTTACAAATATCGAAGAGCCGATAGAATTCATTTTGCGTCCTTTTGTGGGCCTGCGAGACTTCCACACGTTGCAAAAGTCTTACGCCTTGTTATTGTCAAGCCGGCTTGATGACGGTTTATTGGTTCGTTCTGCTTGCGGCACACAGGATAGTTGTGAGTTATATTTGAACTGCTCTTCTGTGAATCCCGCTGGAAATTGTATAACGAGAAATAATACGATACAAAAAGAGAAAATTTCTAACGGTGTGAAATTTGAAGATGATCAGCAGTGGTGGTTTAACTTTGTATATCGCAGCGATAAAGAAAGGGGCCAGAATTTTACTGAAGATTTATGGACGCCTGGATTCTTTAAGTGCCGCATAGAATCGCCGATCGAGATCGTCTTCTGGGCCAACTTATCCCACAACAAAACAAACCAAGCCAAAAACACCCTTACTCCGATTGAATCGTGTTTTGGGGCGGCTGATATTCAAGCGGTAAAGGAAGATTTGCGTAAACACCAAAACAACGTGATCACCACTGCAAAAGCTAACGACCAAGAGCTTAAAACACTTTGTTTAGCTGCTGATCAGTTTGTTACAAAACGTCAAACGGGCCAGAACCACAGAACTACTATCTTAGCCGGTTTTCCCTGGTTTGCAGACTGGGGTAGGGATGCTTTTATTGCCTTACCTGGTCTTTTACTTTCAACCGGCAGGTTTGACGAGGCAAAATCGGCTTTAATTACCTTTGCCCAGGCAGCAGACGAAGGCATGATTCCAAATCGGTTCGATGATCGTAGTAATACTAAGTATTTTAATAGCGTTGATGCGTCGCTCTGGTTTGTCAATGCAGCCTTTCAATATTTCCATTCTACCAGCGATGCAAAAACCTTTACGCAGGAGCTCCTGCCTATCATCCGCTGGATTATAGACTCTTATCAAAAGGGCACACGCTTTAATATTTCTGCTGATGCCGATGGTCTTATAACCGCAGGCGATAGCAACATGCAGCTAACCTGGATGGATGCCAAGTATGAAGGCACTACTTTTACACCTCGGTTCGGAAAAGCAGTTGAAGTCAATGCTTTGTGGTACAATTCCCTCTGTCTTCTGACTCAATTTTATATTGCGCGAAACTCAGAAAACGCAGAGCATTACAAGTCTATGGCAGAAAAAGTTGGAACCAGCTTCTGTGAGTTATTTTGGAATGAAGCGGTTGGTTACTTAAACGACTGCATTCTGCCCGATGGTTCCGCTGACATGAGTCTTCGGCCGAACCAGATATTTGCAATTTCACTTCCCTTTTCACCACCACTGTCCTCGCAGCAGAAAAAGTCTATCGTAGATTGTATTCAAAAGGAGCTGCTGACACCTTATGGACTACGAACTTTGAATGTTCAACATGATAATTACAAAGCTACCTATACAGGTCCGCAGCGACAGAGAGACGAGGCCTATCACCAGGGCACAGTTTGGCCGTATCTGATAGGGCCGTTTGTGGAAGCCTATCTGAAGGTGAATGGATATAGCCGAAAGAGCAAAAAAACGGCTGTTGAAATAATTGCGCCTTTGATGCAGCACTTGACCAAGGACGCCTGTCTTGGCCAGATAAGCGAAATATTCGATGGCAATGCTCCACATAAACCCAAAGGATGCTTCGCCCAGGCCTGGAGCGTGGCTGAATTGCTCAGGATTTATCATTTGATAAACAGCTAAAAACTCTATCCTCAATCCTCAATATCTATATATCATTTTTAGTTGTATTTTTTATTTAAATCTGTATATTACCCTATCTTGGCACTTGGAGCAGGTTCCAATCTAATCCGCCATAACGGATTATGAGAAAGTGCCTAAAGTGTCTAAAGTGAGCTAAAGTTTAAAAAAGACTTAGAGGTTCTAATGCTCTGTTGAAAACGCCATAACTGTCGTTTCGAGCGAGCTGAAAGGCAAGTCGAGAAATCTATTTTAAACAGATTTCTCCACTTCGCATCCCTTGGAGACGCTTCGGTCGAAATGACCCGGTACCTTTTCAACAAAGCAAGGTTCTAACAAAATGAAAGGTGTTCTACGACTGTCGTTCCCGCGAAAGCGGGAATCCATTCTTTTATGGATTTTCTGGACTCCCGCCTGCGCGGGAGTAACAAACAGAAAACAGTACTATTCATTTTGTTAGACGCTCTCAGAACTTTAGGCACTTCAAATTTTAGTTCATTTTAGCTAACTTTTTTGCTTATTTAGACATTTTGCATTTTAGTGGAGATCGCCACTATGGATTTTTGTATCGATGACGCGCGAACAAAACCGATTCCTAAGCTAAAAGAGCTTATAACCGATGGTCTAATCACACTTGCCGATGCAACCGATTGGCTCAGGACTATTTACGAAATACGTTTTTTTGAAGAAAAGGTATTTGAGCTTTTGGGTCAGAATATTATCAAAGGCGCTTCACATCTTTATGCCGGCGAAGAGGCTGTTGCTACCGGTGCCATCGCTGCTATCGAGCGTGGCGATGTGATCGGCTCAACCCACCGTGGCCACGGGCACTGCGGTGCCATCGGCAACAAATACGCTGACAGCCAGCAAGACCGCCAGAGGCACTGGAACAGTATGATGGCTGAACTGATGGGCAAAGAGACCGGCTACTGTAAAGGCAGAGGCGGCTCGATGCACATCGCTGAGGTGGATAAACAAAATAATCTCGGCTCAACCGGCATTGTAGGCGGCAATCAGCCGCCTGCGGTCGGAGCTGCTCTGGCCGAAAAATTCAAAAAAAGTGGCCGTGTAGTACTCTCGTTTTTCGGCGACGGCTCCACCAATTGCGGCAGTTTCCATGAGTCTATGAATATGGCATCGACCTTAAAAGTGCCTTTAGTAGCAATCATTGAAAATAACCTTTACGGAATGAGTGTGCCTTTCTCCGACAGCGAAGTAGAAGGTACCCTTAGGGCAAGCAATATTGAGGATATTGCCCAACGAGCAGCCGCATACGATGTGCCCGCTATGATTGTTGACGGTCAGGATGCGGTCGCAGTTCTTCTTGCAGTGCGCAAAGCAGTGGCAAGGGCAAGGAAAGACCATCAAATGACAATTATCGAAGCCAAGACCTATCGCTGGTTTGGGCATAGCCGAAGCGACCCGCGGGCCTACCGCACCAAGGCCGAGGAAAAAGCCTGGCACCAGCGCGACCCGATTATCGTTCTCAGAAAAAAACTTCTCTCGGAGTCGCTGTGTACCGAAGAGCAGTTAGATAAGATAAAAGACAAAGCTTTTAACACCATCGAAGCTGCCACACAGTTTGGCCTGGATAGTCCCTGGCCCAATCCTGCGGATGTGGCAAAAGATGTATACGTCGAAGAAATATATCCGTCCGAACTTATCAACTCTGAAAAACAGATGTCCAAAAAAGTAATGGAGACAACTGCTGCTTTTGAGGCTGCGTTGGCTTCATCCACAGCTAAAACCAAAAAGGAGGCCACCGAGCAGGCCAAGGCGGTAGTCAAATCGCAATTCGATATGGATGTTATGACCATCGCCGCGGCGGTCTCGGCTGCACAGGCAGAGGAAATGAGAAGGGACGAGCGCGTTTTCGTGATGGGCGAAGACGTGGGCCTTTATGGCGGAGCGTATCAGGCCACCCGCGGATTATTGGCCGAGTTCGGCACTGAACGGGTTATCGACACTGCGATATCCGAGGCAGCTATCACAGGTACCGCAGTAGGCGCAGCCCTTCGTGGTATGCGGCCGGTAGCTGAGATTATGTATGTCGATTTTGTCACGATAGCGATGGACCAGCTCGTCCACGTCGGCGCATATAATCGCTATATGTTCGGCGGCAAAGCAAAAGTGCCGATGGTGCTGCGAACCGAAGGTGGCGTGGGAAGATGTATCGCTGCTCACCATTCTGAATCTCTTGAGGCATGGCTGATGCATCCGCCGGGACTTTACGTAGTTATGCCGTCCACGCCGTACGATGCGAAGGGTCTGCTCAAAGCTGCTATCCGCAGCGATAATCCGGTGGTATTTATCGAGCACAAGGCAACATACGGCCAGCTTGGCCCAGTGCCGAGGGGTGATTACATTATTCCGCTGGGCGTGGCGGACATCAAAAGACAGGGAAGCGACGCTACTATCGTAAGCTACAGCAGAATGGCGATGTACACTTTGCAGGCGGCCAAGGTTCTCGCCGATCAGCACGGTATAGAAGCTGAGGTAATCGATGCGCGGACGTTAAAGCCGTTGGATATCAAAACGATAGCTGAATCGGTTCGCAAAACGGGACGCTTAATCACGGTAAGCGAAGGTTTCGGCACTTGCGGCGTAGGCAGAGAAATAAGCGGACAGTTTATGGAGTACCAGTTCGACGATGGCTCACACGGCTTTGATTACCTCGATGCGGCACCGGTTAATCTTGCAGCGGTTGATGCACCGCCGCCGATGAGCGAGCCGTTGGAAAACGCAAGTATTCCCAGCATCGAACAAATTGTCGAGACTGTAAAAAGGGTAATTGGTTAAATAATTATTGGTTAAATGGTAACTGGTAAATTGTAAGTTAGTTGATTAGTGAATTGGTAACTATTGATTTGTAACAGTTCAATTGACCGTTGTCATTGCGAGCGACTTGTCCGTCGTAGCCTTGGCGAAGGCGGAAGCGAAGCAATTTCTATTTTTCACAGACTTGAGATTGCCACGGCCTTTCAGGCCTCGCAATGACAGTTCATCAAATCACAAATAACAAACCATTAGTTCACCAATTACCAATAACGAAAAAATGAGGATTTATAGATGGCAAAAGAAATAAGATTACCACAGCTTGGACAGACGATGGAAGAAGGAACTATTGTTGATTGCATGGTCAAGGTTGGCGATAAGGTTGAGAAAAGCGACGTGATTTTTGAGATAGAGACCGACAAAGCAACACTGGAGATGGAATCACCGGCTGAAGGCTTTGTTAAACACATCCTTGTTGAAGAGGGACAGACATTGCCCGTAGGTGAGCCGCTGATGGTTCTGGGCGCCAAGGATGAAGAAGTGCCACAAAGCTTTATAGACACCCTCAAAGGTGGTGCTGCTTCTACTGCGGCAAGCATGAGCACATCTGTTAGCGCTACAGAAGCTGCACCTGCGGCTCCTGCTGCTGAAACAACTAAAACGGAACCAGCCAAACCAGCGGGCAAAGTTATAGCTTCACCGCGTGCAAAGAAATTAGCTGAAGAACTCAGCGTGGACTTGGCAACAGTCACTGCTACAGGCCCCTCAGGCAGAATTACCGAGCAGGATGTTAAAAATGCCGCCGACGCAGAAAAGCGTTTAGCCTCCGCTTTTACACCGGGGGTTCAAGAAAAAGTCAAACTTGGTGCAACTATACCATTGAACAGAATACAGCGAATAACAGCGGAAAGAATGCTTAAATCCAAGCACGAAATACCGTGCTTCTATCTTATTGCAAAAGCTGATGTCACCGACCTGGTTGCGCTGCGAACAAAGATTAACGAAAAAGGTGACCAGAAGATTTCCTACAATGATTTTCTTATGAAAGCAGTAGCGACAGGGCTGGAGAAATACCCGATTATGACAGGCCAATTAGCTGGTGAGGCCGTTAAATTGGCCGATGCAATCCACGTTGGCCTGGCAATATCTGTGCCGGGCGGCTTGATAGCTCCGATTGTTAAGGATGTGAACAAAAAGGATATCAAACAGATTGCACGAAACAGTCAAGACCTAATTGAAAGGGCCCGCAATAATAAACTGTCTCCAGATGATTTGGAAGGCGGCTGCATTACCGTTAGCAACCTTGGTGCCTTCGGTATAGAGAACTTTATTCCGATTGTCGTGCCCGGCCAATGCAGCATTTTAGGCATCGGCAAAATAACCGATACCTGTGTGCCTGATAATAGCAATATCTTGGTGCGCAAACTTATGAGCATGACCCTGTCGGTGGACCACAAAGTCACCAATGGTGCATACGCAGCACAATTTCTGGACTTCGTTAGGAAGCTGCTGGAAGATACATCCACATTCAATACTGGTAATTGATAATTGGTGATTGGTAACTGGTAAATAGTCACTGTTTCTACTTTGCTATTCATCATTTAACCAATTACCATTTAACCGGTAGCAATATAGGATTATATGAAATGGCAAAGAAGATTGTCTTCGACCCTAAGGCTCAGACCCGAAGGGAAGCCGCTCGTTTGCCGGCTATAAGGAAAGCTTCGCCAAAGGTTCCCATCATTGGTGTTTTTGCTACGAGCGATCCACGCATTGATAAGAACAGCCGCATCCGCTGTCAGAATATTGTAAAGATGGCGGCTGACATTATCAGCGGTGCAGTGGTTCTGCCGGATAAGACGGCGGTACCGGTGGTCTATTCCACAGTCTTGATAGATGGCGAAGCGCAGGTTGATATTGTAGCCCAGCAATTTCGCAAGGCCGGCGTGGATATTTTAGTCTGTGTGCCGGATACATGGGCCTTTCCACAGCTTACTACTATCTCGTTGCTGCAGCAATTTCCGCCCAATACTCCTATAAATATTACCTGCGGCAACAGCGGCCCCAAGCCCGGCGTAGTCTATGCCCACGCTCTAAATGGTGCCATCAGCCAATATGGACGGATGGTAGCCCTAAATGTGGGGAATTGGCCGGATACAGGCTTGAATCCTAAAATGACCGAGCAGACGGGAAAAAACCTTATTGACTGGTGCTATGCCGCGGTAACCACTGTCGGATTGCGGGGGCGGAGAATTGTAATTTTGGGCCATGATTCGATGGGGATGGAAACTGCTCTTGCACATATCATCGCCACCAGGAACACTTTCGGTTTGGAAATCACACGTCTGGATATGAAGCTGTTGGCTGATATGCTGAATAAAAAGGCATATAACGAAAAAGAGCTAAAAGCTCTGCGAGGCTGGATAAACAGATACGTCGGCAAACGGCTACAGCTTCGCGACGAAGCAGATAGCGAACGATTCAATCAAAGTTTGGCTATGTATTTAATCGTCCGTGATTTGATGGCTGACGTGAATGCGGTCGGCGGCGGTTTTATGAGCCAGTTGGAATGGGGTTCAGACCAGCGAGGTATTCCGCTGCCGGTAGCCGACGTGATGGAGTCGTTCTTCAACAGCACGTTTGACCATAACGGCAGCAAGGCACCACTGCCTTTTGCAACCGAAGCAGATGTGCAGGGACTCTTAACGATGCTGTTTATGACGTACCTTTCCGGTGGAAATCCGCCTTTGTTTATGGACTTTAGAAAAGTATGGGAGGCGTGGGAAATTAAAGCTCTTGCTGAGAAAATCGGCGTCGAAGGACTCGACAAAAAGGCAGATTGGTACAATAAGGGGCTGGTCGATGGCGACAATTCCGGCAGTGCGTCATTCAATTGGGCAGCAAAACCCGGAGCTTCGGTCAAAAAGATAATGGACGCCGTGACATTACCTCTGGCGGATGAGTCCTACTTCCCCGGCGGCGGCAATTCGGTTACGTTTATGACACCAGCAGGGATTGATGGTATCGCCGCTCGAACGGCTTACAGTAGTGCCAGCGGATTATTCAGTTTGATTTGGGACGAGGCCCATACAACTGAAGTGCCGGCCAAACTTGCCGATGCGATGTGCAGTCTGACTACACCGACTTGGCCTCACACCTTCGTTGTGCCGAAATACGCAAGTATGGTCGAGTATAAGCAATATCCGCCGGCCAATCACTTCCATATGACCTGGGACCTGCCGGTTGCCCGGCTTGAGCACTGGATGGATTTGACAGGCGTCTTAAATGTCACGCCTTGGGCAGCGAGACCCAAGTTTATTGAAGGTATTGATAGGCCGCAGCCGTTGATTCACCTGATAAACGGCGGTGAAGACGCTTTCAAACTGCTGAAAAGCCGCATCTGAACCCCCCAATAAACCTGTCCTGAGCCGGGTCGAAGGATTGCGGGGCTAAATATTGCTCTACTGGTTTCGTCATATGTTTATCGGTTGCGCTGCTCGTCTCGTTAAACGTCATACGTAAAACGTAACCGTGACGAGTTGCACAACCACTGGACGATTTAT
>CAZVWH010000116.1:3271-8284 GCA_964631175.1 uncultured Pirellulales bacterium | reverse complement strand
GGTGAAGGACGATATAATCGAATATCATCAATGTATAGTGTACCTGCACCCCTAAGGGCTGTATTTGCCTTGTCACCAACACCTATGGCCATACTCTTGATAGCCTGCATATTCACACCAGCAAAATCCAACAGCGGAATATTCCACTCCGTCCAGATTCCTATTATCGTTGCGCTTGGATCGGAATTATTTACAACCGCACTATTGCCGGCGCTATCGGCCAGAACTATATACATTGGCTCGGCAATGTTACTTTCTATGCCAACATCTTGCGACTGCCAATCACCTGTAACCGAGCCGGTCGTGGTAACATCGGAAAATTCGGCTGTGCACGTTGCATTACTGTCGTGGCTGCACACAATTAAGCCTATATAGACATCCAAAACCATGGGTATCGTAGCCGAACCGAGCGTCTCCCAGGTAGCTCCGTCAACTGAATAGTCTCCCGTAAGTGTATTGCCGCTGCGGGTCAATCTCACCCAGACCGGGGTGCTGATTTCACCTTGTCCATCGGTCTCGCTTTCGAAACCCATCTCAAGACGACGCAGGAACTGAACTTCATTTATAGGCTGGATGTTCATCATTGCATGTGCCGAGCCCGGCTCCAGTGACTCACGAATCATAACACCTGCCTTGGCCGAGTTGTTAGTATTAGTCATGCTAACTACCTTTGCTGTTATACTTCCAACACCGGAGAGCCGTTTGTAAGCGTAGTGGAAATGGTCAGACGTGCTCCAGATATCCGCACCGGCACCGGTCATTGTAATCGGTGGCCCAGACGAGAAGCTACCAACAGATGCTGGTATGCCTCGCAGCCAGAGTGTTAAGGACTCAACACCTTCTCTAGTCCAATCTTGTGGGTCCACCCACTGGCGTTCGGCTTCAGAATAAAGCAATGTTCCGCTTTGTTCGTAGTCGGTACCTTCATTCACAGTACCATCGTTGTCGTAAAGCATGTACATTGCTTGACGGCCACTGTGAACTATACGCTGTTCAGCAAAGGGCGGATCAAGGTGACCCACAGTCATGCCGGTATTATTCACAGCATAGTCAGCCCAAACATCGAATGTCCTGTTAGGTGTGTAGTCATTATAGTCTTCAAAGTCGTCCACAATAAGATAATTACCTATCGTAAAGCTCCAAACGTTGCCTTTCCACAGCTTATCAGGGTGAGCATCATTGACCTCATCTACACGCCAGTAATAGGTTGTGTTGAAATCCAGGATTCCGGGCTCATAAGTGGTGGCTGACTGGTTTTGGCTTACGCCAATGCCGAGCGGGTCATTGCCTCGGCTGGCATCGTTGACAGCATTAACATCGGTGCCGAGGTATATGTCGTGTGTAGCAGCATATTCTCCCGCCACCCAGCTAAAGGTAGGCTCCCTCTGCACACCCATCGCACGAGCAACCGGAATCGGGCCGGAGGCCTCCGTCAGCTCAACCTGATCAAATGGTATCAGACTGCTGCCAGGAATGACCTCTTGAATTCCATTGCTGTCGGGGCCCATCCAGGCCGCCGACAGATTATCGTAGCCCCACCCTTTCTTATGCAGCACCATGATGTAGTAAAAATTGCCACCGCCTTCCAGATAAATGGGGTCGGATTGCTGTATCTCAGGGTACTTGTCCCACTGGCGAGGTTGAGTCCAACCTTCTCTGCCTTCCTCGCCGTCCACGAAGGCAATTATAGATGCTGTCGAAGGGTGGCTGCCAAACCATAGTTGACTGGTCTCGCCACTGGCGATCCAGAATGTATATTCGCCGGAGTTGCGTATATAGAGCCAGCCGTGTACGCGGGAACCATAATTAACTATCGCCATGTGTGGAGCCTCAAAACTGAGTAGATTTTCAGTGTAGCTGGGACTATCCGGATAATTCGGATCGTTTGTCAGATCAGCAACGGCAACACCTTCGATGTCCTCCCACAAATCACGTGTGATCGAGCCGAGCCCTTTTATTGGAACGGTCGTAAACTGCCAGACCTCGCCCTTATGTATAGTTTGCGGCGAAGCGGACTCGACTTCATCAATCCGCCAATAGTAAACCTTGTTGGTCTCAAGGGTAAGTCCAGCTTCTTCGGGGGCCCAATTTGTATCGGCTGGATTTGTCAGGTATGCTCTAAACGAGGGTATACCAGAAGTACCTACAGGTATATTGTTTACATCATTGAAATTGTCGCCGATGACCACTACGTGCCCTTCGACAGCACCGGAACCTGCCTGCCAGCTAAGCACAGGGTCCACAGCTACAAAATCGGCGCCGGCACTTGGATAAGGATTATAGGCAATCAAGGGCTTAGCAACGAAGTTCCAGATATTACCTCTATAAACATGGGCCTTGCCATTCTGCGAATCTGCTCCAATGACCGTATCGATTCGCCAATAGTAAGTTTCGCCCCGAACAAGATCCGTAACCTGATAGCTTGGAGTATTGGTCAAGCCTTTATCAGCATCTAGGGCGCCGTCGTTCACATCAGCCCAATCTTCGCTCAAATATATGTGGTAGTTGTCCACAGTGGGCGCATCAGGCCCCGGAACCCACGTAAGAGACACGCTGGAATCTCCGTACGAACTTTCATGCTCCGGGAAGGGATCTTGAGCTCTCATAAGAGGAGTCAGAAGAGACAATTCAATATAATCAATGCCGGCCCATATATTGTCGTCGGGCCACAAGCCTTCCACATATTCATGTTTGAACTGAATACCGATCTTGTGATCGTTCATAGCTGGACCAACCGCGTTACTGTCAACGGCAAATGTTGCAGATACAGATTGTTGTGACAAATCTACAATTGTTGTAGCAAATACTCGCCGGTTTCCTGGCCCCTCGGGCTCTCGACCGACATCGTCATAATACAGTTGCGCCAGCAGATTGCTACCTTGCCAGGTGGACCTTGCATCAAATAACATCTGAAACTTATCTCCGGCCATCGTGAGAAAATCAGTGAGGTTGAAAATCAAGGCATCTTTGCCCAAAAAGGCAGTAGCAGTACCCTCGGTGGGTGTATAGCCGTATTCCCGGCCTGCCGAGGTAATTGGGTCTGTTCTCGCCCAACCTGTAACTATACCCGGTGTACCTACATTTATATCGCGTTTCATGCCGTCCTCGGGTATTTCAAAGCTGTAGTTCTCAACCGTAATAGGGACCGTTGCGAGAGCCGGAATACCCGCAGCTATAATCAATATCAATACAGCGTAAACCAGATTAATCAATCCGCCATAGCGGATCTTCGCCCCCTCATAACGGAACTTCGACTTTCTACACATAATATTCCTCCCTTAGAAGTTGAAGTGATAATAATTGCATCTTGGCTACAAGCAAAAATGCCAACTCAAAATACAACAAAACCGAGCACAAAATACCTATTTCTGAAAAAGTTCACCCCGTTAGAGAAAATTCTCCAGAAAATGAATATGTTAGAGAAAAAATCTCTAACGGGGTAAATCCTTCCACCTTCGGCCAGGCGCTTAATTTGCTGCTGGAAAAAAGAATTTATGATGCGACTTTTACCTCCTTCTTCTTTAAGTCAGTATGCATTGCTAACCGAATTGTCACACCTCAGAGAGTAAAAAGATGGAGGCCTCTATAAATATATTTATACTAAATCAGCCACTTCATTTCAAGTGAAATTTTCAGTTTATTATAGGACAAATGTTGGCGTCCTTTGTTCCGATTAACATCAGTTATTGTTTTGTTTGCCAATTATCGGCGTGCAATATTTGGCCTCTTGCAAAATATGTTGAAGCAGAATATAAAATAAGCTGTTATGGCTAAAGATATAAAAAAGCAGACTCGTACTGAGCTTGCCGAACGTATCGAGCGATTGCGAGATGAGATTCGCAGGCACGACTACCTGTATTACGTCCTCAATCAGCCTAAGGTCAGCGACCGCCGGTATGATAAGCTTTTTGCGGAGCTAAAGGCGTTAGAGCAGGCACATACCGAGCTAATAACGGCTGACTCGCCCACACAACGTGTTTCAGGCCAGCCCCTTGAAGGTTTTGTCTCTGTAAGACACGCTGTGCCCATGCTAAGTATCGACAACACATATAATGCCGATGAGCTTAGGGCCTTCGACGAGAGGGTTTACAAGTCCCTTGGGGATAAAGATTATGATTATGTGGTCGAATTAAAAATCGACGGCCTGGCGATAAGCCTCCGCTACGAAGGTGGCCGGCTTGTCTCGGCAGCTACTCGCGGCGACGGCGAGGTGGGTGATGATGTTACAACTAACGTCCGCACCATTAAAGCCATCCCGCTCGTGCTCTTAGGTGATGGCTCGTCCCTAAGGGATAAAATTCCCGATGTGCTGGAGGTTCGCGGTGAAGTTTACATGCCAAAGGCGGCGTTTGCTCAGCTAAACAAAATTCGCCAAGAAACTGGCGAGCCGGCCTTTGCTAATCCCCGGAACGCAGCAGCCGGCTCTTTGAAGCTGCTCGATGCCAGAATTACCGCCCAGAGAAATCTTTCATTTTTTGCATACGCCGTGGGCGAAGTTTCGCAATCTCTGGCTGAAAATCATTATCAAACCCTCCAGAAATTTAAAAATCTCGGTTTGCCGGTTAATCCTCATATCAAGAGGGCAAAAGATATAGATGAGGCGTTGGATATCTGTCAAAGCTGGAGTGAAAAGCGATTAGAATTGGATTATAAAATTGACGGAATGGTGATAAAGATTAATCGTTTTGACCAGCGGGACATCCTCGGCGCAACCGGCAGAGCACCTCGCTGGTGCATTTCCTATAAATTTCCTGCCGAGCGAGCAAAGACCATTATTGAATCAATTGATGTCCAGGTGGGTAAAAGCGGGATTTTGACGCCGGTGGCTAATCTGACGCCGGTTCTTTTGGCTGGCACAACCGTCAAAAGGGCAAGCCTGCACAATTTTGACGAATTGAGACGGCTGGACGCCCGCTACGGCGACACGGTGCTGATTGAAAAGGCGGGCGAGATAATCCCGCAGGTGATAGAGGTAAAAAAAGAGCTAAGACCTGCTGACACAGCATCTTTTAA
>CAZVWH010000116.1:0-3171 GCA_964631175.1 uncultured Pirellulales bacterium | reverse complement strand
ATACCAAAGAAATGTCCGAATTGCGGTTCTGAGGTCGTTAAGGATAAAGATGGTGTTTACATCAGGTGTATCAATCCGGATTGTATGGGGCAGTTGAAGGAACGATTGAGATACTTTGCCGGCAGAGACCAGATGGATATTGAGCATTTGGGAACATCTCTAATTGAGCAGTTGGTTGAGACGGGCTTAGTGAAGAACTTCGCCGATATTTACAAGCTGGAAAAGTCACAATTGTCGGGCCTGGAACGGATGGCCGATAAAAGCGCACAAAACGTCATCGACTCAATAGAAGCCAGCAAAACAAGACCGC
Source organism: uncultured Pirellulales bacterium (assembly GCA_964631175.1). GTDB lineage: Bacteria > Planctomycetota > Phycisphaerae > Sedimentisphaerales > Anaerobacaceae > CAZVWH01. The sequence goes on along the minus strand of CAZVWH010000116.1, from coordinate 2,861 downwards.
TCTGGCGACTCGTCGCGGCTTTAGGTATACGTCACATCGGCGGCCAGACAGCACAGATTTTGGCTGAGCATTTCGGCTCACTTGATGCTCTAATGGCTGCCGAGAAGGAAAGTCTTGAGACAATAGACCAGATCGGGCCAAGAATGGCTGAGAGCGTATATGAATATTTTCGCAACACTCAGAACAGGGCTGTTATTGACGAATTGTTGGCTGAAGGCGTAAAGCCGGAAAGGCCGAAAATCGTTAAGATGCCTTGCGGCAAGGTAAAAGTCACGGGCAAACTTGACGGTAAAACAGTCGTTGTTACGGGAACTTTAGAAAACTTCACTCGCCAGCAGGCTGAGCAGGCGATCAGACAGGCTGGCGGAAAGCCGTTTTCCGGCGTCAGCAAACAAACCGATTTTGTCTTAGCCGGCAAAGAGCCGGGTAGCAAGCTCGACAAAGCTCAGCAACTGGGGGTGAAGGTAATAGACGAAAAGCAATTTTCAGAGATGCTTAAATGAGCAATCACAACGAGAAATTCATGCAGGCTGCACTGAGGCTCGCCAAGCGTGGCATCGGCTCGGTTGAGCCGAATCCTGCGGTTGGAGCAGTCATCGTAAAGAAAAGCCGAATTATCGGCAGGGGCTGGCACAAAAAATTCGGCGGTCCTCACGCAGAGATAAACGCCCTTGAGGATTGTGAAAAGTCCGGTGACAGTGCCGCAAGGTCGCTGGGATGGCCGGCGCCACATCTTAACGATCCGCAGGGAGCGACGATGTATGTTACTCTTGAGCCATGCTGTCACTATGCCAAGACGCCGCCTTGCACCGAAGCGATAATTGCCGCCGGCTTGGCGAAGGTTGTTGTTGCAACGATTGACCCGTCGGAGCACGCTAACGGCAAAGGCATTGAGCTTTTGCGCAATGCAGGAATCGAAGTGCAGACAGGTATATGTGAAGCCGAGGCCCGTCTTCTAAATGCGCCTTTTATCAAGTTTGCTACCACCGGCAAATGCTGGGTGATACTCAAATGGGCACAAACAATCGACGGCAAACTCGCATACGCTGCAGGATACGAATCACGATGGATTTCAAATGAGCAAAGCAGGAAAGATGCACACAAATTGCGTCGGCGAGCAGGAGCAATCCTGGTTGGTATCAATACGGTAATCGCCGATGATCCGTTGTTGACAGCCAGACCGAGCAAAGGTAACAAGCCCATCAGAATCGTATTAGATAGCACTTTGAGAATCCCCTTGGATTGCAGACTGCTGGCTACTGCGAATAGGTCGGCTGTGCTAATCGTAACCAGAGAAGGAGCCGTTCAAATAGATCCAGGGCTCGCAGATAAAATTACGAAAAAGGGAGCTGAAATAGTAACTGTGCCTTCGCCGCAAGGCCAATGTGACATAACATATTTGCTTGATGAATTAAGCAGACGCGGCATACAGCAACTGCTTGTTGAAGGCGGGCCGACGGTGTTGTCTTCGTTCCTGAAAGAGCAATTGGTGGATGAAATTGTTGTTTACATCGCACCGAAGATACTCGGCTCACAGGGCGGTGCTAGTTTAGCCAAATCAATGACTGAATTGATGGAAGCTGTCAGCTTGCACTATGTTGATATCAAGCGTTTCGGCAGCGATGTCAGCTTAACTGGATTGACCGAAAAAGCGGTTAAAGATTGTGAGGTTCTAACTTGAGATTTCAAATTGTGAACTCAAGATGGATAAATGACAAATCTTTGTAGAAAAGAGTGGAAATTGTCATTTCGAGCGAGCCGTAGGCGAGTCGAGAAATCTATTTTTAAGCAGATTTCTCCACTACGTCCCCTGGGGACTTCGGTCGAAATGACATCGAGTCTTTTGTACAGAGCAATTTGAAATCACAATTTGTGATTTCAAGTTGGAGTGGATTATAAATAGAAGTGGTTCATAATCTTTCAAATGCTGAAGGATAGACTATGAAGAAAATAGAAGTTTTCGGGTTGCAGACGATACCGGAAATTGAAGAAGGTGACAATTTAGCTGAGATTGTCGTAAGAGCCGGCAATGAAGAAATAGGCGGCCTGCAAGAGAAAGATATCATTGTCCTGACAAGCAAGATTGTATCCAAAGCCACCGGTCGGCTAAGAAAATTCAGCGAAGTGACGCCCGGCAAAAAGGCTTTGGCAATATCGGCACAGACCGGCAAAGACGCTAAATGGTTGCAGATGATTTTCGATGAAGGCCATAAAATCTTAGCGATTGTTCCGCTCAAGGGTGTTCTTGAACGGCACATTATACGAACCTGCGACGATGCCGAGGCCGGCAAAGAGCTAATCGACCACGAGCAGGCTATCTGCATAACAAAAGGCAAGGACGGCCTTATCCACACTTGCGATGCGGGTATTGACGGCTCAAATCACCCGGCTGGAATCTTGAGCCTGATGCCGGAAGACCCAGACGGCCAGGCACGAAAAATCAGAGGGCAAATTCAAAAACTGACCGGCAAACAATTAGCTGTCATCTTAGCTGATACGGAAATGATTCCGTACGGCACAATAGATTTTGCGATAGGCTCATCGGGCATTGGGCCGATGACAAAGATGTTCGGCAAAAAAGACATGCACGGCAAAGCCAAGTTCGGCGGAATAGACCTGGTTGCCTACGAGCTTAGCGCCGCCTCGACGCTGGTATTCGGCCAGACCGGGGCCGGCATTCCGGCTGCGATAATAAGAGGCTACGAATTTGAAATTAACGAAACCGAGGGAATCTGCAATACTATTCTGCCGCAGGCAAGTGGTGCCGATACTGCTAAGGCGCTTAAAGCAACCCTGCGGGCAACCGCTTGCGCGCAAAATCTGAAGCTCCGTCTGCTTTTGAAAATAGCATCCTGGTTTAT
>CAZVWH010000115.1:0-8539 GCA_964631175.1 uncultured Pirellulales bacterium | reverse complement strand
CAGTAAGCACTGCAAAAATAAGATAATTCCTTCCCATTTTCATAATTTATCTTTCGTTTCTGGATTTTTGTGAGCATTGTGGAGATTTCGTTTATCCGTCGCCGTACCGGCGACGGATAGAAACCCCATTGTAAAATGTGAAGCAACCTCAGCGTAGCAGAATTTATTATACAGGTTTTCCGAGCATTTTCTCAATTTCGGATAGTTTCTCTTCGAGCAGTTTCTTGCTTCTTGCCTCGACGTTTAGCCGCAGCAGCGGTTCTGTATTGCTTGCTCTACAATTAAACCACCAATCTTTATACCCTACAGTAAGACCATCTAAGCGGTCGATTTGGCCGTCGCTGTATCGTCTTGCCAAATCGCTTATTTTTGCCTGTTTGTCTTCAATCTTAAAATTTATCTCGCCGCCGGTATAATAGCGTCGTAAAGGTTCAATCAGCTCGCTTAGGGGCGTCTTTGCCCGGCTGACAACGTTTAATATGTGCACCAGTGTAATGAAGGCTGAATCAGTGTAGTAATTATCGCGGTAATAAAAATGGCCCGAAAGTTCGCCGCCGAAAATAGCGTGTGAATCGCGCATGGCCTTTTTCATAAAAGCATGTCCGACTCGTTCTCTGCGTGGAGTGCCGCCGTTTCTGATAATTTCCTCGGCCACGACCCGGCTGCTGCGTAAATCGTAAACGATTGTCGATTTAGGATGCTTTTCTAAAAAATACGATACCAACAAAGCCGTCATCAGATCACAGCTAATGGTGACGCCTTTTTCATCGACCATCATCATGCGGTCGGCATCTCCGTCAAAACAAACACCGAAGTTGCATTTATTTCGCTTAACCGCTGCTTTGACCTGAGCGAGATTTCTCTCCACGAGCGGGTCTGGTGGATGCTTAAATCTGCCGGTATGTTCAAAGTTACGGTCGATTATTTTTAGGCGAAGACCACTGAAAACAACCGGCACCATCTTTCCTGCCATACCGTTTGAAGCATCGATGGCAATCTTCAGCTCTTTTAATTTTGGGCTTAAGAACTTTCGCACATGATTTTTGTACTCAGCGGTCAGATCTAATTGTTCCACTTTGCCGATAGCTTTACCTTTAGTATGAATTAGAGCAGTTGCAAGATGCTTAATGTCATTCAAGCCGGTATCCACGCCGATAGGTTTTGCGCCTATGCCGGATATCTTAAAGCCGTTATACTTGGCGGGATTATGCGATGCCGTCACCTGCACGCCGCCGCAGGTATTCAGGTAATTTATGGCGAAGTACATCTGTGGTGTGTCAATCATTCCTATATCAATTACATTTATCCCAGTAGTACGTATTCCCTCTGACAGAGCTTTTGCCAGCGGCTCGCTATGCTTTCTCATGTCACGGCCGACACACAGCGACTGGCTGTTAGGCTGTCCGCGCTCGAAGCCGTGAAGCAGAGACGGCAAAAACCGAGCAGTGGCACAGCCAATTTTCCATGCGTCTTCTTCGCCGATCTGATCGGGATAAATACCTCTGATATCGTACGCCTTGAAAATCGTTGGATCCATGCTGAAACTCCCTTAAAGGCTGGCCTAAAAAACCCAATGCACAGAATGAATTTATTGAAACAAGTTCTACAATTTTCACTTTCGGCTATTTTATGAACTTCACTCTGATTGTCAATAACGAAAAGCAGACAGTATATAGAGCGATATGACCACCTCCAAAACGGTCCGCCTGTGGCGAAATGGAGATGGTTTGCTCTGCCGCTATATCCCTTTACATTAACTAATTTTTCAGTATATTTAATAGTGGTTATGGCAGAGACTGGGAAAAATTCGGTTGGCCCTGTTAGAAATTCTACAGGGCCGGAATCCGCTAACAAAACTTGTCCTGAGCAAGGTCGAAGGAAAGCCAAGATTTCTAACGGGGTTGGTATTGTGAAGACTCATACGATAAGGCTTGTCGAGCCGCGGGAGCCTTTGGAGTTAGAGTGCGGCAGGAAGTTAGCTCCCATTGATGTGGCCTACGAGACATACGGCCGGCTTAACGAAGCCGGTGACAACGCTATTTTGATTTGTCACGCTCTCAGCGGCAACGCTCACGTTGCCGGCTATAATAGTCCCGACGACAGAAAGCCGGGCTGGTGGGATAATATGGTCGGCCCGGGTAAGGGTATCGACACAAACAAGTATTTCGTTATCTGCTCTAATTTCCTCGGCGGCTGCAGCGGAACAACGGGGCCTTCTTCCACAAATCCTGCGACCGGCAAGCCGTACGGCCTGGACTTTCCAATTATAACTATCGCTGATATGGTCAAGGTTCAAAAACTTTTGCTCGACAGGCTGGGCATAAAAAGACTGTTAGCGGTAATCGGCGGCTCTATCGGCGGAATGCAGGTTTTACAGTGGGCACTTTTTTATCCTGATTTTGTCAAGGCTGCGATAGCCGTTGCCACAACGTCTCATTTCGGCGCACAGTCAATAGCGTTTGATGCGGTAGGTCGAAATGCCATATTGGCGGATGCAAATTTCTCCGACGGTCAATATCACGACAAAAACGGTCCGGACAGAGGTCTGGCAATAGCGCGTATGATCGGGCACATAACTTATCTGTCGGAACATGGTATGCGGGAGAAATTCGGGCGTAAGCTGCGAAGTGCTGAGGAACCCCGCTCTGCGGTCCCATCAGGGACCCCTTCCGGGGGGACCCAGCAGTATAGTTACGATTTCAATTCCGAGTTTGCCGTTGAGACATATCTGGACTATCAGGGTCAAACCTTTGTGGAAAGATTCGATGCCAACAGCTATCTTTACATAACTAAAGCAGCAGATTATTTCGACCTACAAAAAGACTATGGGTCGTTAACCAAGGCCTTTGCAAATACCAAGTCGAGATTTCTTATAATCAGTTTTACCAGTGACTGGCTATTTACGCCCGCTCAGTCTAAAACGATGGCCGAAGCTCTTGCGGCGAGCAGGAAGGATGTAAGTTATTGTAATATTGCTTCGCCATACGGACATGATGCGTTCTTATTGGAGCCGGAAGTGCTGGGAAGATTCATTTGCTGCTTTTTACAGGCTACTTACAGGCCGGTAGGATCGCAGCAACCGTGTTCGTGTTACGCCCGGAGTATGCGCAAGCTCAGCAGGTTTGAGCAAGCGCACAGGGCGCGTGTAGATTATGAGCTGATTGAATCTCTCATTGAGCCGAACAGTACGGTGCTCGATGTTGGCTGTGGTGACGGGCAGCTTCTGGCCAATTTGGTGCGCGACAAAAACATTAAGGGCAGGGGTATTGAACTTGACCAGGAGCTGGTACTGGATTGCATCTGCAGGCGGCTGCCAATTATCCAGCAGGATATTGAGCAAGGACTGGAATATTACGGTGACAAGAGCTTCGATTATGTAATCCTGTCACAAACTGTTCAGACTATAAAAAATCCCGAAAAGGTTTTTAAGGAGCTTCTGCGAGTAGGAAAAAAAGTAATTGTGAGCTTTCCTAACTTTGCTTACTGGAGGAGCAGAGCACAGCTATTCTTTCGAGGCAAAGCACCGGTAACCAGGCAGTTGCCTTTCGAGTGGCATAACTCGCCAAATATACATTTTTTGTCACTGAAAGATTTTGATAAGTTTTGCAAAAAGCTAGATGTTAAGGTCGAAAAAAAGGCGCTTTTGGTAAAGAGTTATCTTAGCCCGGTAAGATTTGCACCCAACCTGTTTGCTAAGCAGGCCATCTATGTGACCAGTAGGCAGATGACAGAAGACGGAGGACGGAAGACAGAGGACAAATGACAAATATATTTAATCCCACGTTTTACATGGGATTATCTTTTTAAGGAAGTTTGGAAATGGAGCAAGTTGAACGTATAGGAGTGTCGTTAGAAAAAAAGCTGCTTTCGAGTTTCGACAAGCTTATCGCCAAGCAGGGTTATCCAAGCCGATCCGAAGCTATACGTGATTTGATACGCCAGCAGTTAAGCAGCGAGCGTTTGAGTGATCCGGCAGCCAAAGCAGTCGCTGCGGTATTTGTTATATACGACCATCATTCAACAAAATTGATGCAGGAGATGGTCGGCATGCAGCATTCACATCTATTACAGACTATTTGCTCTATGCACGTTCATTTGGATGCTCACGATTGTATGGAGGTAATAGTCCTTAAAGGCCAAGTTGGCGAAATCAATAAGATGGGAGAAAATATATTGAGTCTCAAAGGTGTTAAACTCGGAAAAGCTAATCTTATTTCCACTGAACTGTGATGTAAAACTTGACAAGTATGAATGACGGCGGTTTAATGAAGTGAGCTTGGGGCGATTAGCTCAGTTGGTTAGAGCGCACGGATCACACCCGTGAGGTCACAGGTTCGAATCCTGTATCGCCCATTCACAGAATAAATCTCTGTTTGAGAGCCATTTCAATAGATCAAAAACACATTTGCTTTGTAGAAAAGCCTACCGTCATTCTGTATTTTTTTCGACAGAGCACAACGCATTTTGTTTTTTGCCCTAATTATTAAACCCTTCTGAAGTGAACCTTTGCATGTCAATCACTATTGATTTTCGTAGATATTTAGCTCATAATGTAAACGTTAAGCTGTAGAATCAATGGACTGGTTGATACTTGCATTAGTGAATCTTGCGATAAAGTATTATTAATTTCTCTGTTTCTATTGTCGTTGTTTTTGGTCATACATGGAAGAATAAATATATGGGAAGTAAATGGTACAACGTAAAAATAGGACTACTTAAAATATGTTACTGCATTCTTATTTTCTCACTCATACTGAGTTTAATATCTGCTGATGCTGTTTGCGGGGCGCAAGTACAAAACTCGTCTCGGCGAAGGTTCGCCGAGACGGAGCGGGATAGGCAGGGACCGAGAGTGGTTCCTTCGCCGCGGGCTGAGCTGAAGCTGGAAGAAATCCCCTTTAAGATCATATATGAAACCTATCGCGAAACCAACGGCAAAAAAAACTGGGAATTATACTTGATAAATGCAGACGGCTCCAATCCGGTTAATATTACCAATACCCCGGATGTGGATGAGATGTATCCACATGTCTCACCCGATGCTACCAAGATTTGCTTTGTTGTCGATGAGGGAACGGGAAGAGATAAGGTCCGAAGCGTCTATTATATGAATATCGATGGGACGCAGCGCATTAAAGTGGCTCAAAACGCTCGGCAGCCGTGCTGGAGTTTTGACAGCAAAAGCATCGCTTATCTGAAGGCAGAGTACGAGCGCTATAGTACCAAAGAGTATGCAACCGCTGAACTTTTAATCTATGATTTGGAAACCCGTCTGCATAGACCACACCCAAATAAAAGTCTGCATCATCTTTATGCCATTTGCTGGTCGCCTTATGGTAAGTGGTTCGTAGCTGCGGTAGAAGGAGGTATGGGTTACAGCGATACTATTCTGGCTTTCGAGTATGATGGAATAAAAGTTTTTGACCTTGCACAATGGCAAGTAAAAGGTTGTAGGCCAGATATTAGTCTTGACGGCAGCAAGATGGTGTGGGGGGAAACGGATTGGAATCTGTGCATCGGTGACATCGACCTGATGTCTAATGAACCAATGGTTAGCAATATCCGTGAATTAGTTAGATGCTCGCGTAAGGATAAGGTTTATCATATTGATTTATCGCCGGATGGCAGGTACATCACTTTTAGCTATGGTCCTTTTGGGGGTGGACAGCAAGTAGGCGGCAAAGCGCCCGGCTGGGATATCTGTGTCGGTGATATGTCGGACAAATGGGTCAAAGTCACCACTGACGGAAATCACAACAAAGAGCCTGACTGGGTACCGATTCAATCTGTGACTGGTAAACAAAACTAAAACAGTGGAAAGAATTTGACTTATGTCAGAGGTTAGGGATCAGAGGTCAGAATTCGGAAGTCGGAAGTCAGAGGTCAGAAATCAGAAATCAGAGTCCCATCCTCTGTCCTCCGTCTTCTGTCTTCCGTCCTCTGTCTTTTGTCCTCTGTCTTCTGTCCTCTGTCTTCTGTTCTTTATCGGCTGCCGCAAGGCTAAAGACACTGCTTATAAGCCGGAGGTCATAAAAATAAAGACCGGCGTAGAAATGGTGGCAATCCCTGCAAGCTGGTTCGAGATGGGAAATGATAAGGGAGCAGCTGACGAAAAACCTGTACACAGGGTTTGGATTAGTGCGTTCTGGATGGATAAATACGAAGTGGTACAGCAGCAGTTCAGGATATATGAGATTTCTGACCCTTCTCATTTTAAGAATCCAAAGAATCCTTTAGAGCAGATAAATTGGACCGATGCGGCCCTTTATTGTAACGACCGTTCACGTGCGGAGGGACTTGAGCCGTGCTATGATGAGCAAAACTGGCAGTGTAATTTCGAGGCAAATGGTTTCAGGCTGCCTACGGAGGCCGAGTGGGAGTACGCCTGTCGAGCGGGCACTACCACAAAATATAGTTTTGGTGACGATGTGCGAAAGCTAAAAGACTACGCGTGGTTTGTTGAGAGCTCATCCGGAAAAACACATCTTGTTGGAAAGAAGAAACCTAATCCATGGGGACTTTACGACATGCACGGAAATGTTGCAGAATGGTGTAACGATTATTATTCGGAAAGTTACTATAAATGGGGTCCAGCTAAGGATCCTAAAGGGCCTGCTATGGGAAAAGAAAGAGTCATACGAGGCGGAGCATGGAATTTAAGCGCCGAAGCTTGCCGGTCGAGCTATCGAGCAGGTGACCCTTCTATCAATGATACTTGTCTGGCAAGTGACGCTATAGGCTTTCGTTGCGTAAGAAATTCGCCCCACAACCCAGAAACTCAGCCAAATCTTAATGAAAAAGACGAAGCTCAGCAAATATCAAAAACAGGATTTGTCTATGATGATATATATTTAGAGCACAAAACGACGCCAGGCCATCCGGAAACAGCGCAGAGATTGGTTGCAATTGTTGAAAAATTAAAAGCAGGTGGATTATATTCTGATTTATTTATACTTTCACCGAAGCCTGCCGAAATAGAATGGATTGAAACTGTTCACTCATCTCACTATATAGAAAGGGTCAAAACCAGTTGCGAAAATGGCGTAGCATATCTGGACTCTTTAGACGTTCCCATATCGCAGATGTCCTATGAAGTTGCATTGGTGGCCGCTGGCGGAGTGCTTACAGCCATCGATGCAGTCATGGAAGGACAAATTCAGAACGCCTTTTGCGCAGTCCGTCCGCCTGGCCATCATGCGTTAAGCGACCGGGCGATGGGATTCTGCGTCTTTAATAATATTGCTATCGGCACACGATACATCCAGAAGAAATATAATCTACAGAGGGTGCTCATTGTAGATTGGGACGTTCACCACGGCAACGGGACTCAAGCGATGTTCTATGATGACCCTGACGTATTATACTTTGGTGTGCATCAGTATCCCTTCTATCCAGGCACCGGAAGGCAAGCAGAGAAAGGAAGCGGAAAAGGTTTGAACTACAATATAAACGTGCCTTTGCCGGCTGGCTCTGGAGATGATGATTATCTGAAGGTCTTCAGTGAAAAGCTTGAGCCTGCAGCCCTTTCGTTTTCTCCTGACTTTGTGCTCATCTCCGCCGGCTTTGATGCCTGTAAAGGTGACGTGCTTGGTGGGATGAATATTACGCCGCAGGGATTTGCACAGTTAACGCAGATAGTCAAGAGTATAGCAGAGAAGTGCTGCGAAGGTCGGCTTGTTTCCGTTCTTGAGGGCGGATACGACCTGGATGTGATGTCAGCCTCGGTTGAAGAGCACATTCGAGTTTTGATGGAATAAAAGGACACCGAATGTTATTTCATACATGGCTTTTTGTACTATTTTTCCTGATTGTATATCTGATTTATCTTGTCCTGAAAAGGACAAGATTTCGATTGTTCTGGCTCTTAGCCGTTTCCTATTTTTTTTACGCGTGCTTTCATCCTCTATATCCGATTTTGATCGCTTATGCTTCGCTGGTTGATTATACCGTCGTTGCAAGAATGGCCAAAAGCAGCCGGGGGAAGGCATGGCTTTTTGTCAGCATATTTAACAATCTCGCTCTATTGGGTTTCTTCAAATACGGCGGTTTTGTCACCGATAATTTAAACCTTCTGTTATCATCGTTAGGCATTTCGTATGCTATTGCTGAGCCGGGCATTATTTTGCCTGTGGGATTGTCTTTCTATACGCTCCAATCCATGAGCTACACTATCGATTTCTATCGCGGCAATATAGAAAGAGAAAAAAGCTTTATAGCTTACGCAGCTTATGTTTCTCTTTTTCCTCGATTGCTGGCCGGACCTATCGAGAGGGCTAAGAGCTTATTACCGCAACTGCACACGACGCCCAGGATATCGATCCAGGATGTCACGGATGGACTTTCTCTGTTTGCCGTTGGGCTTTTCAAGAAGGTTGCATTGGCAGATTACATGGCTCTATATGTCGATAAGGTCTATGCTGCTCCTGAGCAGTTTAAGTCACCGGCCCTGCTTCTTGCGACTTTTTTGTTTTCCTGGCAGATTTATTTTGACTTTAGCGGCTACACGGATATGGCGCGCGGCTTGGCTCGTATGATGGGT
>CAZVWH010000114.1:0-8580 GCA_964631175.1 uncultured Pirellulales bacterium | reverse complement strand
GCCCCACAGATAATCTGGTAGTCGAGGTAAGAGGCTCTCTGGACGGAACTAACTATGATGATACGCCTCTATATAGCTTCGAGATAGACAATGATAGCGACCCCAATCAAGTCAGCTTCATCGTCAAAGATGTGGCTCACTTTAAGCTCTACTGCTACCGTTCCGGCAGTACGGACACGATAACCGTCACTGCTAAGTGCCAGAGATGGAATTATATAACTGCTTAATTTAGAGGGAAGAAGATAGAATTTAGAATTATTTATACATTCTCAATTCTCAATTCTACATTCCAAAGGATTTAATATGCCTCTTCTCAAATCAGCCAGAGGATTACCGCTAAACAAGAGTCACCCGTTTTTACGTGGTCTCATTGGTTGCTGGGCATTTAATGAAGGCACAGGTAAGATTGCCGCTGATACAAGCGGAAATCAAAATTCCGGCACTATCAACGATGCAGTATGGACAGCAGGTAAATTCGGTTGTTGTTTGAAATTTGATGGAAGCGGAGACAGTGTTAATTGTGGTTCCGGCAGCTCCCTGAATGCTGCGACGGGTCTTACCATCGCCGGTTGGATAAGATTTGAAGCAAGCAAATCTCATACATTGTTAATGAAGAATGTTGCTTACGGTGTAAGAATATCCACTACTTCAATCGGGACGAGGTTGTGGGATTCAGGCGGTGGACATACCTTTAATGCTTCTTTTACTTATCTAACAGGTAAATGGTATTATCTTGCAGTAACATGGGATAGTAAGTCCCAAAACGTTATAACATACATCAATGCTAATCCGGTCGGAACTCCTGGCACATTTGTGGGTCCTTTAAACGCTTCGACCCAATATATATTAATAGGCAAGGTAGTTTGGAGTGATAGTTATACAACCGAAGGGCTTATAGACAGTGTTCAGGTTTACAATCGCGCCCTCAGCTCCGCCGAGATTAAGCATCTATACCGCGAGCCGTTTTGCATGTTTGATGGGCCGAAGAGTTCCAAGACGGTCTTTGTGCCGGTCGTGAATCTGGCAGGGACATCAGGAGCTCAATCGAGCGCCACAGCAACTGCCAAACTTACCAGAAGAATCAAGGGCCTTTCGGCTGCTGCCACCGATGTCACGGCTACGATGAAAATAGTAGGAGAAGCCTTACTTGCCGGGTCAATAGAAGCGTCGGCGGTCCCATCGGGCAAATTGACTCTGAGATATCGCGGTCCCTGGCTGAAAAGTCCTCTAAAAATAGAAAGACAATGGCTAACAGATGTACTTTTTAACGGAATGACAGCCAGCGCATTTAAGCTCGGCACGGTCCTGGCCAGTGGATGGTTCTGGATGCGTCCGAGTGGCTGCACAGCGCTTTATGGCGGCCCCAACATGGAACAAATAGACTTTGCGAACATATTAGAGGTCGTTGAGCAAGATGCTGATTCGATATCACTACCGAACTATATCCCGCACAAAATCGACTCGACATATTTTTATGTTGTTCGCAAATTCAATATCTGCGGCTATCAGGAACGCTCTTTACAGGCAGCAGTTAAACTCACCATAGATGCCGAAGGCAATCTGATAGAACCGAAGCCAAACCACATTTTCGCCTGGCGGGCTGATCAGATCCAAGGCAATAAGGTTCAGCTTCTCTGGTTTTATTACCCTCTCGAACAGAAGTCAGAGCCTGTGCGTTTCAATGTCTATTACGACAGCAACACAGGACAAATCAACTATAAAAATCCAATCGCCGAAATCAGCTATCGAGGCCGACGGTTTTACCGATGGCAAAGTGACGCTCTGACTACCGGTAGATATTTATTCGCCGTAAGGGCCAAAGATGCCGACGGCGTGGAGAGTAATTCTTTAGCCCAATTGGCTATTGAGATTGAAGACGTCAGACCCGATGAGATCGAAATTTTAAAGGTTGAAGCGCTTTAATGTTTAGCCGGCACACCTGTGGTGCCGGTTCTGGAAAACACATTATGTCCAATAGAATTGATTTTTTTCAAACCGCCTACGACAGACTGTCACTGCCGACTGCAACGGTATCGGTTTTTCTGGATGGGTCTTTGTGTAGCGACCTTGAGGTTATAGAGATTGTTCGCAGCGGCTGGCCGGAGTTTAGCTGGGCCAGATTGGCTTATAATCCAGCCGCACAGCAAGAGCCGAATAACTTACCCACAGAGCAACTCGAAGATAAATTCTCTATGGGAAAATCTGTCGTCATTCGACATGTTTACAACGGCATCTCGCCGGCAGCAGCGGCCTTTAGCCTGCCTATCTTTGAAGGTCATGTTGAAAGCATCGAGACAAGATTAGACTCTGATAGTGAAAAGGTGGAAATTATCGCCAAGGACTTCAGCACAGCTCTTTCTCGGATTACGGTTTACGGTCAGCGCCTCACCGATAACGGTGGTTCAACTTTGTTTCTGGCCGGTCTTGATACGGTCTTTAATCCTGATGGCCAAGCAAACGCCAGCCGCAGCCCAGCAGAAATCAATGGTAAAAGCTACACAATCTTTTGTGCCGAGCCTTCGCAAAGCAGGTTCTTCAAGCTCGCAGAAGTAATTGATTATTTGCTGTGCGAATATCTGCCGGCGGGCCAGGTGCAAACGCCGAGCATTGAACAGTTGCGGGCATTGACCGAGAACCGTGGCGTTCGTGACCTTGACGTCACCGGGCTGAACCTGTTGGAAGCTCTACACCGATGCTGCGAAAGAGCCGGCCTGAAGTTCAAATTTGTTCCTCGGCTTGCCGAGAACAGCCCAGGACAGGCAATAGTATTCTATAAAGGAGACAACGGCAGGGTGGTTGAGCTGGATTGCCAGCAGCAAGGTGAGCAGCTTAGCGTCTCCAAGACAAACATTGCCGGGCTATATAGCAGGAAAAACTTCTGGCCTGTCACGCACAAATATATCGGACAGGGTGACTTCAAAATTTATGAGGCGACATTTGAGTTAGTCAAGGCCTGGGACCCTGCTGATGAGGCGACCGATTATGAAAAATTCTCGCCTTCGACTAATCCCGATTTTTACAAGGTAAAGGATGTGTATCGCAAATGGTGTCTCAATGAAGCGGGCAGCTATAGCGGCGCTCCATACAATCAAGGAGATGCATTTGACTTTTCTAAGATTTTTGAAAGCAATAATTTTGCTCGCCGACGCCGACGCTTCTGGCCGTGCTTATCCACCGACAAACATGAAAGATCGCTGGGCTACTTTCTACAGGTCTCATACGACGGCGAAAACTGGTGGCAGTATCTATACGCCTTCAACAATCTTCTCGATGAGTGTGGAATATGGCTCAGCAGCGATCAGCTTGACGTCGATACCTGGATAGCAGCATTGAAGGCAGTGCTGCGATTCAGGATAACCGCTTCAGTGGTTAGTGATGAAAGACTAAGCTGTGAAGTTGCCGATGGGCCGGTCAATTCTACTACACCGGTTGTGCGGCACATAATTACGCTCTATAAGGGATTTAAGTTCCGCAAGGTTTCCGGTAAGAGCATCTTCGCCAATGCCGCCGATGCGACACTCGGCCAGCCGGATGAAGTTGACGATTCCGCAGCGCTTTATGAATTTGTCCGGCACAAAGCTGCGTCATCATCAGAGGTAATCGAGACGACTGATGTTCAAACACCGTACCTCGTATTTGATTACAGAGTTGGCGACAAGATTAGTACAAGTCCTGAAAGCAGGGATTTACTTAGCTGCCGAAGTGACAACCGCAGTGTTAGGCGGATAGAGCGGGTGCAGTTGGATTTTCAAAAGCAGTGTACGAATTTGAAGATTGTGCGGAGAAGGTATATTTAGCCCCCCCAATCCTTCGACTTCGCTCAGGACAGGTTTATTGGGGGGTTATTACTACAATTTATTGCAGGGTTCACATAAGTTAAAAGGTGCGTGACATGGTTAATACAAATAGTTTAAAGGAGACATCGGTTGTTACATCGCCCGGTGCCAGAGCAGCCGCTTGGGCGGTCAAAGTCAAAAGCCACGTTTCATACAATTTTTACAACGTCTGTGCGGTGGTGATATGCGAGCCCGGCTCGCTGCCGGTCGAAATGGGCCAACAAATGCAGGCGGTTAATTTAGCTGAATCATTCCTCGAGCAGGGGACACTACCAGCAGGAACGTATGCCGTAATGTCAAGGGTCGGTGACAAGAACGTCTTTTATGCAAAACCATGATAAATGGTAATTGGTGATTGGAAATTGGTAATTGATGATTAGTTACAAGTTACCAATTACCAGTTACCAAAGTCGAGTTGAGTTATGGCTGAGAACAATACGCGATCATGGCAGTTAAACCGCCAGATAAACGTCTCTACGCTTGTACAGCTATTTCTTCTTGCTGCTCTGATTGTAGGAAGCTGGGTCAATCTGCAAAGACAGCTCTATCTTTTACAGCACGATGTCACTATACTATTGCAGTGCCAAAAGGAATTTCAGGAAGAGGTGGATTTACTCTCAGAGAAATGTATCTCCTACGAATACCGCTTGCGAGCGCTGGAAAAAGAAAAACCCCCAAACAAATCCTTCGACAGAGCTCAGGACAGGTTTGGGGGCTAAATATTCTGTTTGACCGGCATATCTATAGTGCCGGTGAAGGAGAGAAGTTATGAAGAAAACATCAGTGACATTGACAATACTTTGTTTTTTGTTGATTGGTTGTGAGAGTTTGCGTTTTGCACCGAGCGAGGCACAAAAGCAAAATGCCTGGCTGCACAACCACACGGCTACGGTGACATTAGAAACCGCTAAACAAGAAGACTCCTCGGAGAAGCTACAGGCTCTTGCTAAACTGAGCGAATTACAGTCGAGAGCCTTTGTTTCTTTCTGTGGCCTGCCGGAGGAATTTCCACAGGATGAGACGGCTGAAGACATACTGCGCCAGACGAATGTGCAATTGGCCCACACCGCTTTAGCTGAGTCTGCGGATAGACCGGATACATGGCAGATAGCCGATTCAGCCTTGGAATTAGCTATCGGCATCAGTGCTTTATTAGGTGGCGTCTATGGAACCAGAGCCGTAAGATTCTTGAATGATGCAAGGACAAAGTCGCAGGCGCTAAAGGAGATTATCGTCGGCAATGAGTTTTTCAAGAAGCAGAATGAATCATCCGTCTCCGCATTCAAAGAGGCTCAAAGAAACCAATCCCCCCAGACCCGCCAAATTGTAGCAGAGATGAAAGCCTAAAATATATTGTAAAAGTGCTTGTTTTTTGTTAAACTATTGTATATGTTTGTCATCGCTATGAAGCGGGTAGAGTATAAACTTTTCTGCGATTTTTCAAGCTAGGGATTTGTTTGACCGATAAGTACTTGTTGTTGAGGCAGTTGTAATGGCTAATATAATGAAAAATTTCATAAGTTTTGTGGCATTGGGAGACCCAAATCCCCAAATTCTGAATATAGATTTTCTTAAAAATAATAAAATTTTACCATTAGATCAAGAGCCTTTTGTTAGTATTTCCGCACAGGAAAAACTTGTCAAAAAGTTCGTCTCTGTACCAGGTTTTACAAATCTAATATTAGATAATATAGAGTTCATAGTGGATGAAAGCAGATTTCAAATAAGAGAAAAAGAGATCTCAGAGTGGGGAGACACAAAGATACTTGAGATAGCTAATAAATATTTCGAAATTTTACCTTATACACCACTTAAACTCGTTGGAATAAATCTGAATTCAATAATCACCTTTAATAGTCCTAAGGAAGCAACGAATTTTCAAGAACTATTTATATCTAAAAACAGCAGAATAGTAAGCATTATAGGAAAGGACAAGATCGCTGCTAGCATTGTGTTGCGGTATCCTTATTCAAACCAAGGGGGCCGTATTACCTTGACAGTCGAACAACCAAATAAAGAAAACAAGAAGCGATCAATCAATTTCAACTATGAATTTGATTTTACTAGTTGGAAAGAGCTTGGAAGCGAATTAGGAAAAATTTCGGAGATCTCTGGTTATTCGGATTCTATAATTCAGAAAATGCTGGAGGCTATATAGTATGACAGTTAAAGCAGAAATAGCACACGAACTTAAACATTCTCTTGATGAACTCCAAAACGCATATAATATTAGTAAAGCGGGGATGTGGGCCCCGGATTCGACGGACTTTAGCATGGAACAACTTAAAGACACCATCTCTGTCTCTTTTGTAAGAGAGGGCATTCAGCAAGTTATCGTCTTAATCTACAAAGAATACTCAGATACAAAGAAAGAAATCGTTCGGTCTCTAACTAAGGAGCAAATAGACACTAGCATTTGTGAAGAACCGTCAGTTACATGGAAGGTTGAGGAGATAGCCAAAGAATTTTCTAAGGCTCATGGTTTAATTCCTGACTTGATAAGATGTCTAAATCAAGCAGAAAATACCTTCTCAAACATACAAAGTCTTGTGGCTGAATATGACTGCTTCCATGCGGATGATTACGAAGAAGAAGGGCACATCGTTATAAGAATCGAAGTTGCTTCTGATCAAGAAACTGCTTTTGATCAATATGATGCTTTGAATGACTGGATGTTAGAAAATATAAGCGACGATAACTTGGATTTCTTTGTTCTAACCATCAGGCGGACTGAGTAATGAACCCTGCTGATTTTCACAAGACTGCGGAATTGCTCAAGAATCGAAAAGAAGAATGGCACGTTCGAACATCAATAAATCGCTCTTACTATGGATTGTTCCTTTACCTGCGGGAATTTTTGACCGATAAAGAGGTCCGATTACCTGATCGTAATCGCAAGTCCCATCATCAGTTTGTCCTTGAGTGCTTCCACAAATCCCGTTTTTTTCAGGATAATTCCGAGAAGAATCGTAAGAATCCAGAGAAAAAGCCCAAACCAAAAGACAGTACAATCTTTGGGATTTATTCACGACTAAAGACTTTGTTGCAACGCCGAACGGATGCAGACTATAAACTGCACCTTGTGTTTCGCGTTAATGATAGTGAAGACTGCTTGCGACTTGCTACGACAACCATACAGGATTTTAAGAAATTACATAATTCTGAGAGAGAGAAGCACATTATTAATACCGCCAAATGTCACGCCCAAGAAATTATCAGTAATTAATTTCTCAGACCTAACCTAACCAGACCAGCCAAATCGTGGCAAAGACGAAAGGTTAAACTTCTGGCTATAACATCTGTTCTGCCAAAAGATATAAAATGGTAAGCCATCCTGAGTGCGGCCAGGGGACGCATCAAAAGCTATAACGCAGCGCTATGTAAAGATTCGTATTATTCTGGAACTGGCCAAAGAATGTACTGGAGTAATCACCAAAAAAAACATTTGCCCCAGCTTCAACAGCTAAACTATCTGTGACCTTGTAGTGCAGGTTCGGCCGCATATAAGTATCCTTGTCCGACGGCGAATAATAAGTAAACAAAGAACACCTCAGATTCTGATTCATCAGCAGCTTCGTCAGCCGAACCGTCATCACGTGCCTGTTTCTGTCACGGTCCAGTCCCACAGGATTGCTATCTCTATGCCGGCCGTAGTCCAACATATGCTCAAGATAATATTGAAAACCGGCTGTGAAATCTATGCCAATTTCCTGTGTATAGCCGGTCAGAAATCGCAATTCTGAATTATTTATTAGCGGGTCTTTTCCACTCTGGTCGTCGTCCGATTCATAGTACCCAAACTCAAAATTTCCTATGTCTTTGCCCACAGCTCCGCGAACACTTGTGCCATAAACGTTCAGGTCGGGGAAAATCGTCTGGTTGCGCGCGGCGTTCTGTCCGCCGGGGCTCTTCCAGTAGCCGTGGTAGCCGTAGAAGGCAAGCTCGTAACCGTTGATATTTTTATACAGCCTCGCCGCAATCTCATCATCTCGGAACCATCGGTTCGGCTTATCGGTGTGCTGAATTGCATCCGCCAGTGGTTACGCACAACATCTACATATTCGAAGTCAACAGTATCCGGCGTTTTGTCTTCAAGCACCAAATAGGCCATATAGGTCCCGCCGAAATGCTTGTTCAATTCTATGTCCGCTTGTCTTATAGGATGTCTCTTCGAGAACCATTTAATCGGATTGTCATTTATCTCGATCCGAGTGATACCATATACTGCCACCACAGTGACAATCACCAGCGCTATTAGGATCGGTTTTGCAGCGTTATAAGTAAATCCACCGGCTGCATGTAACAATCTTGTAAGCCAGGTTTGCTCTTCTTCGTGTACTACTGTTGCTCCGAAGTTCTCAAGCCGACTTTCCTTAATCATCATCACGTATGCCGGCACAAAAGTAACCGTGCAAATCCAGGCAATCATAATGCCGATAGCCACGAATATGCCGAAGACCTGCACCGGCGGAATCGGCGTAAGCGCCAGCGACGCAAAACCAGCCGCCGAGGTCAGCGAGGTATAAAGCATCGGCATAAATAAATTGCTCATAACTTCCAGAATAGAATTTTTTCTGCCCTTTTCTTTGCTGTAAAGGTCAAAGAACTCAGAAAGAATATGCACCGAGTCCACCACCGCTATCGGCATAAGAAAAATTGGTATCATCGAGCTCATGATGTGAACCGGATAACCTAATCCGATAAGAAACCCCATCGTGGAAATCACAGAAACCAGAGCTACTAT
>CAZVWH010000113.1:5669-8726 GCA_964631175.1 uncultured Pirellulales bacterium | reverse complement strand
ATTGAAAGAACAATTAAAAGTATAGTACCCGATTTTAAAATGTTGCGAATACGAGATTGCCACGCTCGGCTATGCCTCGCTCACAATGACACCAAGTGCGACATTATGTCATTGCGAGGAACTTGCCCCTTAGGCGCGAAGCGACGAAGCAATCTTACTAATAGTCTGTCAAAATTGTTTTTTGACTTGTCATTCCCGCGAAAGCGGGAATCCAGAACTATTAACAGACTGGATTCCGCATCAAGTGCGGAATGACAATCTACCTAATCGAATTTGACAGACTAGTAGGGCATAGTAGAAAATTTACATAATGCTGGAATAAGGAGAAAATCCTATGGATAACAATAAAGTTCCAAGACGCACCTTTATCCGTAATTCTTCTCTGATAGCCGCAGGTGCAATCGCCACTGCACTTGCTAAAAAAGCCCCGGCTCTGAGTATAGATGAGGTAGAACGCATCGTAAAAAATGAGAGAATCAAACAGTCGGTCAGCAGGTGGTGCTACGGCAAGTTTTCGCTGGCTGAGCTTTGTACCATCGTCAAAAAAATTGGCCTAAAAGCAATTGATTTGCTAAAGCCAAATGATTTTCCAACCCTTAAAGAGCATGGCCTTATCTGCTCAATGATAGAAACTCACGGTCTTACCAAAGGTATAAACAGGAAAGAGAACCATGCTGAATGCCTTGCCAGTATTCGCTTGGCCATCGACGCTGCGGCTGAGTACGGATATCCCAATGTCATCAGCTTCCCAGGTAATCGAGCCGGTATGTCAGATGAAGAAGGGATCGAAAACAGTGTCGCGGCTTTAAAACAGCTCGTCGGCTACGCTGAACAGAAGAAGGTGACAATATGTCTGGAATATCTAAACAGCAAGGTCAACCACAAGGACTATATGTTTGACAATATGAAATGGGGCGTGGAGGTGTGCAAAAAAGTTGGGTCGGAACGTGTAAAAATCTTGTATGACATCTACCATGCTCAGATTATGGAAGGTGACATAATCCGTACGATTCGCACTTACAAGGATTACATCGGCCACTACCACACAGGTGGTAATCCGGGTCGAGGCGAAATCGACGAAACACAGGAGCTATACTATCCTGCCATTATGCGGGCCATTGCCGAGACCGGTTTTACAGGCTATGTCGCGCATGAGTTTGTCCCGAAACGCGATCCAATCGAATCTCTGGCCAACGCCGTGCGAATCTGCGATGTATGAATTGTGAACCCCGCAGTGCCATACGGCATCTTGATGATAAACTGCGGGGCCAAATACAAAAAAATATTTAGCCCCCCAATTCATTGGGGGATTCAGAAAAAATTAAGATCGAATGTGGGACATTAAAGAGCCTAAACCGGTGAAACTAATTATCGGCATTCTGGCCGCTGACCGCCAGTGTCTGCTCGCTGCGATGGAGGTGATAGAAGATAAGTTCGACAAAGTCGACCTCGCAAGCGATGTATGGCCGTTCGTTCAGACAGATTATTATAAAGACCAGACCGGCCCAAATATCTTGAGACAATTCGTCAGCACCGAACATCTGATTGACCCGGCTTTGTTAGTTAAAATCAAGCACAAGACAAACAAGCTCGAGCAAAAATTAGCAGCTCGATTAGGACTTCCACTACCCAGGCCGGTCAATCTGGACCCAGGCACAATCGAGCCTTCAAAACTTGTCTTAGCCTCAACAAAAAATTATTCGCATCGTATATATATCGGCAAAAAAATGTACGCTGAGGTAACGCTTATCTTCGATAAAGGCTATTGGCGTCCTCTGCCATACACATATCTGGATTACAGACAAGAGTGCTATTTCGAGTTCTTTGAGAAGGTAAGGGCCCGATTATTGGAGCAGCTAAAACACCAGGCGCAACAAAAAAAGTGGAAATCCCGACTTTTTGGTTCTTCGGAGAAATAACTTTGATTACATTAGCAATAATTTTACTTATCGCCTCATTTGCTCTTTCGACTTTTTTGACAGCCATTGTAAAAAATTTAGCCACCCGCATCGGCTTTGCTGCATATCCATCGGCTGACAGGTATCACAAAAGGATTGTCCCCCTAGGGGGTGGAATCGCTATCTTTGCTACGCTTTTTATTTTCATGCTGGCTGCTACGGCTGTGATAAGATTTGCAACCAGCCGACTTGATTCGCTGGCACAAACCGCTAATATCACCCCTTCCGACTTTTTAGGTAAAACGGATGAGCTTTTAACCATACTGCTCAGTCTATCTGTTCTATTTGCGCTCGGCCTATGGGATGACAAAAAGCATCTTAGCCCATTTTTCAAACTGGCTGTTCAGTTCGCCGTTGCAATCGCTGCCGCTATTTGGGGTGAGGTCAGAGTTGAATTATTTATTGAAAACAAAATAATACAGACTTTCCTCTCGGCAGTTTGGATAGTCCTGATTATTAATGCCTTTAATTTTCTCGACAATATGGATGGTGCTTCAGCCGGTATTGCTGCTATAACAACTGGAATTTTATTTTTTGCTGCCGCCATGAGTGGCCAGATTTTTGTCGGCGGCCTTGCGATTGTTTTAATAGGGACACTGCTCGGCTTTTTGGTCTTTAACTTCCCGCCAGCCAAAATCTTTATGGGTGATGCAGGCTCGCTGGTAATAGGCTTTTTCGTAGCACTTCTGACTTTGCGCACAACATATTATCACGAAGCACAAAGCGGTCAATGGTATCCGGTCTTTATGCCGTTAGTCGTCATGTCAGTGCCGCTATATGACTTTATCAGCGTGACGTTTCTGCGTATAAGCCAGGGTAAAAGCCCCTTCATCGGTGATACTCAGCACTTTTCCCATCGACTCAAAGGACGAGGCCTATCCGATAAACAAACAGTCCTGACACTATATCTGGCAACGCTTTGCACCGGTCTTGGAGCAACTTTTCTGTATCAGGTTAATCTGGCTGGCGCGATTCTAATTTTTACTCAAATAATTATGGTATTAGCCATTATTGCTGTTCTTGAAGCAACCGCCAGAAATAAACTAAAGCAATGATTGATTCGACCTTACCCAAAAGCAAAAGCCAAATTATCATCGAA
>CAZVWH010000113.1:0-5569 GCA_964631175.1 uncultured Pirellulales bacterium | reverse complement strand
CGCCGGCTTTGCAGCATCAGATAAACGCCTTGCCATAACCAATGTCGTTATGATTTTTACACTACCTCTCACAGCCATATTGTTGGTACAAATATTAGATACACAGACAAAAATAAAATTAGTTCTTGTTGTCATCGCTGCTTTAGGCGTGGTGTCAGCATGTCAGGGTACTTATCAGTTTCTCATCACCAATCAAGCAATGATCGACCAGTATGAAGAGGCTCCACAAACTTTGCTCGAACCGCTCGGCATAGAGCCGGGCAGCCTCCAACAATTTCTTTTTGAACATCGCCTTTTCACCAGGGGAATTCGCGGCTTTTTCACAACGCGAAATTCTGCAGGCTGCTTCGCACTGATGGCAAGTTTCGCGGCTATTGCCTTAATTATTGATAAATTAAAAAGTCGCGGCGAGAAACAACCAACAATAAAAAGCACAAAACCCCCAGTGAAACTGGGGGCTAAACATTTGAACCCGTATCTTCTTACCGGCGGCATGGTGATGATTATTAACATCTGTGGTCTTATCCTTACCCGCAGTAAAGGCGCAATTATCGCCTCACTCTTTGCTGCAATTCTATTCATTACATATCTTTACCTGGGCAACTGGCTCAAATCACACAAAAAAATCATAATGATTGTTTGCTTACTGCTGGTCATCTTATGTGGGTGGCTGGTCATCTCGTATGGATTGAAGCACAACCGACTGCCGGGTGGCAGTGGTATGCTCGTCAGATGGCAATATTGGCACGCATCAGCCAAAATATACGCCGATCATCCGCTCACCGGTGTCGGCCCGGGTAATTTTACACATTTTTACCCGCGATACAAACCCGCGGAAGCTCTGGAATCAGTCGCAGACCCACATAATTTTTTGCTTAATATTCTAACTCAATACGGCCCCATCGGCCTTGCCGGATTCTTAGCTATGATTCTAATCCCACTATGGAGAGTGATTTTTCCTACCCACATAATAGAAGACAGAAGACAGAAGACAGAGGACAGAAGGCAGAAAACCATAATATTCTTAATTGTCATATCGGCCGCCCTGCTACTCATTAGGCCGATGATTTTGTCTGAACTAACCGCAGATACTCCGGAGCTAATGATTTTTGTTATATTGACCATGTATATAGCGCCGGTACTGACATTCATTATTGGTTTTTTGCTTTTGAGCGCTCCCTTATCAAAAAATCTTAAATCCGAAATCCGAAATCCGAAATTATATTTGTCTATCCTCTGGTGCGCTATTTTAGGAGTACTTTTGCATAACTTGATAGATTATGCCATTTTCGAGCCGGGCGTATATACAACCTTTTGGGCAATAATGGCCTGTCTTATTGCGATAGATAATCAGCAAAACCAGCAACCTCCAATCGCTCTAAAAGCCAACCTTCTTACAAAAGCAATAGCAGCAGTAGTCACCTTAGTAGTAATAGGAGTCTATATCAGCTTTGTATGGTTGCCGGTATCTAAAAGTACAGCCAAAATCAAAAATGCCTACAGCGCTCTATCCGCTGGTCAGTTTATACAAGCACACGACTATTTAACTGCCGCTGCCGAAGAAGACCTGTTAAACGCAACTTCCTTAAATTTAAATGGTCGGCTTTATCTACAACACTATAGCCAGACAACTGTGCCTGCGTCACCACAGATGCAGGCAGGAGAAAAACAGCTAATCCTGCTTAAGAAAGCTGAACAGTGCTTTCGGCTGGCGATTGACCGCAATAAGGCAAACTTCAAAAACTATGAAAAACTAAGCACCGTCTATGAACTGCTCGGCCAAACTCAAGAAGCCTACAACTGGTGCTTTAAGGCGGTACAACTTTATCCGAACGCAGG
The DNA here is from genome assembly GCA_964631175.1 of uncultured Pirellulales bacterium. Classification (GTDB taxonomy): domain Bacteria; phylum Planctomycetota; class Phycisphaerae; order Sedimentisphaerales; family Anaerobacaceae; genus CAZVWH01. The sequence goes on along the minus strand of CAZVWH010000113.1, from coordinate 3,730 downwards.
CCGACTGCGATTCAAATTGGCCAAATTAGCAGAGCAGCTAAGTAAAACCGATATTGCCATCGAGCAATACAGAAAGACAATCGAGATTGAAGATAGCTTCCGCCGCCAGTTTAAGATAATGTACCCGGGAAGAAAGGAAATCGTCAGCCGGCTCGGCGAAGAAAAATACCAATTCGCAATCAAAAAGGTAAAAGAACTTTCTGAAAAAAGCGGTTTGTGAACCCCGCGATAAATCGCGGGGCTAAATATTTAGCCCCCGGTTTGACCGTGGGTTTTATCATGGATTTATTTCAAACTTCACGAAATGCCCTCCAATACGTCCTCCGGGATGTCGAAGTTTGAAAACGTATTTTGTACATCGTCGTGGTCTTCTAAGGCCTCCATCAGGGAAACTATCTTCCTGGCAATTCTTACATCGTTGACCGGCACCGTATTTTGCGGCACCATCGAGATTTCAGCCACCTCCGTAGGGATTTCTCTTCCTTCCAGCACCTTCTTTAATTCGTCATAGGCTTCCGGATCACAGATTATCTCATAAACCTTGCCCGTATTTTCCATATCATCCGCCCCTGCCGACAAGGCAAGCTCTAAAAGCTGATCTTCGTCGGCTTGGTCGGCACTTACTGTGATGAGTCCTTTTTTATTGAACATCCAGTTAACGCAGCCGGTCGTTCCGAGCGAGCCGCCGTGCTTTTCGAAAATTCTCTTGATTTCCGGCGCGGTTCGATTTCGGTTGTCCGTCAGTGCATCGACCATTATAGCCACTCCGCCCGGCCCATAGCCTTCATAGAGCACACCTTCAAAAGTAGTTCCCTCCAGCTCGCCGGTCCCTTTTTTAATTGCCTTTTCAATAGTATCTTTTGGCATATTGGCTGCTTTAGCCTTATCGATGGCGTAGCGTAAAGCCAGATTTGCAGACGGGTCACCGCCGCCGGCCTTGGCTGCGACAATTATCATTCGAGCTACTTTGCTCCATGTCTTGCCGCGTTTTGCATCCACAGCCGCCTTTTTATACTTTATTCCCGCCCAATGTGAGTGACCTGACATACCTACTCCTAACCAAAAATTGTAATTGGTTAAATGGTTATTCCAATCACCACTCACCAATTACCAGTTATTAACAACTGGATATTATACTTTATTTGCTTTTGGAAGGAATCTTTTTCTTGGAACTTTTCCCCGACAAGCGGATCTGGTAGCTTTAGTGTTTTGCATGAATTGTTTAGCTGTCGCCGGTATTTATCCTTCGTAGTATCACTTATACGTAGAAGGACGGCGACGGTCTTGTAGCTGCCATCCGTTGTACATCCTTCATAACGACAGAAATCGGTAAGCCATAGTTAAGGAAAGAACTAAAAGAACTATGAAAAAAATTGTTACAATTGTTGGAATCTTTCTCGTCCTGCTTACTGTAGTGTTTTCCACAGGGGCTGCTCCAATCGATTCCAAAGATATATCAGCCGACATTACCGAGTTGAAGAAGGAAGTGCTGTCACTTCGTGAACGTATCAAATCCCTCGAAGAGCGCCTTGTCAATGCAACTATAATCGTCCCAGGACCCAAACCAAAGATAGACAACTCCATCATCAAGGTTCCGGAGGCACTCCACCGGCACAGATGCATACCAAAAGGATGGCAACAACGACAGTTCAATGGACATTTATATTACGTAATTCCTCTCGATAAAAATATTATAAACTTTTCAAGACGTTTGGAAAAGTAGTGCTCCGGATATTATCGACGTGGTATCGAGATAAAAAAAGCCCCTGTGATTAACCCAGCGAGAGTATTCCGGTATCTACCTTTTTTATTGTGTTTGAAATACTCGCCTTGCGTTCCACAGGGGCAAGCTAAATTTTTAGCGGCTCTTTCCTTTTTATCTTTAGCCCTCTTCTTGCGCTGCCCGCATTACGATCTGACTTGTGTGCGAAACTCAAAGTTAGACAAGGCAAGGTTCAAGCTAATATGACCGGTTTGGCCATTTCCCAGAGCCACGCTTTTTTTCTCTACTATAATAAATCGGCACAACTGTTTTTCAATCTTGAATATTTTTCGGTGTCACCAAACCTGCCAACTTGGCACGCTTTAACACTGGGAAAGATGCGATGAGTTTTGTAACTTTTCACTTGTTTTCCACTCCTCGCAAACTCTGAATCGACATATTCAATATTTTGATTAGGAACGAGTAATTTGCCCCAATTAACCCCGATAATGAGATAAAGTCACAGTCAGAGATTTTTTGGGGGATTTAGAAATAATTCTATTTTCTTTGCTTTTTACAGTCAAAAAACCTAAACTATCGGCAAAACTCATCGTATAATCAACGATCCACCTACGACAATATGCTTATGAAATTGACAGCTTTGGATAAATTGAAATAAACCGGAGGTCCTATGAACAGGCTTTTTAGTTTTGTAAGCGTTCACACAGAAAATAAGGCGTTTTTGTGTCATTGCGAGGCCTTTAGGCCGAAGCAATCTCAAAAACGTAAGATTTTAGATTGCTTCGCTTCGCTCGCAATGACAAAAATGCGGTTTTCCCGTGAACGCTTACTTAGTTTTTTTATTGTGCTAATTACACTTTGTGCATTCTCCCAAACACAAGTTTTGTCACAAACCCTCGAAAGAGCAGAAGTCCCTGTCGAGCATACATGGAAGCTGGAAGACCTTTATACTTCAAATGAGGCGTGGAACAAAGCCAAGCAAAAATGGGCCGCTCAATTTGATAATATTCTCAAGTACAAAGGCAAATTGGCAAACTCGGCATCCGAGCTACTTGCTTGTTTAGAATTCAACAGTGACATATCAAAAGAATTTGATCGTCTGCAAAGCTGCGCATCTATGAAATCGGACCAGGACGTTCGTGATTCAAAGTATCTTGCTATGAAGCAGGAATTGCAGCAGCTTGTCACTGACTACAGCTCCAAGGCGTCATTTATTGAGCCGCAAATCGCCGGTATGGACAAACAAAAAATCGATGAGTTTATCGCAGAAGAGACCGGCCTAAAAATCTATAAAATGTATTTATATGACATACAGCGAAGAAAAGCTCATAAGCTATCAGAAAAAGAGGAAAAAATATTAGCTGAAGCGGGTCTTTTAGCCGACGGCCCATATTCGATATTTTCTGTCTTCAGTAATGCAGAGCTGCCTTTTCCTGAGATCGAGTTAAGTGACGGCACTATGGCCAAATTAAACCAGGCCGGCTATGCCCGTTACCGGGCACTGCCGAATCGTAAAGACCGCCAAGCTGTCTTTCAGGCATTCTGGAGCTGCTTTAGCAACTTTAAGCGTACTTTCGGCACACAGCTTTACGCACACGTCAACAAGGATATATTCTACGTCCGCAGCCGAGGTTACAAATCCTCACTTGAAAACGCATTAGACAAGGATAACATCCCGCTTGAGGTATATTCATCACTCATTGAAAATGTTAATCATAATCTTGATTCATTTCACCGCTATCTGAATTTGAAAAAACGAATGCTGGGTGTCGATACATTAAAGTACTCGGATGTATATGCCCCGGTGGTTAAGGATGTCGAGCTAAAATACACATTTGACCAGGCCAATAAGCTCGTGCTCGACGCAGTGAAGCCGTTAGGCGAGGATTATGGCCAGGTTGTCAAAGAAGCCTTTGAAAATCGATGGATAGATGTTTATCCGACACCAGGCAAGCGCATGGGTGCATATTCCAACGGCAGCGCTTACGATGTCCATCCTTACATCCT
>CAZVWH010000112.1:0-8761 GCA_964631175.1 uncultured Pirellulales bacterium | reverse complement strand
GGAAGAGACAATGTGGAAGATTCTTAAGATTGCCCAGCGTGAATATCTTGACGTCGTCAAGACCAAGACATTTATTCTGAGCATATTATTTACGCCGGCCATCATAGGTATAGTTATATTTGTCAGTGGTCGAACCCAACGTAGTGTAACCGGCCCACGTCCACCCAGGGAAGTTGCCGTTGCAGACCTGACGAATCAGCTAACAGACGAAATCAAAGACTCATTCGAGCAGCATAACGAGTCAAATCCCCAGCGGCAGATCCTACTACAGGAGCTTCTCAGCGATACAAGCTCAGATGAGCCGATTAAACAAAAGGTGCGCGATGGTCAACTGAATGCGTATTTTGTCTTAGACAAAGATAGCGTTGAAGGAACCGGTAAAATCCAATCCTTTACCCGCAGCACGAAAATAATTGACCTTGACCTGATTTCAAACGTAGAGAACCTGCTCAATAGCGCCATTTTCAATCGACGCTGCAAATTGAAGGATGTATCGCAGGAGCTGCTGGCCCAAATTGGTGAGCTTCGCCGCCAAGTGCCGAGCGAGATAATAGACATCGGGTCGGCTTCAGAGCAAAAAAGGATAAATAAGGGTGAGCAAATCGCCAAGACCATGGCTTCTTTTTTCTTTATGTTCATGATGTTCATGGGCATCTTTGGTATGGGCCAGCACATGCTTACCAGTGTTATTGAGGAGAAGAATTCCCGGGTGATCGAGGTGCTGCTGTCGGCGGTAAGTCCGTTTGAGCTGATGACCGGCAAGATTTTGGGCTTGGCCGGCATCAGTTTAACCGTAATGAGCTTGTGGTCTGCCGCTGCGATTGGTTCGGCTTATTATGGAGCCGCCCATTGGTGGAACATTACTTTAGAGCTTCCAATAGGAATACTTCCGTATTTTGTTATTTATTTCATACTGGGCTTTATAATGTTTAGCTCGTTCCTGGCGGGGATTGGCTCGATTTGCAATACCATCAAAGAGAGCCAAAGCCTGATGATGCCTATCAGCATCATATTCATTTTGCCGATGGTAGCTTGGTTCCACCTTGCTCAGCAGCCGGATGGGCCGTTGGCCAGGGTTCTGTCGTTTGTGCCGCCATTGACGCCGATAGTGATGACCCTGCGGCTGGCTGCAAGTCGAGACATATCATTTCTTGAGATCTTTGCTTCAATAATTCTACTGGCTGTGTTTGTGCCGATCGTGATGTGGTTGGCGGCCAAGGTCTTTAGAACCGGCATTTTAATGTATGGCAAACGCCCAGGCCCACGGGAGGTTCTGCGCTGGTTAAAGCAAAGTTAGAGTTTACAACCCCCAGTAAAACTGGGGGCTAAATACAAAATGTTTAGCCCCCAGATCCTTCGACCCGGCTCAGGACGGGTTTATTTGGGGGTTCACAAAAGGTCAATTCATTGCAGAGTTTTGAAATTCCAATCTTATTGCATACCTTATTGTAATCTGTTATAAATGTTTCCTTAGTATATAATCAGCGTTTGTCAGTATTATATTTGATATTTGTCAGTGTTATGGAAGCAGCAGAATTAAAAACAGCCGTTTTGCGGCTTATGGCCCGGGTTGAAGAAATCCGGGACTGGCTTTGACTTGCCTAACAAGAAATCCCAGTTGCAAAAGCTCGAAAAGAAAATGGCTGAAGCGGGATTCTGGGATAATCCCGATGCCGCTCAGTCCGTGGTCTCTCGGTTGAGCGCCCTTAAATCAGTAACCGAGCCGATAGAAGAGCTGCAACGCGAGGTTGACGACCTGACGGAGCTCTTCGAGATGGCAGCGGCTGAGTCGGACCGTGAAGAGCTGGAACAACTGGAAGAGGACCTGGCTGGACTCGTCAAAAAATGCGATCAGATCGAGCTGACAGGGCTGTTATCCAGGCCCGAAGACATGAAAAACTGCTTTTTCAGTATTCACGCGGGGGCCGGCGGGACGGAAAGCTGCGACTGGGCCAATATGCTGCTTAGGATGTACACGCGATATTTTGAGATAAGCAAATTTAAATTCAAAGAGCTTGATATTACGCCCGGAGAGGAGGCAGGTATAAGGTCGATGACGTTAGGCGTCAGCGGGCCTTTTGCATACGGCAAACTTTCGTGCGAGGTGGGGGTGCATCGGCTGGTACGGTTAAGTCCGTTCGATGCGGCCAAGCGTCGGCATACCAGCTTTGCCGCGGTGGACTGCGTTCCGGAATTCGATGAGGATATCGACGCTGAAATCAACGAAGAGGACCTGCGAATAGATTTCTACCGGGCCAGCGGAGCTGGCGGTCAACATGTCAATAAGGTAAGCTCAGCAGTACGGATTACTCATGAGCCGACCGGAATCGTAGTGCAATGTCAGAATGAAAGGAGCCAGCATAAGAACCGTGCTCAGGCAATGAAAGTGCTCAAGGCTCGATTGTGTATGCTTGAACGGCAAAAACGTGACGCCGAGCTTGCAAAACTATACGGCAAAAAGGGCGAAATCGCATGGGGAAACCAGATACGAAGCTATGTAATGCAGCCTTATCAAATGGTAAAGGACCATCGAACCAATTTTCAGACGGGCAACGTCCAAGCAGTGATGGACGGAGACCTTGACGGATTTATCGAAGCCTATTTGCGGCACAGAGCTAAGAAAGGAAATAAGAAGTAATACAATTCGGCAAGCTCAGTACAGGTACGTTCGGCAAGCTCAGTACAGGAAGGTTTGAAAAATGAAAAAGATTATCAATGTTGAGGTAAAAACCCGAAACGTGGATTTCAGCAGGTGTAAAACAGACCTGCTGGCAGTAGGATTATTTTCCGACGCTGAAGGGCTGGATAGACTAACCAGCCAGCTCGATAGCAAGCTCGACGGTGCGATTGAGCTGCTGATTAAATCAGGCGATTTCAAGGCTAAAGAGGGAACCAATTCAATTGTTTACGGCAATGACAAGATAGGAGCGAAGAGGGTCCTGCTGGTCGGCCTGGGTGAGAAGAAAAAAGCTACGCTGGATACGATTCGCAAGGCGGCGGCTAACACAGCGATGAAAGCGGTGGAAACAAAGATTGGAACCGTCTGTCTTGCACTGCATAAAGCATTTGGCGGAAGGTTTGATTTGTCCGCCGTGGGGCGATCCTGCGGTGAAGGGATTTTTCTTGGCAGCTACCGCTATGATGAATTTGTCACTGCAAGCGATGACGGAAGATTGGATTGGCTTAAAGTTGAGGTGATTGATTCCGACTCGGCTAAAACAAAAAAGTTAAACAAAGGCGTTAACTGTGGTGTTATCATCGGAAGAGCGCAAAGCTACGCACGGACGTTAGCGAATCGGCCGGCCAATGTGATAAGCCCAGCTAAATTGGCCGAGACCGCAAAAGAATTGGCTCACGGCAATAAAAACTTGGCCTGTACGGTTTTCGATGAAAAGCAGATGGCTGCGAAAGGCATGGGCGGCGTGCTGGCGGTAGGTTCAGGCTCACAAAATAAGCCGAGATTTATCATCTTGAAATATAGCCCAGCCGGAAAGGCCGTAAATAAACTGCATACGGTGGCTCTGGTGGGTAAGGCGATAACGTTCGATTCCGGCGGAATAAGCATTAAGCCGGCTGCTAAAATGGAAGAGATGAAGCTGGACAAAACCGGCGGCATCACGGTTCTTGGCACTATGAAAGCCGTGGCAGAGCTGCAACTGCCATTGAACGTATTAGCCGTAATTCCATCTGCGGAAAACTTGCCGAGCGGCTCAAGCTATCGGCCCGGCGACATCATCACAACTTTCAGCGGCAAAACCGTTGAGGTACAAAATACCGATGCCGAGGGAAGAATGATACTCTGCGACGGACTGAATTACGCGGTAAAGCAGAACTGCGATGTCATCATTGATGTGGCAACACTAACCGGCGCATGTCACGTCGCTCTCGGCAAATATATGGCTGGACTGATGGGCAACGATGAGAAGCTAATCAAGCAATTGCAGAGAGCAGCGGAGGAAAGTGGAGAAAATGTCTGGCCCATGCCCAGCGGCGATGAGTATGCAGAGGAGATGAAAAGCAAGATTGCGGACCTTAAAAATATAGGAAGCAGATGGGGCGGAGCCTGCACGGCAGCAGCGTTCTTAAGACAGTTCGTAGGCGACGCGAAGTGGGCCCATCTGGATATCGCCGGTGTGGAAATGTTCGAGAAGCCCTCGGCTTTTACAGCAGAAGGCTCCAGCGGATTCGGAGTCAGGTTGTTGACTACTTATCTCATAAATCTGGCAGATTTGAGGTGAAAATGTACAACCCCCGAATAAATTCGGGGCTTTTCCAAATGCTCGAGACAGAGCCGCGACCGTGAGAGAGCGGTATGTGTATCTGTAGATTCAAATTAACCAATTAACAGAAAGCCGAAGACATGAAACGAAAAGTCAGCAAAGTGGATTCTGAAAGAATATGCAACGCGGTTAAGGAAATTCTATTGGCGGTCGGCGAGGATGTCGATCGTGAGGGGCTTAGGAAAACGCCGGAGCGTGTCGCAAGGATGTACGCTGAGCTTTTAGCCGGCGCTTACGAAGACCCTAAAGAGCATCTTCGCAGTGTCTTTACCGAAAACTATGACGAGATTGTTCTGCTGCGTGACATACCTTTTTACAGTATATGCGAGCACCATTTGCTGCCCTTTATCGGCTCAGCTCACGTTGCTTATTTACCCAAGGGCAAAATATTGGGCGTCAGCAAGCTTGCTCGTATCGTGGACTGTTTCGCCCGTCGTTTGCAGTCTCAGGAAAGGCTCACCTATCAGATAGCTGATTTTTTAATGGACAGCTTAAAGCCGCAGGGTGCCGCGGTGGTGCTGGAGGCGTCGCATAGCTGTATGACCATTCGTGGCATTAAAAAGCCCGGCTCGGCGATGGTGACATCGGCACTTCGCGGAATATTTAGAAGAGACCCGAAAAGCAGAAGTGAAATTCTGAGCCTAATGCATAAGTAGAAACAACCCCGCAGTAAGTTGCGGAGCTAAATATTATTTATGTTTAGCCCCCCAATTTATTGGGGGGTCCATGCGGGATTATTTATTGCATTTACCGCGGTAAATAAATAGTTTGTTATGCACACATTAGCCAGGCAAGTGCGATTTTCGATTAATCCATTCCTATCGCAGGACAGCATTGGCTGTAATTCATTTTCCTCTAAGCCGGCAGGCGAGGGACTATCAATATTTATCGAATTATCTGTGGAGCTGACAGGTGATGTTGAGCCGAGCACCGGATTTGTCGTCAACGTCAGCGACATTGATAGGCACATCCGCGAATCGGCTGTGCCGATTTTCGCCGAGCGAATAAGAGCAGATTTTCAACAGGCTAAACATATTGGGCTTTTTCAAATTGCGGAGCTTTTAAGGTCAGCCTGGAGCCGATTGGCTGATAAGTTCGGCAAGGCTCGACTGAGCAAGTTGAGCTTGAAGCTAAATCCTTTTAGAGAGGTGGCGATAGACCTGTCTGCCGACAGGCAAGATTCAAAGGATTTTGTGATGATTTACTTTAGCGAGAAGTTTGAATTTGCAGCTATGCACAAGCTGTGGAATGATAGTTTCACCGAGCAGCGAAATTTTGATGTGTTCGGCAAGTGTGCAAACCCTACCGGCCATGGACATAACTATGTAGTTGAGGTTACGATAAAAGCACCGGTAGGCCAAGGCGGCCTTTCGATAGGTAATTTCGAGAAGATAATTGATGATAAGCTTATAAAAATTGTGGATCACAAGAACTTGAATGCCGATGTCCCTGAGTTTGGTAAGACCAATCCCACCGTTGAAAATATCGCATCTTTCGCGTGGAATAAACTCATCGGGAGATTCGGGCATGCGACGCTGCACTGCATTACAGTCTGGGAAACAGATAGGACCTACTGCTCATACTACGGATAAATTGCCATCTCCAAAGAATCTGCTCTTTAAGCTGTAATCTTTATTATAAAACCAGATATGACTTATATGCAGCCCACCAATGTTACTTTGCGAAGAGTGAATTTATTGGTATAAGTATATAAAAGATAGTGTGTTAGTCCGCCATGGCGGATTGGAGCCGCTCATAGAATTCGCTAAAAACAGCAAATTTCTCTTACTGCTTTCTGAGTGAAGCATCCGGCTTTAGTCCCGATTGTGCGATTTTTTCCATTTTGGCAAGGCCGTCGAGGCACAAGCCCGACCACGTCTCCAAGGTATCCCGGACATCGTGTAATTCAGCAGGTGTCATAAAAGAAATCCGGCTAATCATCTGCTCTCGTTTGCTTACCCCAGAAGCATCCAGCCTCCAGTAGTGAACTATTCCGAGGTGCACACTTCCGACCTCATTAGAATCATCATTGAGCAAAGCAACAATTATATCCGTGTGGTTCGCTTCCACAGACACTTCCTCAGCTACCTCGCGCTCTACGGCGGTTATGTAGGTTTCATAAAAGTCGGCATTGAATAAAGGCAGACAATCGCCGGGATTTATATGGCCTCCTATGCCGATAGACCTGCGGGCGACAAGCCGCTTCTCGCCCGCTCGCTTTCCCCTAACATAGCTGAGGTACTTACCGTCATAAGCCATGATAACGTATGGAATAATCTGCTTATAGGCGGGATCCTTTTCGGCTTGCGGCCTCGACATAAAACGAGCAACACCCTGTAAAAATATCTTACGGAGATAACGATCCACGTCAAATGCCAGTCCGTGGAACATCCCTATCTGTTCGATGACTTTTCGCTCAACAACGAGTACCTGTTCATCTTGAGCCATACGGCTGCTCCTTTGTTAGTATTGCGACGATTATCCAGTGCGTTTGAAGGCTACCATAAAACTTGCCGACGTATCGCTTCATTGAAAATATTACAGGCTGATCCTCCGGCTGCCCCCGGCAGCCGATTTATAGAAACATTACTAAAAAGTTTAGCCGGCTTTATTATGGTTGGTATTGCGGCAAAGGCAAGATAAAATCCCGTTAAGGCTGGAAAAGGGCTGAAATTCGTCCTTCATAATCACGCTATAAAGAACGGGCATATTCGTTGACGTTGTCGGTTTTGGCTGTTTTAATATGCAAACTATGAATTGTAAACCAGATGAATCACGAGCCGCGATTGGCGAGCCGCAAGCAAAGGGATTCGAGAGCATTTCCATCATAGGCGATGGCGGAATGGGCAGCGTTTTGGCTATGCTGCTCTGCGAAAAGCAACGAGCAACAAAGCACGAAATCAAGATGTGGGGTTATGACCGCCGGCAGTTGGCTGAGATTGCACAGAGCCGAGAAAATAAAAAATTTCTGCCAGGCTACAAGCTACCCGATGCTCTTATATTCGAACCTGAGGACGCGCGCATAATGGCCGGCGCCGACTTAATCATTTCTGCTGTGCCGTGTCAATTTATGCGTCGGATTTGGAGCAGGCTGAAGGACTACGTTCCCAGCGCTGTTGCTATTATCTCGGTCGCCAAGGGTATCGAGAATGATACGCTTTTGCGTCCGACTCAGATAATAGACGATGTTCTGCTTGAAAAACGAGCGACGAGATATGCTGTGCTCAGTGGGCCGACCATTGCGGATGAGCTGGCCAGAAGGCTTCCAGCGACCGCCTGCGCGGCAGCAGCAGATGAGGAATTGGCCAAACGCATTCAATACACATTCAACTGTCCCTGGCTGCGCGTTTATACCAATACTGATATCGTCGGCGTTGAATTAGCTGCTGCCTGCAAAAATATCATCGCTATAGCAGCGGGGATTATAGACGGCGTAGGGGCCGGCGATAACGCAAAGGCTGCTCTTCTGACCAGGGGACTTGCTGAAATTTCTCGGTTAGGCGTTGCGATGGGAGCCAGGTCTGCGACCTTCGCCGGATTAGCCGGCCTCGGCGACCTGGTGACGACCTGCATTTCACCAAAGGGCAGAAACCGCTCGCTCGGCGAAAGGATTGGCAAAGGTCAAACTCTCCAGCAGGCGCAAAGTGCGACCGAATCGGTCGTTGAAGGCGTCGCCACGTGCAAATCGGTCGTTGCTTTGGCTGCTAAATACGATGTTGAGATGCCGATTACACAAGCAGTCTATGAAGTTCTGTTTGAGGATAAGCCCGTCCGCAAGGCAATCGACGAGCTAATGAAACGTCGGCTCAAGGCTGAATAAAGACCTGAATGAATCTACAAATACGAGCATAAGACAAGCTCATAACAGCCTATAAACTTCTTTTTTCCTGCCTATCTTAAAAAAAGCCTCTACGGTTTACTTTCGCTTTGCTTAGAGGCTCTAATGCTCTGTTGAGAACCTCTGCAAAAGTCATTGCGAGGCCCGTAGGGCCGTGGCAATCTCCTGCCTGGTGGGCGAAAAAAGCCATCGTTTCATTTGAGATTGTGGCGCAAGCCATCCCAGCGGCTTCGCTTCGCTCGCAATGACGAACCCAGGCCTAATGTCTTCAACAGAGCAAGGCTCTAACAAAATAAATATTACGATTTGATGTTTGTTACTCCCGCGCAGGGTTGTCACCCCCGCGCAGGCGGGGGCGGGAGTCCGGAAAAAACACAAAAGAATGGATTCCCGCTTCCGCGGGAATGACAGTTACATAGCATATACCATTTTGTTAGACACTTGCTCCGTTGAAAACGCCATAACTGTCATTTCGAGCCCGCCGAAGGTGGGTCGAGGAATCTGATAAAATAGCTTTTTAGTTGACCCCTCGGCTTCGCTCGGGGTGACGATAAAAAGGTTTTATTATAGGCTTGCTCTGTTAAAAAGAGTTCAGAATGTCATTCCGAGCGAGCCGAAAGGCGAGTCGAGAAATCTGTTTTTT
>CAZVWH010000111.1:0-8824 GCA_964631175.1 uncultured Pirellulales bacterium | reverse complement strand
TGCTTTCCGGCGGAATGAGCGCCAGATTGTTTACAGAGGTAAGAGAAAAAAGAGGCCTGTGCTATGCGGTCCAAGCACGATATCACGGCCTGAAAAAAGCAGCGGGTATAATGTGCTATGCAGGCACGACTCCGGAAAAGGCTCAGGAAACACTTGATTGTATTATCGGTGAATTAAATCGACTCGGTGAAGGAATCAGTGAGGAAGAAATTAAAAGAGCTAAGATTGGATTAAAGAGCGCTCTAATTCTGCAAAGTGAATCGTCCAGCAGCCGGGCAGGTGCGATCGGAGGCGATTACTATATACTCGGCAGAGTGCGAAGCCTGGACGAAATCAAAGATAAGATAGAGGCGGCCAACGTCGATTCGGTTTTGGGCTTTTTGCGCAAAAATAAGTTCGAGGATTTCACGGTTGTGACAATTGGCCCACAAGAACTGGCCGTCCGGTGACATAAAAAATGGAATTTAAGCAAAAAAGATTGACGAACGGCCTGGACGTAATCGGCGAGATTAATAAATCCGCTAAATCGGCTGCGGTTGGTTTCTTTGTTAGAACCGGCTCTCGCGACGAAGCTCAGCAGATAAACGGCGTATCGCATTTCTTAGAGCACATGCTGTTCAAAGGTACTGAAAAGCTAAACGCCTTTGAAGTTAACAAGGCCTTCGACAGAACAGGGGCGCAATTCAATGCTGGAACCAGTGAGGAAAATACCGTCTTTTACGCCGCTGTTCTTCCTGAATATCTTATCGAGGTTACACGGCTTTGGGCGCATCTGATGAGGCCGGCACTCAGAAATGAAGATTTCAATATCGAGAAAAACGTAATCAAAGAAGAAATTGCAATGTACAAGGATACGCCCAGCTTTGATGTTCTGGATAGATGCAGACGTTTGCACTTTGACGAACACGCCTGCGGAAACAGTGTTTTAGGCGCTGAGGAAAGTATAGATAGTCTCACAGTCGAGCAGATGCGGGATTATTTTGCAAGGCGTTATGTACCGGATAATATGATGCTTGCATGTGCGGGTAATTTCGACTGGAGCCGAATCTGTTTGACTCTGGAAGAGGCCTGTCTTAGTTGGCAAGGCCATGCCGCCGCCAGAAAGCTGGAGCACTTTGGGGGCAGCAAAAAGAAGGAAAGAATCGAAAAAACAAATCTGGTATGTGAGCATATATGCCTGATAAGCCCATGCGTGTCTGCTCAGGACCCCAGGAGATTTGCTGCATCGCTTTTTGCGGTTATTGTCGGCGATAGTGTCGGGTCAAGATTCTTTTGGGATCTGGTGGACAAGGCATTAGCAGAAGTTGCTACAATGCAATTTAGCCCTATGGACGGCACCGGAGCATTAGTAAGCTTACTCCGGTGCAGCAGCAAAAATGTCCCTAAGGTACGGGACATTATCGGAGATATTTTCCACGATTTGTCTAAGGACGGCATAACAGAAGATGAACTGAGAAAGGCAAAGAATAAAGTTCTAAGCGCATTGGTGATTAAAAACGAGCTGCCGATGGGTCGGCTGCTTGACCTGGGTTTTAATTGGATATATTTGAAACAGTACTATACTATTGCCGATGACGTCAAAGCTGTTAAAGCCGTTACGGTTGATGATGTTAATTCACTGATAGAGCAATTCAAACCGGGCGATTTCACACAATTTTCAATAGGACCTGCCCGCAATGAGTAAGGCCAACAGCAGTAAACAAAACGATGACGATATTCTTCGCGCAAGCGATATAATACCGCCGTATAAAGTTCGACCTACACAGTCCACCAGCGGCGGATCGGCTGAGCACGCAGATTCAAAGCAGCCCGCAGTCCTTGGGACTCCTTCCGGAGGACGCCTTCCGGCGCAGCGCGAAATACCGCATTTTAATTTAGCTGAACAGATTATGGCCGAGCAACGGAAAATTACCGCTGCAAAAAGAAAATCTCCCGGCAAAGTGGGCCTGGCCATTCTGCGAAAAAGTAGAGATTTTACTCGGCTTGAGCAGGTCGAATCTGTCAGCTATGCTATTATGCAGCCGACGCTTCCGTTATCAAATCAACAGCAAATTATAGTAGAAATCGTAGCAAAGGATATTGCAAAGCTGCGTGGGAATGTTGTTCTCGGCCAAAGATAAAGCTAATAATGCAGCGTTCAGAGATGATTGTCTCCGAACAGCCAAGACCGAATACCCGATTCGACTATTTAAAATGCCTTCGCTATTCGCTTTGCTGTTTCAATAGCTTTTGCTTGTTTTTGTTTCGCAACATCAGCACCGCCGGCAAGAGTCGGCTCAACAATCACAGAGCGAATATCAGACAGACCTATAAAGCCCAATACAATCTCTATATATTTCGTTTGCATATCAAGAGCCTTGGCGGCATCCGTCGAGTACTGGCCTCCCCGCGCATAGGCAATAAAGACCGGCTTATGGGCCTGGCCATTCTGCGAACCTTTTACCAGTCCCTCGTAGCTACCATCCTCTTTGACGGTGAAGGTGTACCCCGGCTGAACGATAATATCTATGTACTGTTTTAGCCGATAGGGAATCGAAAAGTTCCACATCGGCACCGCGAAGACATATTTGTCCGCCGATTTAAACTCCTCTATCACAGAAACGATTTGCTCCCACGTTCGGCGGTCCTCTTGGGTGTGCTCTTGGCCGTGCATAATCTTGTATTTTGCGGTGGCAGCCGGTAGGTCAAACGCCGGCAGCTTTTTCTGAAAAAGGTCAATAATTTTAATTCCATCGTCTAAATGGCTTCGAAGATAAGTTTCGACAAACGCGTCAGCTACCGCAACCGAGTAGGAAAGGCCGCCGAGCGGTGAGGCTTTTATATATAAGATAGTGCTCATAATGTCAACCTCCCTGCAAAGACTTCAAGCAGTACAATTTCCCGCAGACAACCTCTGATTACAGAAGCTTTGTCGTACAAACATAAATAAACTTATACGGCAGAAATTATAATTCGTTTGCTTCGAAGACTCACGTCTTTTCATCAACATTTCCCTGGGAATCTGCGATTTGTTATCGGCCCCCCGCTCCTGTCTTGTGACAGGAAGACGCGGGGGCTATCCTTCACAAATTAGAGAAATCAGTTTGAGGATAATGTTGACGCTGATAGAATGCTTATGGGCCTGGCCATTCTGCGAATAAAACGTTAAGTGGTTCGACTTTTCTCACCATCCTGAGCTTGTCGAAGGAGTGAGTTGGCTCACAACACGTGGAATGGATGGATGCGATTATGATAAGAATAGGAATCGCAGGATTTGGATTTATGGGACGGATGCACTACAAGTGCTACAAGGCCCTGGAAAATGCGCCCTATTTGCGCAGGGGCAGGCTTGCCCCCGCTCTTGCTTGGCAAGAAGCAGCGGGGGTTGTAGCCGTCTGTGATGTAAATCCAAACATAGAGCAAGATACCAAAAGAGCAGTTGGCAATGTCGGCGAAGATGAAAAGGCGATTGATTTTAACCGCTTGACGCTATACACCGATTTCGAGAAGATGCTGAAGGATGCCAAACTCGATGCGGTGTCGATTACGTTGCCGACTTATTTACACGCCGATTTCTCTGTAAAAGCTCTGCAAGCGGGTCTTAACGTCTTATGCGAGAAACCGATGGCACTGAATGTACAAGATTGCCAACGGATGATAGCACAAGCCAATCGTAGCGGAAAAGTGCTGCAAATCGGCCATTGTGTGCGATTTTGGCCCGAATACGCAAAGGCCAAAGAAATGGTCGATGGCGGAAGATACGGCAAAGTAATTGCGGCAACCTTCCAGCGTCTGGGCGCAGCACCGGCATGGAGCACAGACAATTGGCTCATAGATGAAAAACGCAGTGGAGGAGTAGTGTTGGATTTGCACATTCACGACACGGATTTTGTGCAGTATTTGTTCGAAATGCCGTCTGCGGTTTCCAGCTTTGGGGCAACAGGCCTCAACGGAGAGCTGCTGCATATAGTCACACAGTACCATTATGATGATGACAAAGTAGTAATCGCGGAAGGTAGCTGGGCAATGATGCCGAGCTTTGGATTTGAGATGAGCTTTAATATTGCGCTGGCCAAAGCAACTATTGTGTACGATTTGACAAGGCAGCCGATATTTAAGGTCTGTCCCGCGGAGGGACAATTCTTTACACCAGAGGTGGAAAAAGGCGATGGCTGGTTTTTAGAGATAGCACATTTTGTAAAGGCAATAAGTGGGCAAAAGGTCGAGCCGGTAACGACGTTAGAGCAGTCGCTGAATTCTGTCAAAATCGTAGCGGCTGAAAAAGAATCGATAAGAAAGGGACAAAAGGTTTCAATTAGATAAGTGAGCTAAAGTGTCTAAAGTGAGCTAAAATTAAAATCAATAATTTTAGGCACTTTAGTCAAACTGACCGTTTTCAAATAAAGATTGTCATAAGTGAATATTTAACGGTGAAATATCATAGCTTGTCATTCCCGCGCAAGGGCTTGTTGACAAACTACTTTTGCAACAATTGAGATTGCCACGGCCTGCTTTGCATGCCTCGCAATGACATTGAAATCGACCCCCTTGTCATTGCGAGGAGCGAAGCGACAAAGCAATCTTTGGTTTGGCAACAGACCTGCAAGCGGGAATCTACTGATGCGATACGGTAAATGGATACCCGCCTTCGCGGGTATGGCAACACGAATTGGTCAGTTTGAGCAATTTAGTCACTTTCATGGAGTGATACGATGAAATGCAAAGATTGGCCCATAGGAGTTTGTAGCTGGTCACTGCAGAGAGATATCACCGGAGTAGCAGAGTTCATGAAGCGATTAGGGATCGAGCATGTGCACTTAGCAGTAAGACCGGCACTTCAGGATGCGGGCAAGGATTTTCTGACGGCGGTACAGGAGCAGAATTGGACAATAAGCAGCACGATGATAGATTTTCCGCAGGAAGATTATTCGACGCTGGAAAGCATAAAAGCCACGGGTGGAATTGTGCCGGATGAATATTGGGAGCAGAACCATAAGCTGTTTCTGGGAGCAGCCGATGTCACTGAAAAGCTTGGTGTCAAATATCTGTCGATGCACGCCGGCTTTATTGACGAAAGTAATCCTGCATACGCCAGGAAATTCAATGACCGGATAAAGTGTTTAGCTGATGCGGCAAGCGAGAAGAACATTATGCTTCTGTTGGAGACCGGTCAGGAGACAGCGCAAGAGCTGCGGCAATTTTTAGAGAAATTGGACCACCCGGCAGTAGGAGTTAATTTCGACCCGGCAAATATGATTCTTTATGACAAAGGCAATCCTATCGAAGCAGTAAGAGTGCTTTCGCTGTGGATAAAGCACATTCACATAAAGGATGCGATTCGGTCGAAACAGCCCGGCACATGGGGCACAGAAGTCCCCTGGGCCAGCGGCGAGGTCTGCTGCGAGCTATTTCTTAACACCCTCAAAGAAATCGGCTTTGAAGGGGTCTTAGCAATTGAGCACGAAGCAGGTGACGACCGGCTCGCGGATATCAGGCTGGCAGCAGAGAAGCTGCAGGCGTTTTAACGGATAAGCACTAATTCGGACAAGGAGAGCAAAATGGGTTGGCAATTGTATCTTCGCTTGAGCCTAATGATGTTTTTGGAGTTTGCTATTTGGGGTGCGTGGGCTCCGGTGCTGGCGTCACATCTGGTAGGGCCACTGAAAATGAGCGGCAAGCAGACAGGCTGGATCTATGCAACGCTATGGATAGGCTGCATCATATCGCCATTTATCGGGGGCCAAATCGCGGACCGCTGGGTTGCAACAGAGCGTTTTTTGGCGGCGGTTCACCTGACCGGCGGAGCTATGCTGCTATTGGCTGCTCGGAGGACTAAGTTCTGGAATTTGTTCGGCTTGATGGGGCTTTACGCACTGTTGTATGCCCCTACGCTGGCATTGGTAAACTCATTGATGTTTTCACATTTGACTAATCCGGACGCTCAGGCGGGCAAGATTCGGGTCTGGGGTACTATCGGATGGATAGTCGCAGGATTGCTTCTGGCATTATGGCGTCGGTTAGGCAGCTCAAAAATCCAGGGCAGCGATGCTTTAACGCTTGCAGGTATTCTGTCGTTGGTGATGGGTGTGTTCTGCTTCTTTCTACCACACACTCCACCTCCGAATGAGCCTGGCAATCCGCTTGCATTTGTGGATGCTTTTAAGATGCTTGGGGACGCAAATTTTCTGATTTTCCTTATTATTTCATTTATCGTTACAACAGAATTGCAGTTCTATTATGTGCCGACGGCTCCTTTTCTGGAAGACATCGGCGTACAGAGCAGGAACGTCTCCGCAGTTATGACGCTGGCACAGTTTGCGGAGATCATCGCAATGGTAGCATTGTTGCCCTTACTGCTGCCGAGGATTGGTTTCCGTTGGGCGCTGGTTATTGGAGTGATAGCATGGCCTTTGCGTTATATTATCTTTGCGATGACCAGGCCGTTATGGCTGGTTATCTCGTCGCTATCGTTCCACGGCCTGGGATATACGTTCTTTTTCTTTGTTGGCCAAATGTACGTCGATAGAGCGGCTCCAACGGATATCAGGGCCTCGGCTCAGGCGTTAATAGCCGTAGTCACGCTGGGCCTGGGCAATTTCATTGGTACGCAGATTACCGGCGTGATAATGGATCTTTTTAAGAAGGAAGGCAAGTTCCGATGGAGGCCGATTTTTTTAGTGCCGTGCGTCCTGACGATTGCCTGCGCCCTGGCTTTTGTACTGTTCTTTAAGGGATGATGTGCTATTGTAAATGCAGTGCTTGCAGGACTAATAATATAAGCTTTCTGTTCCAATGAAGCTGTTTGGATTGCCGGCCTCAATACAAGAACTGCTTGTATTTTGAGTAATTCAAATCATTGTAAGTATCGCGGTGTATCATCCCCGTATCTATCAGACGGCCCGATTTAGAGGCAGGTTTAGGGTGATAGAGGCAAGGCGCCGGGAAAGCGAGAATCCTGTTTCGGGCGGCGGAGTCCGCCTAGGGCGGATCGGATTTCAGTCGGAAGAGGGGATGCCGCAGCAGAGCCCGGAAATGCCTTCAATAATTCGTAATTGCCCAGTTTAGGACTCTTGAATAAGGGGCCATCATAATTGGAAAAATACCGACTGTTGGCCGAAAATTCCGGATGCAGTTTCTGCAAACCCGCCAGCGACTCAAATGGTAGCTGACGTTCCTCGTTTGCAGGACTCCACCATATTAAGGGATTAGATGCAGTGTCTGAGCCGCGCACGTACATATTGTAATCGAGTTGTTTCAATTGCGGATTATCGACTCGGTTAAACAGGGAAGGCGGCTGCCAAACAAACAGAAGGGGTCTGTGAAAATTCTCATCCCCTGTAAGTAGATTATTGACAAACACGTGTCCGTCCCGCTCGTTAACATCCGGGCCGGTGCTGGGATGCCAGCCGAAAAGGTCGCCGACCGCGCTTCTTGCAGTGCGTCCAATGCATGCTGTACTGTTTACAAATGTGTTTTGGTAAATATGAACATCTGAACTGTTAAGTACCCAAATGCCATGGTCGCAATTAACAAACACATTTCCGGCGCAAATGGCTCCTTTTGAGATTTCAAAGAAAAATCCATTATCGCTCGGCCATGGTCGATCCTTGGAGAAATCACTATCAATATTGCCGACTCCCTCGACCCAGTTATTGATAAAACGGCCGTCCACATTGCCGACGTCATACCAGATACCATTTGAATTCGGATGGTCGATAACCAGATTATCCCTGCACGTGACACGGTAGCTTTGATTAAATATCTTCACCGCCGCTGGATAATATCCCGTGATTTTCTCGATATTGTTGCGTCTAAAGATGTTTTTTTCCAGAAGAACATCGGACGAGGCGATAATGTAAATGCCTTCCGTGCTCGTGTCGCTCACTAGACAGTGTCGCAGTGTTAATTTGTCCCCCCGCAAATAAGCGGCGACCCGCGAACAGAAAGAAATCTCACAATTCTCCAGAGTCGTCCCCACCACTTCCTTACCGTGCTTACTTTCATCGGACAGGCCCTCTGGCTCCGTCCCTTCCACTTCTATCGCACGGTGGGCATACTGGGTGAAAGTAATTCCCCGAATTACAGGCCCTTTGCCGTCCGAGCTTTTGCCGTGACATTCCTTGGTTGTCCGCGTGAAACCGCCGTTAAAAGCGGTGATTTCCACCAATCTGTCTGTCGGGTCAATGCTGATGATAACTTCTCCTGTATCATAATTGATGAAATACGAATTCTCATCGACTTCGCCTTCCCAGCCGACCGATTGCAGGAATTTGCCGTCCACGAACACCATATCATTGTTAAAACGGTGCAGCGGAGTTTCTCTCCCAAAAAAGCTGCGCCGCCACCAGTCCAGGGGCTTTGCGGGGAATAAACGGCTCCACGATGTCCTCCATAGTCCGTTTCTTAAGCTCTCCCACTCCGTTGCGACAAAGGTTCCCTTCAAAATCGGCTGTTCATCCGCGTATGGCTGTATTGTGATTCCCTGGTTCAATATTAGCTCACCCGTGCGATAAATCCCGCCGCGCATCACGATTGCATCGCCGCTCACTACCCGCTCTATTGCCGCTTCCAGCGTCGTCGGCTTCTCAAGCGTTTCCCCCGTCTCGTCGGACTTTCCATCCTGTGCCACATAGTAAATCTTACCCGCCACCTTCGGCAAATCGTATCTTTGCCGAATCGGACCATAAGGCCCACCCGAGGGTTGTGCTATTACAGGCAGCGAACCAAAGATTATGTAAAAAAGGACGCAACAAATTAATGGCTTAGCTATTAAATGTGGCTGCACTGCCTGTCCTTCGTTCATCGTCATACCGCTGCCTAACGGTCGCGGCTCCGTTTTTACTTT
>CAZVWH010000110.1:0-8951 GCA_964631175.1 uncultured Pirellulales bacterium | reverse complement strand
AGCTCGAAATCCAGCTCAGCCGGCAGGCCGCCTACGTTGTGATGCAGTTTTATATTCGCTGCGAGGTTGCCGTCTTTTGAGCCGGACTCGATGACGTCTGGATAAAGTGTTCCCTGGGCAAGAAATTTTGCGTCGGAAATCTTGTCGGCCTCCGATTTGAAGGCCTTGATAAATTCTGCGCCGATTATTTTTCGCTTCTTTTGTGGGTCTGTCACGCCGGTAAGAGCGGTTAAAAACTGCTTTGACCAATCTACAATATGCAAGTTTATATGAAAATGATCACGGAAGGTTGATACAACATTTTCAGCCTCGTTCTTTCGCAACAAACCATTATCGACGAAGATGCAGATAAGGTTATCGCCGATGGCTTTGTGGACCAATGAGGCTACAACTGATGAATCGACGCCGCCGCTCAGGCCGCATATCACCTTGGAGCTGCCGACCTTTTTACGAACAGCCTTTACTGTTTCGCTGACAAAGTCGCTCATCTTCCATTCGCCGTTGCAGCGGCAAATATCATAAAGAAAATTTCTCAAGATTAACGAGCCTTTGGGTGTGTGCGTGACTTCCGGATGGAATTGGACGCCGAAGAATTTTTTCTTTTTGTGCCTTACCGCAGCAAATGGACAGGTTTTTGTCTCTGCCAGTTTGATAAAGTCTCTGTTTAATTGTCCGATTTGGTCGCCGTGGCTGGCCCAGACTAAAGTTGAGTCCGGCATGTTTGCAAACAAATCGCTTTTATCTAAAATCGACAGGTTTGTCCTGCCGTATTCGTGCTTCTGGGCAGGGCTGACCTGGGCCCCTAAAATATTACAGCCAAGCTGCATTCCGTAGCAGATGCCCAAAATCGGCACATCCAGCTCGAAGATTTTCTCATCGCATTTCGGAGCGTTTTTGTTATAAACGCTTGCCGGCCCGCCGGACAGTATCAAACCCTTGACCGGCTGCTTTGACAGCTCTTCAGCCTTTATACCGGCAGGATAAATACGGGAAAAGACATTATGCTCGCGAACACGCCTGGCTATCAACTGACAGTATTGACTGCCAAAATCCAGAATAGCTATCATCTCACGTGACATGGTTTCGTATCTCGTTAAGCGTATCTCGTATTGCGTAAAATGCGAAAATTGTTTGTTTTTATCCTGAGATTTTATTCGGTGTTTCCTCGAAGTTACTGATTTGCGCGAGAAGCTCCCAGGTTTCTTTTGCTTCTTCTTCATCAACCAGCGAAATAGCAAAGCCGGCATGTATAAGCACTAAATCACCGAGCTTTGCTTCCGGCAGCAGTGTAGTCTTAGCCCGCCAGCGGTTGCCCATCGCATCAACAACCGCGTTATCTTTCTCCAGTTCAACTATTCTTGCCGGTATCGCCAAACACATTTTCGTATCTCGTCGCTCGCCTGCCCTGCGTAGCCAAAGGCGAAGCATGGGTCGCTCGATTCAATATTAAAACAGTGTTATAAATTTTTCATACATTCTATTGTTTGATACGTTCCCGGTCAATCTTTGGTTTGAAAGAGTTTAAATCCATCTCAAATGGCGATGAATCCAGCTATCTGCATGAAATGGTATTCCGCAGAAATCGCTTGACACAGAAACATATAAAAGCTATCCTTAATAACATATAGTGATCCACAATACAAAAATATTGAAAGTGCTGGAGAATGATTGTGAGCTGGCACGAATATATTACTGTTGATCCGAAAGTCTGCCACGGTAATGCCTGCATTAAGAACACACGTATCATGGTTTCAGTTGTCCTTGACAACTTAGCAGCAGGTCTTTCTATAGAGGAAATTTTACGTAGCTACTCCTCGCTCAAGCGAGAATCGATTCTTGCGGCTGTTTCCTATGCAGCGGACCTTGCACGTGAACGTATTGTATCCATGCCGGTGTAAAATTGCCTATGAATTTCAAAATTGATGAAAATATGCCGGTAGAAGTGGCAGAGTTACTTAAGCAGGCCGGATACGATGCTATAACCGTATCCGGGCAAGACCTCATCGGAACTTCCGATAGCAATCTTGCCAAGGTTTGCCGAAAAGAAAAACGTGTCTTGATAACACTGGACACTGATTTTGCTGATATTAGAACGTATCGGCCTGCGGAATTTTCCGGCATTATTGTAATGCGATTGAACCAACAAGATAAGCACCATGTGCTTGAGGTTTTTAGACGCGCAATACGCCTGTTTTCCAAAGAAAAGATTGAAGGACATCTCTGGATTGTTGAAGAAGATAAGGTAAGAATAAGAGGGTAGAGTTTGTATGACGGGCTTTAGCCCGTGCGGTCTTTGAAAACTAAACCGAATTTGAGAGAGCTGCCTATACATGATTCTGTATTTTTTCGGCAAGACTTGTTACAAAGGTACTACAGTCCTCAATTAACTTTTTCCAGTCTTCCTTTTCATACCTAATTTCATCACCTTCGATCAGACTAAAATTCTTAGCAAATTCCTCGCTTACAACTCCATTGGAATGTTTGAGACAGTTGCATAATATTCTGGTACGGTCAACACTTTCAAAACATGGAATGTCGTCAAATTTAATCCTGGCATTTTTTTCGATCAGGCTCCTGAAGTCGCCATAGTTTGGCCGGTCAGTCGGATTTCCTTCTTTATTCACTATTTTAATCCCTATGATTACGCATAAAGAACGGAGGAAGCTCTCGATAACTGCAAATAGTGGAATGCCTACGGTTGCATACGCGACTCTCCTTGTTTTACTTACCATGTAGTGCTCATCTCCTAAAGCTTCCCGATCATATTCAGAGGCGTCGTCTTTCTTCTCCAAGTCAGACTCCCAAACATCGAGTTTTTCCACGACCGACTCATTCCATTCATTTATGCCTTTAAAGAACCGCTCGATGTATTCAATCTCTGCTTTTAATATCTCACATAAAATAACAATTTTTCTTGAACAATTCATATTTACCCACCTAATATATAAAAAGTTATGGATTACTTTTACAAAGTGAAAATCTCCCATTTATCTATCGTTGTTTTGAATGGGTGACTTTATATGCGATTACAAATAAATTTGGATATTCTTCAAACTTTTAGAATGTATGGATTCCCACCTGCGCGGGAGTGACAAGGAGGCATAAATATCAATAAAGTTTCACGCTTAACCAACCACAAACCACAAACCACAAATCACGAATCACCTGTGTTTCGCCTTCGGTTACGCAGGTCAGGTGAGCAACGAGTCACGAGCGACGAGATACGCGGCTATTGCAGCCTGGCCGATGGATAAGCCGCCGTCGTTGGCAGGAACTTCTCGATTAAACAATACGCGAAAATCGCTTTCCCTCAACTGCCTTATTAAACGATTCGTCAAATACCGATTACAAAATACGCCGCCACTAAGAGCAACTGTATCGAGCTTTGTACTCTCTCTTGCTTGTTTAGCCATCGCCAGAAAGGCGATGGAAAGCGTATTGTGAAACTTAGCTGAAGAAACAGTTGCATCATGGCCTTTCTTAACATCATCAACCAACTGTCTAAACATCATAGACAAATCAAGCTGCATCGGCCCCCCAGATTCTTTTATAAATTCATAGTCGTAATATTCCTCGATTCCATCGGCGGCGATTGCCTCCAGAGCCATCGGTAGTTGTGCATCAAAATGATTGTAGTTGCCTAAGCCTAACATTGCAGCAACTGCGTCGAAAACTCTGCCAAGGCTGGACGTCTTTACGCAGTTAACGCCTTTGACAAGCTGCTCTGAAATTAGTTTTAAGTTTTGAGTTTTGAGTTTTGAATTATTATTCGAGGTAGTCTTTATTCGCTCAAGCAACCACATAAATTCATCTAATTTAAAATCACTACCGTAGGTTTTTTTTAAAAGCGCCAGCAATGGTCTTATAGCTTCTTTGCTCGCCTTATCAGCGCCGGCTAAGTCGTAGTAAGCCAAGTGGCCGAATCGTTCAAATTTCTCTAACGACGCTATCATACACTCACAGCCCCAGATGGCTCCATCGGTGCCGTAGCCGGTGCCGTCACATTCGATGCCGATGACCGGGCCGGAAAGGCCGTGCTCGACCAAAACTGATGCAATGTGCGCCCAGTGATGCTGAACCTGAATAAGCTGCGTACCAGATAGTGATTTGGCATATTGCGTGGATAAATAACCCGGATGAAGGTCGCAAACAACGACCTTCGGCTCGACTTCAAACAGCCTTCGCAGGTGCTCGATTGAATCGATGTAATGGTGATAGACCTCCGCATCTTCGAGATCGCCGATATGTTCGCTGCAGATGAGCTGATTCTGTTTTACAAAACAAAAGGTATTTTTCATATCCGACCCCGCTGCGAATATATCCTTTGGAGAATTTATCTCCATAAAAATCGGCGTCGGGACATAGCCTCTGGCCCTTCTCAACGGCACCGGCTTATCGTCTATAAAATGCACCACCGAATCATCAACCTGCCGGTGGATTTCTCTGTCGTGCAACAAAAAGGCATCGGCGATGCAGCCGAGCCGCTCCAGAGCAATTTGGTTTTTACAAATTAACGGCTCGTCGGATATATTGCCGCTGGTCATTACTAAAACCTCTATCCCCTGCGCAAAGAGCAGATAATGAAGCGGTGCATAACACAGCATAAAGCCTAAGGTATCAACGCCCTCGGCGATCGATGGGGCTATAGCCGAATTTCCCCTTTTGGGCAGTAAAACTATCGGGGCTTGCGGACTTTTTAAAAGCCTCTCAGCCGATTTGCTCACGACGGCGTATTTTTTTATTTTTTCGATTGAATCGGCCATTACAGCAAAGGGCTTATGGTCTCGCTTTTTGCGCTGTCGAAGTCTCCTGACCGCTTTTTCATTAAGCGCATCGACGGCAAGGTGAAATCCACCGATTCCTTTTATGGCGGCAATCTTGCCGGCGCGAAGCAATCGGGCGGCTTCAGCTATAGTTTTTTCAGCTCCTGTTTTTATTGTTTTGCCTTTGCTATTGGTCAGCCAGATTTCTGGCCCGCACGTGCTGCAGGCAACCGGCTGAGCGTGGAAACGCCGGTCAGTGACATCGGTATATTGAGCAGCGCATCTGTCGCACATATTAAATACCGACATCGTTGTATTTGGCCTGTCGTATGGAATGTTTTTGACGATGGAATACCTCGGCCCGCAATTGGTGCAGTTTATGAAAGGATAGCCATACCGGAAGTTTTCTTTATCAGCCAGTTCGGCAAGGCAGTCCCGGCAGGTAGCGATATCCGCAGTAACCTGCGATAAAGCGGAACCTTGCGTGTCACTTGTCTTGATAATAAATTTATCTTCTCCGTCGATGATAGGTAAATTTATGGCTGTACAGGTCTTTAGATCAGCTAATGGCGGTTTATCCTGAGACTGAAGATGCGCTAAAAAATCGGCAATTCTTTCTTTTTGTCCCTGCAATTCGATTGTAACACCTTTGGTGTCATTATACACGAGGCCGGTAAGGCCGAGTGCCTGCGCAATTCTATATACAGCCGGCCGAAAGCCGACGCCCTGAACGCGTCCTGTTATAAGTATTTTTTGTCTCTTGATCAAAACTCTTAATACCTCTGGTTTTCTTCGAACGTTGAACAATTGCCGGAACAATTGTACTTGATTCCGATAGCAAAACTCAAGACCCAAGACGCAGGATAATCAATTACAGATTTTCCTTGATATATACAGGATTAATTTGGTATAAATATAATCGTTGTATTCTATGGTTTTTGGCTCTATGAGGTGAGAAAATTCATGTCTTTTAAGGGAGGCTTGTGGCTTATACCATAGAATCAGGATTTTCACACTTTGGTTAGCAGTTTATGTTGGCTTCAAGAAGCAGGAGGTAGAGTCAAGTCTATAAAAGTTTGTTTCAACAAAATGAAAATCCAGTGGAAATAAGAGTTTTATATCTGCCATTTGCTGGAAGCTGAAAATAATTTATGTTTTAGTATGTGGCCAACGCGTAATTACTATAATCTTTTCTGAGGGAGGTATGACATGTGTAGAAGAACGATTTATCTGACTCTTTTTGTTTTGGTGCTGGGCTTGGCCGGTTATGTGTCCGCAGATGAAGAGGGCGTTAAGATTCCGGCCGCGGGATCTCAACAGCCGATTCTCGACGGTGTTGTAGACAATGTATGGTTCCTTTCGACAGAACAGTTCCTAACCATAACCCTGGAGGGAAGTGACCCCTCCTCGCCCGACGATTGCTCCGGTAGTTGGAGGGCGCTTTGGGACTCGGAATATCTGTACGTACTAATCGATGTCAATGATGAGGCTTTGGTGCAAGATTCAGACGCAGGCTCAGGTTGGGATGATGACCGTATTGAGTTTTTTATCGACGGGGACAACAGCAAAGGTACTTCTACTGATGATAAGAATGACTATCAGTACTGCTTTAGGTGGAACAACGGAGAGGTAGAAACACCTGTCGAATGGTATTTTCGAAACAGTACGGAGAACGCGCTGGAGGGTTTGGAATATGCAGTGGCCACAACCGATTCTGGGTATCTCTTTGAAATCAAGCTGCCGTGGTTGACTATGATAGGCGGGCCACCGCAACTTGGTCAGTTAATCGGGATTGACGTAGTGATTGACGACGATGACGACGGTGGTGGTCGGGACACACAGGTGAGTTGGTATATAGAGACCACTCCCCCCCACAATCCCAGTCTGTGGGGAACCGCTTTGCTTGTACTCGGGGCCGATAAGGAGGCAGGTAATCCTAACCCGACAGATGGGCGGATAGACGTGCCCCGCGATGCTATCCTGCGCTGGACCGAAGGAAAATATGCTGTTAAGCATGATGTGTACTTCGGAGCAGATTTAAACGATGTCAACGAAGCCAGCAGAGACAACGATACGTGCAGCGTTCTGGCGAGTCGAAACCAGGACGCTACCAGTTGTGATCTTCCCGGCCTTCTCGAATTCGGCCAGACCTATTACTGGCGGGTCGATGAGGTCAATGATATGGACCCGAATAGTCCGTGGAAAGGCGACGTTTGGAGCTTTACGGTAGCCAACTTTACGGTAGTGGACGACTTTGAAGACTATAACGACACTAGTAATAGGATATACGACACATGGAAAGACTACTATGTGAACAATACCGGCATGACAGTAGGGCACTTTGATCCACCGTTCGCGGAGCAAAAAATAGTTCGCAGTGGCTCTCAATCCATGTACATGCATTACGACAACGATGGTACTGTAAACGAGGGGACAGACCTGGAACAGGCTGGGACACTACTTTATTCTGAGGCTCAACGAACGTGGGAAGCTCCGCAGGATTGGACTGTAGATGGTGCTGAGTCCTTAACGTTGTGGCTGCGAGGCTTATCGGCATCTGTTGGCAGCTTCACCCCTGAGGGGCAAGCAGCCTACACAATGACCGGCGCCGGTGCAGATATCTGGGAAAACTCCGACCAGTTCCATTATGCCTACAAGCGGCTCTCCGGTGCTGGAAGCATAACTGCACGGGTAGTCAGCATGACTAATACGCACGACTCAGCCAAGGCAGGAGTGATGATTCGACAGACGCTGGAACCCGACTCTGCACATGCGATGGTGGACATACAGCCTATATATGAAGCTCAGTTCCTGCGCCGTATTTCGCAGGGCGAGATAAGTGATGTTGATGCACAAATTGATGTCGGCACTCCCATCTGGGTGAGATTGACCCGCAGCGGAAACACGTTTACAGGTCAAACCTCAATGGACGGAACAAACTGGGTAAAACTGGGGTCAGATACAATGCCTATGCTTGTGGATGTCTATGTTGGCTTAATCGTTTGCAGCCACGACAGTAGTGCCACGTGCGTGGCTGAATTCTCTGACGTTACTATAACCGGCACAACTACAGGAGATTGGCAGTCACAAGACGTTGGAATAGAAAGTAATGTTCCTGAGCCGATGTATGTAGTTCTTGAGGATAGCACCGGCAATAGTGCGGTTATTACACATCCGGATCCGAATGCATCAGCTACACCAAGCTGGGCAGAGTGGAATATTCCTTTTGCCGACTTTACCGGCGTGAATCCACAGGCTATCAAGAAGATGACCATTGGTGTCGGCGATAGAGCCAACACACAGCCCGGTGGTGCAGGTGATCTGTACATTGATGACATCAGATTATATCTTCCACTGCTTGCGGAATAATGATTAGCTTGGTGTGGGTTGATTAGCTAAAGGTACTGTACCAGTTGGGGGCCTATACCGGTTGATTCAGTATAGGCCCTGTTTATTTTTAGCATTGCATCCATGCCTTAATCCCTTGTATCTCTTGTGAACTTAAGAGGTTATCTACACAAGCGACCAGATTATTTGGACTCATGTGGCGCTGGAGTATGAAGTGGGGTGTTTAAAGATTTTCCTTGAGGTACAAGCTGTTAATTTGGTATAAATATAATTGTTATATTCTATGGTTTTTGGCTCTATGAGGTGAGAAAACTTGTTTCTTTTAAAGGAGGCTTGTGGCTTATACCATAGAATCAGGATTTTCAAACTTTAGTTAGCAGTGTATGTTGGCTTTAAGAAGCAGGAGGTAGAGTCAAGTCTATAAAAGTTTGTTTCAACAAAATGAGAATCCAGTGGAAGTGAGAGTTTCGTATTTGCCATTTGCTGGAAGTTGAAAGTAATTGGTGTTTTGGTGCATGGCCAAAGCACTTTAATCTTTGTATTTGTTTCTCTGAAGGAGGAATGTTATGTGTAAAAAACTTGTCTGTTTAATTTTACTCTTGACCTTTGGTTTGATTGTAGGCGTTGCCAATGGCCAGTCGGTAAAGATCAACTTCCAGTCCGCAACACAAGGTTCCAGAGAGGTGCCTGTAGGATACCTGCCGGATTATGGCGACGTATTCGGCGACCGGGGCAACGGCTTCAGCTATGGATGGTCCGTGGATAAGGCAGCCAGTTCGCGTGATCGTGATATCCATGCTGACCAGCGATATGACACACACAACGCTTTAAACATGTGGA
>CAZVWH010000109.1:0-8987 GCA_964631175.1 uncultured Pirellulales bacterium | reverse complement strand
TTCGATAATAGCCGGTAGCCTTACACTTATACCAGCTTTTGGTGCCCTCGGTGCTGTATTTACAAAAGTTATTGCTGGTGGTCTGTATTGTGGCATGATGTGTTACTATTATCGAAAAATGAAAATATAACGTATGTATGGCGTGGAGGCCAGCTTTTGTTAGACATAGACGGTGTATTCCTGGTCAGTATTTAATGTTTGTATTTTTATGTTAATCTGAGGGTCAAAAAGATGGCTACATATATCAAAAGTCAGGCGATTGATTTAGATTATCCAATGACGCGATCAGTCACAGTCTCATCCGGGGGATGGCATCTTCGTTCAATCCTACTCGTCATTGCGCTATTGGGGATATTTTCTCATGACTTGCTGCGAGCGAGCGCCTACCATAGGATATCTACAACCTATGAGAGCCGTAGAGACATCGTACAAGCTGACCCAGACGAGTTTGCTCTAACGTATACACGGATAGCTGTCTACACGGGCCTAATAGCCGGGATTCTGGCGGGAATAATGTACTTGTTCCCGGGGGGATGGGCGAAGGTCGGTCTAAGTACTCGTATCGCATTCGCAGTAATGATATTCTGGATGTTAATACACTCAATAGTAGCGTATTGGGAAGTGCTACCCCGTCCGTCAGAGCTAAGGGGTACAAAGGGTCTTCTCCTGTGGGTGTCCTGCTTAGTCCTTTTTGCGGGAACAAATAGAAACGCATGGAAGATATCGACTCGGCTGGTCTATGTCGTGTCCTATGTGACTGCGGGCATCGTCCTGCTGAACATATTGCAGTTTCACCGATTTTCTTCGGTGCACCAAGCTCAATGGTTCCTCCGAGGATACATGGGTATTCTCCTGTGGACGGCACCCTGGGTACTGCTGGCCGTCAAGGACGCCAATATCTCACCAGCCAGATTGGCGTTTTTAGCATTCCCGTTTGCCATCCTGGTCTTGGCCACCCCGCAGTATCTCTCTCGCTCATTTCTCATAATCATTGTGATTTATTCGGCAGTCTTGCTGATAAAGTTCATAAGGCTGTTTCGCACACGAAGCCTGGCGTACCTCGGCACAATTGTATGCATTCTGCTGTGTATCGCAGGCATCGCTGCCTACGTTGCTATTGAGCAACTCACAAGTTCCCTCTCGTTGCTTGCTGAAAGATTATGGATTGATACCAGATCGGATCAATATGTACAGTTCCTGTCCCAGGTGTCAGTCAGCGATCTGATTGTCGGCAAAGGCCCAAGGGCCACATGGAACTGGAGTGGACGAGAGTACGCATGGATAGATGGCGCCTATACGCTGATGGCGTTTAATGGTGGCTTGCCACTTCTTATCAGCTATATTGTCATTATGATTTTGCCGGCTTGGCGGGTTCTCCGCAAAAAGCCATCATGGGATTACGCTGCTCCTGCTGTTGTGCTATTGGTCTGGGCTTTGGCTTTAACCGGACTTAGTACCTATACACATCCGACCGTGTCCGTAGGACACTTTATCCTCTGCATATACGCTGGGCGGTGTTACAGTTATCTGCATAGCAGACGAAACAGACTTTCTGTTTCGAAAGCACCAATTTCTTCTACAAAAGCGGCACACTAATATTCATAGAGCCACCGGCAGGGACAAAATACCTGTAAATGATAGTCGTGGAACAAGCTGATAAACGAAAGTTCAGTGAGGCAAACTTTTTCATATTAGTTGACCGTTTCGGTTTTCCAAATGGTAATGCCTCAAGTATTCGTGTTGGTTTGCTTGGGAGAGCTCTCGTAGAGCAGGGCGTTTCTGTAAAAGTTCTAATTACTAAATGGAGCGATTATCCGGACCAGGTGGTGAATAAAGCAGTAACGGGGACGCATAAATGTGTAGATTTTGAATACACATACGGCGAAACAGTTCGTGACGCTTCTTTCCTTCTTCGGGGGTACCGCACTTTTAGGGGATGGTTACTGGCGATTTGGAGAATTCTAACGGCACCAAGTTGTAGTTATTTATATCTCTATAGTGTCACACCTATTTTGTGCATCCCGGCAACGATTGTGGCAAAACTCCGAAGGATTCCGGTTATCATCGAACTGTGCGAATGGATGCCTTCGCTTCCATCATGCTCTGCAAGTGTCAAATGGTATTATAAGCGTCTGAGGTTTACGTTAGCAGATGGTGTATTTGCAATATCAACTTTCTTGGCTGAGCGTGTTAGAGCAATTACTGGTGACCCTCATAGACCAGAAATAATCCAAATACCCATATTGGCTGATACTAAGGAGCGTTATACTTTGTTAAATAACCCTTTCTACAAGGGGAAATATATCCTTTGGTGTGGTCAAATTGATGGTTACATAGATTCAGTTTTCTGGCTGATAAAAGCATTTTCTCTTGTTTCAAGAAAAAGTGATTGCAAGTTGCTTATTGCTGGTAGATATACGCCGAAATCGAAAGCTGATATATACTCGTTTGCTAATGGCTTGGGCATAAATAAAGAACGAATTGTTTTGACAGGATATGTCACCCGTGAAGAGCTGTTGGCATTATATTCAAACGCGCAAGCCTTACTTGCTCCTTTGGAGGATGACGAGCGATCAAAAGCAAGGTTTCCAACAAAGATAGGTGAATATTTGGCTTCTGGCAGACCCGTGATCACCAGTTCTGTGGGTGAGGTCGGCCGGTTTCTGAAAGATGGTGAAACTGCCTTTATAGCCCCGCCCTGCGACGCTGAGGTCTTTGCTCAAAAGATTGAACTTGCTTTGTTTGATTCAAAATTGTCTCGAAGGATAGGATTGGCTGGAAGAAAGGTCGCTGAGCAGAACTTCCATTACTCTAAACAGGGAGAACGTATTGTTAAATTTTTGAATAAGCTCTTCGAAAAAAACCGAGTAAAATATCAATGATGGGGGTAGACAATTAAAATAATCCAAGTTGGTTCAGCTTTTACATCCGGCAGGAATTCTGAAAATGAAAAGGCCATAGTTCATGAGCTCCAGCAATATCTTTAAGAAGAAACTGTTATTTGTTATTAGCTCGTTGGGTGGCGGCGGTGCCGAACGAGTTATGGTACATTTGATTAATCATTTGGATAAAAATAGATATGATATCTTATTAGTAATTTTTGAAGAAATACTGGATTACCAAAAAGATTTCGGTTCTACTCCTGAAATTATATGTTTAGATAAAACAAATAGATGGCATTTTTTCAAGATAATTTTGAAATTAAGGAAGATCATAACTCATTTTCAGCCGAATGTAGTGATGAGTTTTCTTGGTTACACAAACATTGTAACCGTTCTGGCAAGTCTGTTTTTTACCAGGAGAAAATTTGATTTAATTCTGTCTGAGCGGAGTTATCCACCTAAGTCTTCGCCAACAGCCCATTTCGATTTATTAGGTAGAATGCTACGCATATTTGCTTACAGAAGAGCTGATATGATTGTATGTAATTCTAATCACACCAAAAGCGCGATAGAAAAGGATTTCCATATTCGATCAGAGAAAGTAAAAACTATTTATAATCCTGTTACTTTGCAAGAGATACGAGCAAAAGCACAAGAGCGAGTCACACACTCGTTTTTTCAGAATGAAGGAGCTAAAGTTATTATCGGTGTAGGTAGGTTGGCTGAGGCGAAGCGATTTGATAGGCTTTTGAGGGCGTTTTCTTTGGTAAGAAGGGAGGAAGAAAATGTTCGTTTAATTATTGTAGGAAAAGGCAGGTTACAGAGAGAATTGGAGGATTTAGCATCGCAATTGAAGATAAGTGAGTGGGTTGACTTTGTTGGATTTCAATCTAATCCTTATGCATGGATTTCAAAATCTGATATCTTAGTTTTATCTTCTGATTTTGAAGGTTTACCTAATGTGCTTTTAGAAGCTATGGCTTGTGGCGTACCTGTTGTTTCCACAGATTGCCTGACTGGACCCAGTGAGATAATAACAAATGGTAAAAATGGGATTTTGGTGCCTGTGTCGGATGAGAAGGAGTTAACAGAGGCGGTGTTGACTTTGTTAAAAGATGAAGGCTTAAGAAGAAGGTTTTCTATAGAAGGCAGAAAAAGGGCCGAGGATTTTAGGGTAGAAAAGATTATTCCGCAGTACGAAAAATTATTTTGGAATACAAATAGCCTTAATTTATGAAATTCGCGGCACAAACGAGGATCTTCCTTGGTTACTCATGTCACTCATTGGAAGCGAAATCTCAGCAGTGGACATTTTGAACCTGAAGAGAGGAGGGAGCTAAGTTGATACACCTTATATTGAGCCTTGACTACGAGATCTTCGGCAATGGCGCGGGTGATGTAATGCGGGACGTCATTGAGCCGACCAGCCGAATCCTTAATATCTGTGATAGATATGGCGCGAAACTCACCATTATGTTTGAAGTGGCGGAATACTGGGCCTTCAAACAAATGGAAGACAGGCTCGATGTCGGTTACTCACCTGCTAAAGCCATGGAGGAGCAAGCGCGAGAAGCAATAAGACGGGGACATGATGTCCAACTGCATCTGCATCCACAATGGATCGGGGCAGAATTAGACGGTTGTTTGTGGCGCTTGAAGATAGGCCAATGGTGTATTGCTGACCTTCCACATGGCCTGGGCGATCGTGGGGATGAGTATTCAATCATGGGCGCGCTGTCGAAAGGAAAGCAGACCTTGGAGCAGATACTACGTCCAATCAATTCAACATATCAATGTATTGCCTTTCGAGCTGGGGGGTTCAACATCCAACCTTCTTTGAAGGTAATACCTGCTATGAAGGCCGTAGGTTTATTGATCGACAGCTCTATTGTACAGGGGCTGTATAAACGGTCTTCAGTTGGGCACTGTGATTTTCGAGGGGCCGTGTCTAATCACGGCTACTGGTGGACTACAGAGGATGATGTGTGCCTAAGCGGACCCAAGGGCGAGCATATTCTTGAATTCCCGGTTTACTCGAAGATGCGGTCCTACATCGCTAACTTTAGGTGGTCGAAGCTTCGGACAACGCTCAAACGCAGAAAAATAGAGAGCCGGTATCCCAGCGCAATAAATCAGGCGAGGGGAATTCGAAGTACTACAAGTCTTATGGAAGTATTGATGAAATTGGGTTCAATGCATCCGGTCAATGTGGATTTCTGTAAATTGAGCGCCCAATCAATGGTCAAAGCGGTAGAAGAAGTCCTGCGAAAGAATAACAATACTAACAACGATGTAGGGCGTACTGTTCCTCTGGTGCTTATAGGCCACAGCAAGGATTTCTGGAATGATAAGCATCTGGATAGCTTCTTGTCAGCCATGCAGCGCTATTCCGACAGCAATGGAGGAATTAAGTTCTCCACTTTCTCCGAGGTGGCTGAGAAGATTGCCAGGAACTCAAATAAACAAGCGTCAGTTGAGAAGTAGGCAAAACAGTCTCCATGAATGTAGTGCCAGATGAGATCAAGAATCAGGTGGACGGTTATATGAGGGTGCTTATTACACATCCTGACTCATTAGGTGGAGTATCCAATTATTACAGAAAATTGCGGGGAAGATTTACTGTACCTGTGCAACACTTTGTGGTAGGAACAAGCCCAAAAGAACAAGGCTTCTGGGCAAGACCTCTGCGAATGTTGGCTGATTACTGGAGATTTGTGAGGCTCTTAAGAAAGAACAGTATAGACTTAGTACATCTAAATCCTTCTTTAGATTTTAAGTCCTTTATTCGAGATGGCATCTTTGCGTTATTGGTGAGAGCTAACAAGAGAAAAGTAGTAGTATTTTTCCATGGTTGGAAAAAATCATGTGAAGTACGCATTGAGCGCTACTTTCTTTGGCTGTTTAGATTGTTCTTTGGCAAAATAGATGCCTTTATTGTGTTATCAAATGAAATCAGAGAGACGCTTGAAAAGTGGGGTGTCATTAAGCCGATTTATAAGGAGGTAACGGCCATTAGTGACGATGAGATCGAGGCATTTGATATACATAATGCTCTGAGAGAGAGACAGGAATCCGCAAAGTGGCGTGTTCTTTTTCTTGCACGAATCATCCGAGAAAAAGGCATATACGAAACCTTGGAGGCGGTTTCTCTAATTCGGCGCAAATATCCTGCAGTGGAACTTGTCGTCGCAGGAGATGGCGAAGAATTAGATGATGTCAAATCTTTTGTACGTGCGCACAATACCGGTAATGTTACATTTACAGGTTATATAACGGGCCTCCAGAAGCGTCGCGCATTCGAACAAGCCAACGTATTCTGTCTGCCAAGTTACACCGAAGGCTGTCCCGTCTCAGTAATAGAAGCAATGGCTTACGGATTGCCGGTTGTTACCAGACCCGTTGGGGGGCTTGCCGATTTTTTTAAGAACGGAAAACATGGTTTTATTTCAGATAGTTTAGAACCAGAAATTTTTGCAAATTTGGTTGAGAAGCTGGTTTTGGATAAGAGGTTATACGAAAGAATCTCTTTGTATAACTATCAATATGCGCAATCACACTTTTTGGCTTCTGATGCGGCATCACGGTTAGAAAGAATATATAAAGCCGTATTTAATAATTCCCGGCAGAAGAACAATGAGTAACTGATTCCTGAAATGGCGGCCAAGAAGCTTTGAGGTATATCGAGACAGATGGAGCATGGAATTATCTGGCCAGATAATAAAAAATTTGCCGTGTGCCTTACGCATGATGTTGATAGGATCAGAAAAACATATCAATACATTACGCAAGTCAAGAAGGCCAATTACCTGCAAGTCCGGCAATTATTCAAATTTAGAAATCCCTACTGGGGTTTTCCGGCAATAATGAGGATTGAAGACAAATTCGGGGTTAGATCGACTTTTTTCTTCATGCAGGAGAGTAAAAAAATAAGTTTGCTCAGACCAAAGCAGTGGGTTCTCTCGGCAGGTAAATACAAATTCGATGACAAGAAGGTTTGCAAAATTATACAACTGCTTCATAGAAATGGCTGGGAAATAGGATTGCATGGTTCCTACGATTCGTATAAAAACGAGAATTCACTTCGAGAAGAAAAAAAAGAACTTGAGGATGTTCTGGGTGCCGAGGTAATAGGAATCCGTCAGCATTATTTGAATTTGGAAATTCCAAAAACATGGAGAATTCAGCAGAGAGTCGGATTCCTATATGATGCATCTTTTGGATTTAGGGATAGAGTTGGATTTAGAGACGAAAGATACTTGCCATTTCATCCTTTTGATGATTCTTTCTTAGAAATTCCTCTAATCATAATGGATAGTGCATTGTTTTTAAATTATGATAGCGAAGATGTGATTTGGAAGGAATGTCTCAGTTTAATAGAAAAGGTCGAAAAGCAAAAAGGGCTTTTAACTGTGCTTTGGCATCAGAGAGTATTTAATGAAAGGGAATTTCCAGGATGGAGCGTAGTCTATGAGAAGATCATCAAAGAATGTAAAAGAAGAAACGCTTATTTTGGAACCTGTAAAGACATCTTTAATCTGTGGATGAAGAATGAGTGATATCAATGTAAAGATTGCGGATGAAAAAGAGCTCCAGATGTGGGATGAGATTGTGGATTCATCCGAAATGGGGACCATTTTTCATAAGCTGGATTGGCTAAGAGCAGCAGAAGCACATACTAAAAGTAAATTTTATCCATTAATTGGTTACGAAGGACAGGAAGTAGCTAGCTTATTTCCAATTTTTTATATGCAAAAAGCTTTTGTCAAAATGGCATTTTCTCCACCTCCGAAGTGCGCAATTCCATACATGGGGCCGATTTTTAGATACCTGACTGGCAAACAAATCAAGATTGAAACGCTGCATAATACTGTTGTCGAAAAGGGTAGAGATTTTCTGTGAGAAATTTTGCGTGCGCATTAGTTCTAGGGGGGTACGTTAATGGTTACTGCATCATTCGGGAGCTCTATGAAAAGGGCGTAGAGGACATCATCCTGCTCGATTCTATCCGTAGTTTAGCTTCTTTCAGTAATAAGATTAAGAAATTTCTCTTGGTGCAAATGAATCCCATATCGATTGTTCGTAGTCTTAAGGATTTACATCGAAACTACGAAAAAATTGTCCTCTTCCCCACAGACGATCACCAGATTGAGTTGCTGCATGAAGTATATGACGAGATATCTTCCTTTTGTTTTATCCCTTTCAACAATGACAATATTGTCGAAGTATCCAGCAAGGCATATCAGTATGAATGTTGTGACAAGCTCGGGATTCCACATCCCATATCCGCTTCGATACAAACAGTACACGATCTGGCTAAGCTGCGCAATCTGTCGTATCCGATCATAATCAAGCCGGTAAAACGATACGACATAATTAACAGTCGCGTATTTCGTTCTATAGTGCTCAGATCACATAACGACATGAGCGACTGTGCGACGTACCTTAAGGACATGCTACGTACAGGGATTTCGTTTCTGGCGTCTGAAGTCATCCCCGGCGATGATTCTTGTATTTATGCGTATGTAGGATATCGGTCGAGGTGCGGTAGTATCCTGAATGAATGGACAGGCAAGAAGCTCTCCCAGTATCCAGACGAGTTTGGAGTCTTTTCGAGCGCGTCGAACCAAGCCCCAGAGATCATCAGGCAGCAGGGAAGGAAGTTGTTGGAAGGTATGGACCTCGTTGGCATTAACGAGCCAGAGTTCAAGTATGATGAGCGTGATCAGAAGTACAAACTTACGGAAATAAATTTGCGGTCCATGATGTGGCATAGGATGGGAAATCTATCTGGTGTGAGCCTACAATACACACAGTATTTAGATGCCCTCAGCCGAACATGCAAGGCTCAACGCCAGGAAAGGAAAAGGCACATCCACTTGGTGTATTTAAAACACGAATTATTGAACCTGCTCAATCGAAGACACTACGTCCGGAATTTTGTAAGGAACATATTTCACTGGGGTCCAACTCGTTGGGCTGTTTGGGACCTATATGATGTAAAACCTTTCCTTGTTGACTATTGCCGGTTAGTTTCGATATTTATAAGGAGGTACCTGCCGCTTGGAATGATTAGACGGGTGTTGCCGACGAGCCTGTATCGACTTG
>CAZVWH010000108.1:0-9036 GCA_964631175.1 uncultured Pirellulales bacterium | reverse complement strand
CTGAGGCCGATTTGTCAGAACCTGCATACGTAAATGAGGGCCAGCGCGGCTATGTCTCCACCGATAACGAGGAGGATTAACTCATATCTTGTAAAAAGTAGCTGATTAGAGAAGGTTAATGTGGAAAAACTGCGGTTTCGCCGTCAATATTGATTAATCTGCTGAGAAAAAAGAAAAAAAGATTGATTCATTAGCATTAGTCAGCTATAGTTCCGCTATTGAAAAGTTGCTCTGTCGCACGGGGTAGAGTTGATCCCGCTGAAAGCGGGTATTTGGGGTCAGCAGTATCACGGCATGGTTGACTCAAGCCTCCGACAGGTGGTTCCCATTTTGCGATATATTGCACAATGGAGGCCCGTAGCCCAGCAGGATCCGGCTTCAGACGGATCTCCGTGACAAGTTCATTATGCGTCTTGCGTATTGCGAAAAGGATGTTGTTGAAAGAATGTCAACTCGGTACGCAGTGCGATATGCGCAGAACAAGTATACCCGGTGGTGTAATGGTAACACAGGAGGTTTTGATCCTCCCGTTCCAGGTTCAAATCCTGGCCGGGTAGATTAATTCGTCGTGCGTTATGCGTATTGCGTCGTGCGTAGTGTTTTTCATAAAATGAGAACGCAATACGCGATACGATGAACGCAATACGAGGTAAAAATGGTTGAAAGAGTAGCGATAATATTAGCCGCAGGCATCAGCAGCAGGATGAATACGCAACTGCCAAAGGTGCTGCATGAGGTCTGCGGACGTCCTATGCTGGCATACGTGTTGGATGCCTGTCGTGAAGTAGGTGTAGCGAAAATATATGCTGTGGTAGGCTTCGGTGCTGAGCAAGTCGCAGAGCGATTCAGCGAGGCTGAAGATATTGTGTGGATCCAACAAGATAAACAATTAGGCACTGCTCATGCGGTTTTACGCAGTAAAGAGTATCTAAAGGATTTCGAAGGTGAAACACTGGTTCTTTGCGGCGACGGACCGTTGGTTAGAGCTGAAACGCTAACGACACTTATCGGAAAGCACCAAATGGAGCAGGCAGCGGCAACATTGGCTACCGCGGCTTTGGACGACCCAACCGGCTACGGACGCATAATCCGTGACAGATACGGCAATATCCAGGGCATTGTAGAAGATGCCGATTGCACAAGAGAACAATTAGCTATAACAGAGATTAATCCGAGCTATTATCTGTTCAACAACAAGATTCTCTTTGAGGCTGTTGAGCAGGTTAAACCTGACAATGTCAAGAAAGAATATTATCTGACCGATGCGCTATCACTTATCATTACGACCGGCCATAAAGTGGTAGCGGTTACGGCGGTACGGCCCGAGGAGGCCATGGGCGTCAACAGCAGAGCACAGCTCAGCACAGCGAGTAAGATTATGCAGCGGCGCATCCAGCAAGAATTGATGGACCACGGCGTGACTATAGTTGACCCCCATAATACATGGATTGATGCAAGAGCCGAAATTGGACAAGATACAATTATTGAGCCGTTCACTTATATTCACGGCAAAGTTAAAATCGGTAAGGGCTGTCGAATCGGGCCATTCGCTTATTTAAGGCACGGAGCAGTTCTGGAAGATGATGTTGTTCTGGGAGTTTATACGGAAGTCAAGAATTCAACTTTATCACAAGGCGTCCGAGTTCGGCATCACAGCTATATCAGCGATGCAACTGTGGGACGAAATGTAGATGTGGGAGCAGATTCAATAACAGTCAATTTTGACGGCAAAAAGATAAATGAAACACATATAGGCGATAACTGCTTCATCGGTGCCGGCGCAATATTGGTGGCGCCTCTTGTGTTAAAGGACGGCTCACATATAAGTGCAGGAAAAATAGTTTCGCAGGATAATGTTCAGCAGTAAAAATAAAAGGATTAGGAAAAATGTTTCTCAGTGGCAGCCTTAAAGTATTTGCCGGCAGTAGTAATCCAGTGTTGGCAAGCGCGATTTGTAAGTATCTGGAAATTCCTCTTGGTAGCGCAAAAATAAGCGCCTTTCCGGATGGAGAGAAGCTAATCAGAGTGGACGACGACGTTCGAGGGACGGATTGTTTTGTTGTACAATCTACATGCAGGCCTGTTGATGAGCACTTGATGGAGCTTTTGATTTTCTTGGATTGTTTGAAAAGGGCCAGCGCCAAGCGCATTACTGCGGTTATTCCTTATTTTGGCTATGCCCGACAGGACAGGAAAGATGAAGGTCGCGTGCCTATTACCGCGAAGTTAGTGGCAAATCTCATTGCTACCGCCGGCGCCGACCGGGTCCTGGCAGTAGACCTGCACGCACATCAATTGCAGGGTTTTTTCGACATACCGGTTGACCATTTGACCGGCGAGCTTGTATTGAGCAAGTATTTCAGAGATAAGAAAATTAATAATCTTACCGTCGTCTCCCCGGATGTGGGCAACATCAGAACTGCGTCACTATATGCTTCGCATTTGGGCGGGGATTTGGCGATTATACATAAAAGACGCATCAGCGGCAGTGAAGTGAAAGCTTATGAGATAATAGGCCAAGTGAATGGCAGAAATGTATTGATGTGTGATGATATTATAGCAACTGCCGGAACAGTGTGCAGTGCAACCGAGCTGATTAAGGACCGTGGTGCAAAAAAAGTATATGTCGGCGCTACGCATGGTGTCTTTGTGCCGCAATCATTCGAAAAGCTGAAAGAGGCACCGATTGATGAGATTGTTGTTACTGATACCATACCGCTGAGCGAAGAGGCTAAAGAAACTGGTAGCATTAAGGTCTTTACTGTAGCTGACATGCTGGGTGAGGCGGTTAGAAGAATTCATAAAAACGAATCCGTAAGTAACTTGTTCAACAGTGTTTGAGAAGAGGCAGGATTATGGACAAAACATTGCGTTTGAAGGCGGACATTCGGCAGCGAGCAGGCTCAAAAGCTGCAGCAATAGTGCGTAAGCAGGGCCGAATACCGGCCATTGTGTATGGACACAAACAAGAACCAGTGGCTATCTCATTGGATGCGCATGACTTTATAGAAGGACTGCATCATGGACATCGGCTAATAAATGTACAGATTGACAAAAAGCCACAGAAAGTAATCGTTAAGGACCTGCAATATGACCATCTCAGCAAAGATATTATTCATGCGGACCTGATGAGAGTTGATGTAACTGAGAAAGTTACGGTAACGGTTCCTATCGAGCTTAAAGGTACTGCCAAGGGCACAGGACCAGAAGGTGGTATCATTGAGGAGCATACCGACCATCTCGAAGTTGAGTGTAAGGTAACCGATATTCCGGAATCTATCATGGTCTCTGTGAAAAATATGGATGTGGGTGATGCTTTGCACGCCCGTGATATCAAACTTCCTGATGGTGTCAAGCTGGTAAGCGACCCTGAATTGCTGATGGTCACTTGTCGTTTAGTCATAGCGGCTAAGACTACCGAGGAGCTCGAAGAAGAAGTGCCTGCTGCTCCTGAGGTTATCGGCGAAGCTGGAAAGGCTGAGGGCGAGGAAAAAGCCTCACAAGATTAGGGCGGGAGTAGATGTGATGGCAGAAGGCTATCCCGTTGGAAATTCTTCTTGTTGCTGGGTTATAAGAGGATAAATATGGTTGTTTCTAACGGGATTAAAATGGTTGTTGGTCTTGGCAACCCGGGTGACGAGTATATCGATACGCGGCACAACATCGGCTTTAAGGTTATAGACTCACTGGCTGAGAGGCTGGGAGTGAAGATAAGAAAAAGAAAGTTCAGGGCTCGTTTTGTCGAGGCTGAATATGCAGATAACAAGTTAATATTACTAAAGCCTTGGCAGTTTATGAACTGTAGCGGTCAAGCGGTGGCAACTGCGGCTGGCTTTTACAAATTGGCGTTAAGCAATCTGATAGTGATAACTGACGATATGGCTCTTGAGCCGGGCAGGATTCGTATCAGAGCCAAAGGCTCAGCCGGCGGACACAATGGGCTTGCCGACATCCTTGAAAAGCTCGGCACAAATGAATTCGCCCGATGTCGAATCGGCGTCGGCTATTGCGGCAGGCAGATTGCTGTCGATTACGTTCTTGATAAGCCGACAGAGACAGAAAAGCCTCTACTTGATGTGGCAATTGAAAAAGCGAGGGATGCTGTTCTCTGTTGGATTGAATATGGAATAAAGAAAACTATGAATGAGTTTAATAGTTCGTAATTGGTGAATGGTAATTAGTGATTGGTAACTGGTGAATGCTAATTGGTAATTGAGTTCACCATTTAACCAGTAAACAATCACCAGTTACCAGTTAACCGATGTTTGGAGGTAATAAGCTTTGAAAACTATGACGAAAAGATTATACGAGGCGATGTTCCTTGTTGACCCGGCTCTAGCAGGATCAGACTGGGATGGCGTTGTTCAGACTATCGAAAATATACTTCAAAGAGCTGAAGCTGAGATTGTCTCACTAAAAAAATGGGCCGATAGGAAGCTTGCATACAAGATCAACCGTAAAACCAAAGGCACATATATTCTTTGTTATTTCAGAGCTGACGGTAACAGGATACGGGACATCGAAAGAAACGTTAAGTTGTCAGAGAAAATTATGCGTGTTTTGATTCTAATCGCTGAAAATCAGAAAATCGGAGAAGCTGAAGAAGATACTGCTGACTTGCATGAGAAAAAACGCAAAACCGAAGCAACACAGAAAGTTGAAGAAAAGCAGGTAGCTACCGCCCAAGATGCAGAGCAAACAGCCAAAACAGAGCTGGCAGAAAAAACGGAACTGGCAGAAAAAACAGAGCAAACAAAGGAACCAGAGGAGGTAGAGGGAGAGGATACGGGTAATCCCAAATAGGATAAAATCCCGGATGAATGTCACCATAAAACTAAGCATCAAGGAGCTTAATTATGGCTGGTTACAACAAAATCTTTCTGATGGGAAATTTGACTCGTGATCCGCAGCTATCATATACGCCGAACCAGACGGCTGTGGTCGATTTCGGCTTGGCGACTAATCGCCGATGGACGGCTCAGGACGGTACTAAACGTGAAGAGACCTGTTTTGTGGACTGCCGAGCGTTCGCTCGACGGGCTGAAAATATAAACAAGTACCTTACCAAAGGCAGGCTTGTATTCGTAGAAGGCAGGCTGACCTTCGATAGCTGGACGGCTCAGGACGGCACTAAACACAGCAGGCACAGAGTGACAGTTGAAAACTTTCAGTTTCTGCCAGGCACCGGCGATACGACAGCCAGCCGGTCAGAGCAAAGCTCAGGCGCGTATTCCGCTTCTAATGAGGCCAGCCAGGACAGAGCCGATGACGCGCCGTCCGATGATATACCATTTTAATAGTGTAAAGTGCCTAAAATGTAGAGTGCCTAAAGTGAAAAAAATAATCCATAATTTTAGGCACTTTAGCTCACTTTAGGCACTTCAAACTTCAGTGT
Source organism: uncultured Pirellulales bacterium (assembly GCA_964631175.1). GTDB lineage: Bacteria > Planctomycetota > Phycisphaerae > Sedimentisphaerales > Anaerobacaceae > CAZVWH01. The sequence goes on along the minus strand of CAZVWH010000108.1, from coordinate 3,641 downwards.
AGATAGGAAAAAGATGGGAAGAATGCAAAGAAAAGGTGATAATAGAAGAAAATCCAGCTTTCCTGGTGCTCGTGAACAGACGCAATGTCGCTTTTGCCGTAACGGCGTAAGACATATCGATTATAAGGACTTAGATACTCTGCAGAAGCTTTTGACCAATCGCGGCAAAATATACTCACGTAAGCGCAGTGGTAACTGTGCGGGTTGTCAAAGAAAGTCCCAAAAAGCGATTAAACGTGCCCGGTATATGGCACTACTGCCGTTTACCGCGTAAGCTTTGTAATTGGTTAAATGGCATCGATTCAATCACCAATTACCAGTTGCCATTTAACCAGAAAGAATAACGGGATGAACTCCGTTAGAAAGTTCATAAACCCATGGGTACTGTAATATAAGGAGGCACAATGCGAAAACGAGCGATTTCCAACAAACCAACCATTTCTAACGGGATGAAGGTTTTGCTTTGCGAAGATGTTCACAGGCTCGGCTGGTTAGGAGATGTTGTGGAGGTCAATGAGGGATATGCTCGGAACTATTTGCTGCCGCAGGGCCTGGCAAAGGTCGCCACTGATGATAACATAAAAGCTATTGCCAAGGAAAAAGCCGTGCGTGCAGAGCAACGAATAAAAAAGGACAGTCGGCTGACCGTGGCCGCCGAGAAGGTGGAAGGCGCAGAAGCGGTCGTGGCAGCCAAAGCTAATGAGCAAGGGTTCCTTTTTGGTTCAATCACCGCCCGTGAGATAGCAGCTAATCTGCGGGAACAGGGCTTCGAAGTAGCTGATGAAATTGTGCAGTTGCCCCATCATATAAAGCAGGTAGGAACTCATCATGTGACGCTCAAATTCACTGCGGATTTGACTGCCACCGTCAACGTTGTTGTTGTACCTGAGGGTGCAGAGGTTGCCACAGAGCAGAAAGAAGCACCGCAAAAGACTGAAAAAGAAACGAATGGTGATTAGACACTTAAACAAAAGAGACCCATAAATATGTAATGTATTTAGTATTTAGCCCCCAGTTTTACTGGGGGTTGTTTTTTAGTTTATTGTAGTTTCAGATATAGGAATATTCTGTGGAGCTAAACGTTTTTGACATCGGCGTATTCCTTGCTTTCATCGGCGTCGTTGTCGCCTTCAGCATGGCCAAAAGCCGCAAGGAAAAGACAAGTGAGGACTACTTTCTTGCAAGTCGCGGCTTAAAATGGTGGTTAATCGGCTTCTCCATTATCGCGGCCAATATCTCAACCGAGCAGTTTGTCGGAATGGCCGGCGCCGGTGCGGGAAACGTCGGCTTAGCTGTCTCGGGCTATCAACTGCTCGGCGCGGTTACTATTGTCTTTGTGGCCATTTTTTTTCTGCCCAAATTCCTCAGAGCCGGCATCTATACCATGCCCGAATATCTTGAATACCGCTATAATTCGACAGCACGAGCGATCATGGCTTTTTACACGATGGTGATATATGTAGCTGTCACCATCACTGCCGTTCTGTATTCGGGTGGGCTGACACTGCATAAGATATTCGATATGGACATAACAAGAGCGATCTGGCTAATTGGCATCATCGCCGCTATCTATACCGCCTGGGGCGGTTTAAAGGCCGTTGCCTGGGCCGACCTTTTTTTCGGCTCGTCTCTAATTGCCGGTGGACTGATCACTATGGTGCTGGGCTTTATTGCAATAGGTAGTATAGGGGCCTTTTTTGAGGGTAGCGCCGACAAACTTCACATGGTGCTTCCAGCCGACCATCCGGAGTTACCCTGGACTGCTCTTGTCATCGGCCTTTGGATTCCAAATTTCTATTACTGCGGCCTAAACCAGTTCATCGTACAAAGAACGCTTGCGTCTAAAAGCCTCAAGCAGGGACAGCTCGGTATCATTTTCGCTGCTGCTCTTTGGCTGATTGTTCCATTTGCCATTGTCTTTCCGGGGATAATGGCTGCGCAGTTGTATTCGGACCACCTAGCCAGACCTGATGAAGCGTACCCGGCGCTGATCAGGAATCTTATACCGGCTGGGCTGAGAGGATTTATGTTCGCGGCTATATGCGGGGCGGTGATGAGCTCGTTGGCCTCGATGCTGAACTCGGCATGCACTATCTTTACGATGGATTTATATAAACGCCACGTTAGACAGGACGCCTCACAGAAGTCTCTTATAACTATGGGCAGGATTATGACGGTCGTTTTTGTTATCGTCGGCTGTCTGATAGCGCCCCAGATACGGAGAATACCCGAAGGGGTATTTAGCTATATCCAGGAGTTTCAGGGTTTTATCTCACCCGGTATCCTGGCGGCTTTTGTGTTTGGCATGATTTTCAAACGCGCTCCCGCCTCGGCGGGCGTCACAGCCTTGATACTTAATCCTATTGTTTATGGCCTGCTGTTTGTCTTTTTTGGAGACTTTCCTTATTTTGTGAAAGCAGGGATTCCTATCGGCCATATTGCGTTCCTTAACAGAATGGCGATCACGTTCATCTTGTTGATAGGCATAATGGTAGTTATCACCGTTAGCAGACCTTTGCATAAAGCTAAACAGATGCCGGTTAGAGAGGGATTCGATTTGAGGCCGGCCCCATCTGTTTTGTGGCTGGGCGGCGCGGTCATAGCTGCGGTCATCGCCTTCTTCGTTATCTTCCGGTGATTTGATAAATTTCTTGTCAGGCCCTCATATACAAGCCGCCGTTGACGGCTATATATTCGCCCGTAATAAAGCTCGCGGCGTCACTGGCTAAAAAATTACCGCTGTTGCCGCACCGATTCCGCTGCTGGAGCCGGTGATTAAAAGCTTTGTGTCCTTGAGGTCTTCGTAAATCATTTTATTGCAAAGAAGAACCCCCCAATGAATTGGGGGGCTAAACATTTTGATTACCAGCCGCTGGGCGAAAATTGGTCGCTGACCGGCTCGGTCCACCAAGCGGGATTTCGATAATATTCCTTGAGCATCATAGCGGCAACGACGCCGTCACCGACGGCTGTTGCTAATTGCATAGCCGCTCCGGCCCTGCAGTCGCCGGCCACGAAAACGCCAGGCACACTTGTACGAAGATAAGCACAATCGCACCTGATGAAACCTCTGTCGGTCAGCTCCACAAAACCTTTCAAAAAATCGGTGTTCGGCACCATGCCGATAAATATAAATACGCCATCGCAGGGATAATCTTCTTCCCGGCTGGTCTTTACGTTCTTTAGCCTGACCGATTGGACCTTGTCTTTTCCCTGTATGGCGGTTGCGACGGTGCTATATTTAATAAACAAATTTGAATTTGTCTCGTTTGCTTTTTCCAGGAGCTCTTCGACCAGAACCTTGGCTGCCCTGAATTCGTCTCTGCGGTGTATCATGGTAACCTTATCAGCGTATTTTGTAAGGTGCAGCGTTTCTTCGACGGCGGTGTTGCCACCACCGATGGAGACGACCTGCTTTGACTTAAAAAAGGGCGCATCGCAGGTTCCGCAATAACTAACGCCTGCACCTGCGTTACGAAATTCTTCCTCGCCCGGCACTCCGAGCTTGCGGTAACTGCTGCCCGGAGCAAGGATTACCGCTTTGGCTGTATATTTATCCTGGTCGCAGAAAATAGTAATATTGCCATTTTTTAATTTCTCAAGTTTGGTAACTTCAGAACCGTTTTTTATCTCTGCGCCAA
>CAZVWH010000107.1:0-9093 GCA_964631175.1 uncultured Pirellulales bacterium | reverse complement strand
AGAATCAATATCGACGGCGTCTTGCGCACGGTCGTCTATGGGTATCCTTGTTCGCTTTATCCTTACGACCCGGTCGAGAAAAAACCTCTTTTTCATTTCCTGCCGGGCACCAGAATTTTCTCGGTGGCTACAGTCGGGTGCAATCTTCATTGCAAAAATTGTCAGAACTGGGAAATATCACAAGCCAATCCTGAGGAAAGCCAGGCGTATGTTTGTTCGCCAGAGAAACTTGTTGAGCTGGCAAAAGAGCGTAACTGTCCCTCCCTGGCATATACCTATACCGACCCTATTATTTTTTATGAATACGTCTATGATACCGCAAAGTTGGCCAGGCAAGCCGGCATACGCAATGTCCTGGTGACAGCCGGATATATAAATGAACAGCCATGGAAAAAACTGCTTGAATATGTCGACGCTGCAAACATAGACTTGAAATTCATTTCTGATGACCTCTATCGGCGTATTTGTTCGGGAACGCTGAAGCCGGTCCAGAACGCTCTGGTCGTAGCAAAGGCAAGCGGCATACTGGTTGAAGTTACGAACCTGATTATCCCGACGCTGAACGACAAGCCTGAGCAGATACGCCGGCTTAGCCGCTGGGTTAAAGCAAACCTGGGCGGTGAAACTCCTCTGCACTTTTCAAGTTTCACCCCTCGATATAAATTGCGACATTTGCCACCGACTTCGCCGCAGACTTTGGACATGGCTCGTGAAATTGCGATCAGCGAAGGACTAAACTACGTTTACATAGGAAATATTCTCAGCAAAGAAGGACAGAACACATATTGTCCGAGCTGTAAAGAATTGCTTATCGAACGCAGCGGCTATACTATCCTGAAGAACCAGCTTAAAAATGGCTGTTGCTCAAGGTGTGGTAAAGAAATATACGGAGTCTGGAGATGACACGCAGAAAATTCATCCAGAAATTATTGAAAGCAGGTTCAACAATTGTTATTAGCACCTCATGGCTTGCCAAAAAGACTGTCCCGCGTAAATTCGTTCGGGCTGTCCGGCTTGGAAAGTATCCGGGTTCTCTCAGGCCTTTGCGGGACATCTCTAAACAAAATAAGTGGAGCGGCTGATATGAATAGGCAGGACAGAGGACAGAGGACAGACGACGGAAGACAGAGAACAGATAACAGAAAAGACCTCTGGATTCTATCCTCTTTCCTCTTGGTGATGGTGACAGTAGGTATTGTTGCTGTATTTCTCTGGAAAACACGTGCTCCCAAAGAAGCTATCGCCCAGCCAGGCAAAGTAGTTCTCCGTTCATCACTTGCCGGCAGTTGGTATTATGCAGATCCAAACGTGCTTACTGCGCAGCTCGACGAGTTCTTTCGGAAAGCCGATACTAAAGTAATAAACAATGTTATTGCACTTATTCTTCCTCATGCAGGATACGCATACTCAGGCCAAACCGCAGCCAGCGCGCTAAAAACCATCGACAGGAAGTATAAACGAATCATCGTTATTGGCCCCAGCCATCACACCTACATGGAAGAGATGCTGAGCGTGCCGAGGGCAACACATTACGAAACACCTTTAGGCCAAATCCCGCTGGATACTGAATTCATCGGCAAGCTGTTGAGGTTCCCGGTGTTTCAAAATCTGCCGCGTGCATTTGAGGGTGAGAACAGCGTAGAAATGGAGCTGCCGCTATTACAGTACTGCCAAGAAGGTTTCAAGCTTGTGCCGATTGTAGCTGGTCAATGCTCGCCGCAGACAATTAGAAAAGCCGGCTCAATTCTCCGAAGTCTTGTAGATACCGAAACGCTCGTAGTTACAAGCTCCGATTTTACTCATTTTGGGCCAAGATTTAACTATGTACCTTTTACGGAAAATGTGCCTGAGCAGATTAAAAAGCTGGACATGGGGGCATACGAATACATAGCCAAGCTGGACGGAGAGGACTTTCTCGAATACAAGCGCAAAACCGGAGCTACGATTTGCGGTTACATACCAATAGCCGTGCTGCTTTCAATGCTGGAAAAGGAAACCAAGGTTAGTTTAGCAAATTACACGACTTCCGGCGAGTTGACCGGCGATTTTAGCAATCCCGTCAGTTACCTATCCGTTGTCTTTTCCGGGACGTGGGCAAACAACCCAGAAATAAAACCGCTGCATAATAATCCCGAATTAACTGAAGAAGATAAAAGACAGCTTTTAACTTTAGCACGCAAAACAATAAGTTACGTTTTGCAAAATCAGCGAGTCCCACAACCCGCTGAGTTAGGCGTTACCATAAGCGATGCAATGAGCTGTCCCCGTGCAGCCTTTGTAACGCTCACGACAAGTGGCCGACTGAGAGGCTGCATAGGTAACATTCTTCCGCAGCAGCCTCTGTATAAATCAGTTATTCTAAATGCTATCAACGCCAGCTTAAATGATAGACGTTTCTCTCCGGTGACAGAAGACGAATGCAAAGACATAAAAATTGAAATCTCCGCCCTGACATCGCCGCAACCAATCGACTCGTATGATAAAATCCGAATCGGCACCGATGGCGTTGTGTTAAGAAAAGACGGCCGATCGGCTGTGTTTTTGCCACAGGTTGCACCCGAACATGGCTGGGACCTTAATCAAATGCTCACACAACTGTCACTAAAAGCCAAATTACCTCCGGATGCCTGGAAAGAAAGCACGAGCTTTTTAGTCTTCCAGGCCGACACTTTTGGTGAAGAATAATGAGAATGTCCCGCGCCTTTTTGATATTCAGCTACGGTCTGTTCACTATAACCGCCCAGTCTTTACTTTTTCGCGAGTTTATCACCACCTTTGAAGGCAACGACATAAGCGTTGGAATTTTCTTCGGCACGTGGTTTTTGTGGGTCGCATTAGGGGCAGCGCTTGTTTATAGAGCAAAGACCTTCGCTGAAAAATTGCTCAAAAACATAGAATTCCTGCTTCTGGCATTTCTGCCAGCTTTTATTCTTGAGTGGATATTGATTGTTCAAGCTCGCGAGCTTGCTGGTGTCGAATCATATGCGCTACTATCTATACGGGCTATTTTGCTCTTATCAATAGTGATTAATGCACCGGTCAGCATCATCACAGGATTGTTCTTTCCTATTGCTTGTCGATGGATTCGCCCCGTTAGAAATCCTATAACCACGGATTACACAGATTTCACTGATGATAATCCGGACCAAAAACATGTGGTTTCTAACGGGGTGAAGCAAGAGGCATCTTTTGCTGTCTCGCGTGTGTATATTATTGAAGCTGCGGGAAGCTTCCTCGGCGGCACCGGAGCGACCATCCTTCTCGGACTGGGTGTAAGCTCGGCAAGAATTTTCTTTATCTTGGCTTTTATTTTGTCTTTATCAATAGTTTGGGTCCGGCTCATCAAGGCAAGAAGATGGGCTTGGATTTTTGTTCCGGTATTTATTTTAGTTTCTCTCGTCGCCGGAGCCGACAATTATCTGTCCCAACAGATCCGCATCATCAAATGGAACAAGCTTCTTCCGCAAGGCCGGCTCAAAGGGTCTTTCCAAACAGCTCAGGCTGAGTACCTCTACGGAGACTATCAGGGACAATGGGTAGCTATTCGGCAAAGCAGTACCTGTGAAGTTTTGCCGGATAAAGAAAGTGCCGGACGCATCGCTGCCATCGGTCTTTGTCAGAATCCTGATGCTAAATCGATTCTTGTAATCGGCACAGGTTTGGGACTTTGCCGGCAGTTGCTCCGGCTGCCGCAGATTGAGACGGTAACATGGGCACATTGTGACAACGGATATGTGCAAAAAATTAATACATTTATTCCTGAGAAGTTCAGAATTAACGACAAGCGTTTCCAAGCCGAAACCTCTGACATTCGCTCATTGTTGAATGAGAAAAAGAAGTATCCCGTCCTGAGCCGTGGACTAAGCCATCCCTTATGGGAGGTCGAAGGATATGATATTGCAATTATCAATTTGCCCGACGCTACCAGCTCGGTCCTGAATCGCTATTACACACTTGAATTCTATAGTCAAATCAAGGAGGTACTGCGGCCTAATGGTGTATTAGCAGTCCGCGTAGCGGGTGGAGAAAATGTCATGGGCACCGAGCTTATAAACCTGGGTGCCTCGACAAAACTGACACTCCAGAACGTTTTTTCACATCTTGTTCTAATACCCGGCGAGGACACATGGTTTATCGCTTCCGATTCAGAAAGCCTTACCGGCCGGCCCGGCATTCTGCGAGACCGCTTTGAAGCGATAGAAGGTGGAGTTGATGTTTTTCCTCCACAAGCTCTTCTTTCTGTTTATTTGCCGGACAAGGCTGACGCTGCTCTGAAAAAATATGCCGGGGCAGATTTGCCTGAAAGTCTATTGATAAATCGAGATGCCAAACCTTTAACACATCTATACAGCTTATTACTGACCGCAAAGCAATCCGGAGCGTCGGTTACCAGATTAGTCAAATACTTAGCCTTAACAGGTCCAGTCGTTTTTGTTGTCCCCATTTTAGTTTTTGTAATTTTGCGAATCATCTATGTCTCGTCGTGCGTCCCTTCGGCTGCGCTCAGGACAGGCGTGCGTCGTGCGTCCCCTCGACTTCGCTCGGGGCAGGCGTACGAGAATCTTAACACAATACGCAATACGCAATACGCAATACGCAATATGAGTTTCGACAGTTCGTTTCTGATCTTTTCAGCCGGCCTGGTAGGCATCGGCGTGGTTATTGTCTTGATGTACATATACCAAACACATTTTGGCTCACTGTATTTGTATATTGGGATAATCTCTTCTTTGTTTATGGTGGGCTTAACCGCCGGTGCAATCTTAAGCTCGTATTTTGTGGGAACCCTTAAGCGCACTTCGTATCTCGTTTCACTCGTATTTGCGGTAGTTATCGCACACGCATTAATCTTAGCTGCAATTGCTTTTTGGCCGGACCAATCCGCCGCAGGCGGAACGCATCTTACTTTTGCGATTGTATTTGTATCATGCGGCGTATTTGCCGGCTGCTACTTTCCTTTAGTAGCTAAGCTACTTAGCAGCTCCGCTTTTGAGACGGGTCAGATCGGCAGCAAGCTCGAAACCGCCGACCATATCGGCGCCTCAGTAGGGGGATTATTTACCGGCCTTGTACTTGTACCTGTACTGGGTACAAAAGTGACTTTTTTTGTATTTATGCTGCTACTTTTAACCAATGTCCCACTTTTTGCACTCAGAATGTATAAACCGAAAGGTTTGGATTCGGCAAGCTCACCACGAGCTGGATTTGTAATTGCGGATGTCAAATTTCAAATGCGCAGGCTCGGCTATATTTTATTCGGTGTTGGCCTGTCTGTTATCATATGCTCGAATTTGCTTTCCTATGTTAGCGCAAGACTGTCTCCGTCACTGCCTCTACATTCGGCTCAAGCACTTGCCGGCGATTTGCACCTTGAGCATTCTACAGGATCCCTTTCAGGAAAATCAGCAGTTCTTAATGATCCGACGGGACGGACTCAAAACATTAATTATTTCACAGTTTCTAACGCCCATAATGAACTGACCGGCTATATTTTCAGCTCTGAAGACCTGGCACCGGAAGTACGTGGCTTCGGCGGAAAGATAAATCTTGCCATTTATGTGGACCCTAATGGCACGCTAATCGACTTCCACATAATACGGTCAAGCGAAACTCCAGCGTACCTTGAGATGCTTAGGGGATGGTGCGAGCTTCTTAATGGTCGTCATCTTTTTGAGACTCAGCCGTTCGCCAACGTAGATGCGGTCACCGGTGCGACTATAAGCTCCAAAGCAATCCTTTCAGCACTTGAGTCATCAGGACATAGATTCGCTGCTCAAATTCTTGATCAATCTCGCAAGCCTGCGTCCGCACAGCGAACTCATCTGGCAAACTATCTGCCGGATACAAATGGAATATATTTGATCACTGTTTCCGTACTTGCTTTGATTGTAACCTACCGTGGCGGATTTTGGAGCAGATTGACTGTGCTTGTGCTTACTCTTGTCATTGGCGGCTTCGTCTTGAACGCTCAGTATTCCAGCGAGCAAATAGCAACCATATTGTCTTTGCATGTCCCTGCCATAAGATTGTCGGGTGCATTTTTATCAGTTGTCGGGATACCACTTCTGGTAATACTCTTCGGCAACATTTATTGTGGCTATATCTGCCCCTTTGGGGCCGCACAGGAACTGCTCAGCTATATAGTGCCACAGAGGTTTAAGCACCCAATAACTGTGGACAATATGCGTAAAGCAAGATTCATCAAATATGTGGTTCTTTTTGTCCTAATAATTGCTTTCTTTGTTTCCAGAAATCGAACCACACTTGCAGCAGACCCTCTCATTTCATTTTTCAACCTTCGATTTTGGTCCGCAATCGGCGGATTGATGCTGGTGGTGGTAATGTTGGCTTTAATAGGCTCGGTTTTTTATACTCGTTTCTGGTGTCGGTATTTGTGTCCGGCTGGAGCGTTTCTATCTTTGCTTAACAACATTGTTGTGCTAAGACGCTTTTTACCGGCAAAAAGATTTGCCAAATGTGAGTTCGGCTTGACCGCCAGGGACCACCTGGACTGCATATACTGTGACAGGTGCCGTTACAAAAGACAGAAACCTGTCCTGAGCGAAGTCGAAGGGACAGAAGACAGAAAACAGAAAACAGAAGACAGAAGACAGAATGCCGTGATGCAATACGCAAGACGCAAGACCCAATACGAAATAGCTCCATTTAAACTGCTCTCTCGCTACTTTGTAGTTGTTGTACTTATAATAGGGATACTTATATCGGCGGTTTCTATTAGCAGGTTTCTGCAAGTCACTCCTTCCAGCCTTAGCCAGCCGGCTGCGTCAATAAGCTCTGGCGGCCAACCAAGAGATGTCGATTTGCAGCGAGTGCGCAGGCTGATTGAACAGAAAAGACTGTCCGACCGAGAGGCAGAGTTTTATAAGAAAATGGAGTAGTTGTTTAGCCGCCAGGCCTGTTCTGGGAGTCCTTTAGCTGTCGCCGGAATTTATCTGCCGTAAGGCATCCCCTAGCGGACTTCTTAGTCCTAAGGACTCCCTACGGAGTACTAATCCGTTCTATGAACTATCAATACGAAGGAGAATTACGAAGAAGGACGGCGACGGTTTTACCTTCGTAAATAATTGATAACACCAATTGTAATTGGTATCTGCGCCTCATAAATTTGAGACAGAAGATGGATTCAGTAGATATTGGTTAGGTAGCACCATGAACTACATCGGATAATCTATTAAAAGCGCCGTAATTAAGTTAAATTAGTATTACATACAAAAAGCACTCACAAAAAAGACCAAAAATGACTTTGCGCAATACTTTGTACAACTTATAGTCACGCACCCTGAACCGGCAATGTTGTTGAGGCTTGGCCCAAGCCCTAAGCAGATATAAGACAAGCGATTATGAAGATTGTTGGGGTAGGACGCAAAGCTAAAAAGCAAGGATTTTTTCTTGAGTGGTATAGTGTAATTTACGATAATATATATGCTGCGCTAAATGTCTGCAATCGCTACTAAACCAACGGTAGATGAGCTATTTAGACTGGAGCATCGAAAGTCAACGGCGTAGGGGCACAATGGCGTTCATTGAGTGAGCTATAGAATATGACGCAAGATGGGCACAAGACTAAGGCGGAATTACTACAAGAGTTAAACGCTTTGCGACACCGCATTTCCGAACTTGAACAAACTAAGCAGGGGTTCAAAGAGTCCGAAAAACAAGTAGAAAAAGAGCTAAACGGGTCTGAACAATTATTTAAGAGTATTTTTAACAATGCAGCAGATGGAATACTTTTAGCGGACGTGGAAAATAAAAGATTTCACTCCTGCAATAAAATGATTTGTCAAATGTCTGGTTATACCGAACAAGAGCTCAAGAATCTGACGATTACAGATATTCATCCCAAGAAAGATCAGCCCTATGTTCAAGAACAATTCGATAAACAGGTGCGTGGGGAGTTTACGCTGGCTAAAGACATTCCAATTAAGAAAAAGGACGGCAATGTCTTCTATGTTGATATTAACTCGTTTCCAGTAAACCTGGGCGAAAAGAAGTACCTTATGGGCATTTTTAGAGACATCACCGAACGCAAAAAGGCAGAGGAACAAATAAGAAAGCTAAGCGCCGCGGTCGAGCAATCGATTGACGGTATTGCGATCGGAGACTTAGAACCAAGATTATTATATGTCAATAAGGCTTATGCTCGGATGCATGATTATAAACCAAAAGAAATGATCGGCATGCCAGTTAAGAAGCTGCACAACAAGCAGCAGATATGTAAATACCAAAATTTTGTAAAACAGATAAAAACACAGGGTAGCTGGGATGGTGAAATTGGACATATCAAAAAAGACGGAACGGCTTTTCCTACATATATGTCCGTTACTTTATTGAAAAATAATGAGGAAAAATCTATCGGAATTCTGGCAGTGGCACGTGATGTCACAGAGGCCAAGCATAAAGAAAAGGAGCTGAACATATACCGTGAAAGAATGGCCCACACTGAGCAGCTGGTCTCGGTGGGAACCATAAGTGCGACCATTGCTCATGAACTTACCCAGCCTCTAACGGTCGTTCGCTTGTCCATCGAGAATTCGTTGGCAGAATTGCAAGATGCACCTTATCTAAGTAGTATTATAGAACAACTCAACGTCGGTCTAAGTGGCTGTTCGGACATTGCTTCAATAGTCAAGCGGTTTCGTGATTTTGCTGTAACATCCTCCGGCGAAAATCAGCTTGAGAAAATATATCTAAATACCCTCTTGGAAATGATTTCGAAGCTTTTGGATGAACGTGCCTGGCGGACAAAAGTAACTATCCAGCTAAAAGATATAGATAAACTTCCATATATATATTCAAATGAACAAGACCTGGAGCAGTTATTTTACGCGTTGATGGAGAACGCTGTAGAGGCAGCGGACGGCAAAAAAAATCGCCACATTATTATCAGTGGAGTTGAAAAAGACGAGAACATCGAGTTGCGGTTCTCTGATAATTGTGGTGGTATCGCGCGAGAAAATCTTGATAGGATTTTTGAGCCTTTTTTTACTACAAAGCAAGTAAGTAAATCAACAGGTTTAGGGCTTTGCGTTGTGCAGAGCATTATATCGCGAGCCAACGGTGACATCCAGGTGG
>CAZVWH010000106.1:0-9119 GCA_964631175.1 uncultured Pirellulales bacterium | reverse complement strand
AGCTGAAGATTTACGACCGTGCTTTGTCCACAGGTGAGTTGATGTACCTTGCCGGCATCCAGCCACCGCCGGTTGATCCCGGCACTGGAAATCTGGTTGCGTGCTATGCCTTGGATGGCGACGCAACAGATAGTTCGGGCAACGGGCTGGACGGTGCGATTATGGGTGATCCGAATTTCATCACCGATGACTCAGGCACCTATCTCCAGTTGGACGGTATCGATGATTACGTGGACCTGGGTAATGATCCGAACTTCTTTGACATGACTGAACAGATCACCATATCTGCCTGGGTCAAATCCAATGACATCGGCAACGGGGAAGATAATCCCTGGCTTGTCAAAGGTGATAAGACGTATGGATTAAAGGGCTTCAGAAGAGAAAATGTTGTGGAGTTCTTTATCTACAGCAACGACGATGCATATTGGCACTGGGCTCATGCGGATGTCGGTGAAAACTTTAACGGCGAGTGGCACCACGCAGCAGGCAGCTTTGACGGCATGCAGGTGAAAGTGTACATCGATGGCGCCTTAGAAACGGTTTCGGATTTTCAAGGGAGCATAGCTACTAGTACAAGCAATGTCAATATCGGAGCAAATGCCGATAAGGCCGGACGTTTGTATGAAGGTGCTATTGATGAGGTTCAAATCTACAACAGGGCTTTGTCTGCACCGGAAGTTAGTTTCCTTGCAGGTATGTAATCGCTGTTCTCGATTAAGGTTGACCTGAATCAGGACGGCACAGTTTTGTATTATTTCGGGGCCTATACTGATAGATTCGGTATAGGCCCCGTTTTTCTTGATGATGAGTAATGGTCATTTGTCTGCTTATGGCAGTGAATTCATAGTCTATAGCCTGCTCCACTTCTACATCACCCAGACGAGAGAAGTGCTGCTCGATTATCTATTCTGTGCTTAAAGGTTTGCTTAAAAATCTTTGCTGTATCTGGGGACACAAACACGAGCAATGCTGGTAAAATCAAGGTATTTTGTGCAGCCATAACATTGTTGGCCGTAAGTCCTTTTTAGTGCGCCGGTTACATAATAGTCCTAATGGAGGAGTTTGCAAGAAAATAATTATTATAAGCCTTTATTTTATATAAGCTTAAGTCTTTTGTAAAAGTCTTAAAAAAATTTCTTGAAAAAGAGGTAGCTAATTTGGTAACATAAATCTTGTTAAGGAAAAAGACGAATGAAAGAAAGAGCCTTTACCCCATTAGAAATCTGTACCAAAAATAGGTGTCCCACGGGTATGGAATCGCTTCTAACAGGCTTTAGCCCATTAGAAACCAAAATTCTAAATAGGAAAAACCGAATATTTCTAACGGGGTTTACGCTGATTGAGTTATTAGTAGTTATTGCGATTATAGCGATTCTGATGGCAATTCTCATGCCTGCTTTGCGCTCGGCCAGAGACCAGGCGCGTAGAGTCCACTGTGTTAGTAATGTAAGGTCTTTGGCAATGGCCTGGCACATGTACCAGGATGATAATGATAACATGTTGGTCTGTAGCAATGTACCCAGAAGTGTACAATTTCAGGACTTACCCGATGCGTTCTGGGTAGAACCGCCACAGGGTCTTTCCGGTAACTACACAGGAGATTCAAATCCTCTCCTTGAGGACGAGTTGAGAGGTATAGAGCGAGGGGCATTATATCCTTATGTTAAGGATGTCGATGTATATCGATGCCCATCTGACGACAGAAAACGAAACCCGGCTCGAGCTACCTTCCGCAGCTATTCCATTGCCGGTGGAATGAATGGTGAAGAGCGTTATGAATATACCGGAAGGGGCATCATAAAATACACTGAAATAAGAAATCCCGCTACTAAATATGTGTTCGTGGAGGAAGCTGATCCCAGGCAGTGGAATATGGGCTCCTGGATTATATATCCAACGGGGGACAGCTGGTGCGACCCGTTGACAGTCTGGCACGGCAACCGAAGCTGTCTCGGCTGGGCGGACGGCCGAGCAGAAATGCACAGATGGCAGGATGAACGCACAATCGAAATGGCTGAAGTCTATGCTGATGAAGGAGCTTGGAGTCCAACTCACCCTGACAGTCCAGATCTAAAATTCATGCAGAGGGGCTACCAGTTAAAACCTGATCCCAAATAGTCTAAAGTCCTGGGCAAAAAAGTAAGACGAGCTCCAGGCCATACTTTATCAGCCATCACTCTTTTGTTTAAGACCTTGCAATGCGCTATAATGACGTACGTTTAGCCTTGAGTGAAATGAGGAAAATAATCGGGACCTATACCGAATAAAATCGGTATAGGTCCCAAACTGTTACTATCATAAGCTATTTTGCCTGAGCCAAGCGGTCCTCCGCCTGCGGCAGACCGCCGCGGCGGATAGAAAAACTTGGTTATTCCGGACGATTTAGCCTTATATCATCAACGTACAGCGTACCTGCACCGCCAGGCTGAGTATCAGCTTCATCGCCGACACCTATGGCCAGACTCTTGATAGCCTGCATATTCAAGCCGGTCAAGTCGGCAAAGGGAATTTTCCACTCCGTCCAGCTCTTTATAACGGTTGCAGCAGGGTCCGGATGATCGATCTTCACACTGTTGCCGCTGCTATCCTCAAGGACTATATACATCGGCTCAGGAATATTACTTTCTATACCAATATCCTGTGACTGCCAATCGCCTGTAACAGTGCCGTTAATATTAATATCAGAGAACTCGGCTGTGCACGTTGCATTTGTATTGTGGCTGGTCACAGCCAAGCCTGCATAGAGATTCGTAAGTATGGGCATCGTCATCGAGCCCACCGTTTGCCAGGTAGTACCATTAGCAGAATATTCACCCGTAAACGTATTGCCGCTACGTGTCAACCTCACCCATTGTGGAGCTTCGACGCCGGCGATTGTAGCAGCTTCTTCGGAGTCACTGCCTGTAGTAGCACGGAGCTGCAAGGAAACTCCACTACCTGGTGTTACAACCATCGCAATGTGTTTAGCGCCTGCATCCAGCGTCTCACGCATCATCACACCTGCCTTGGCCCATGGGTCGGTGTTGCTGAGGCTGACCACTTTTGCCGCTATGCTTCCAACACCGGAGAATTGCTTATAGGCAAAGTGGAACTCATCGGACGTGCCCCAGATGTCCGCACCACCGGCAGTTATCGTGATTGGCGGTCCGGCTGCTTGCCCCTTAGGGGCGAAGCTGCCGACAGATGCAGGCACACCTCTAAACCATACCGTTAAGGACTCAGCGTTTTGTCTTGTCCAATCCTGAGGGTCGGTCCACTGGCGCTGGGTCTCTGAGTAGAACAGTGTCCCGCTCTGTTCGTAAAGGGTGTCCTCGTTCACAGTGCCATCGTTGTCGTAGTGCAGATACATGGATTGATAGTCACTATGAACTGTCTGCTTTTCGGCAAATGGCGGAACAAGATGCCCCACAGTCATGCCGGTGTTATTAACACCATAATCCGACCATGTATCGAATATCCTGTTGCCGCTGGTGTCGTTATAGTCTTCAAAGTCATCTACGACAATGAAATTTCCTGTAGTGAAATTCCAGACATATCCTTTCGACAGCCCATCGGAGTTATCACGAACCTCATCGACCCGCCAGTAGTAAGTTGTGTTGTATTCAAGGGTGCCGGGCTTAAAGCTGTTGGTATCAATGCTGGTGTAAATAACGGCTGGGTAGCTGGCCAGGCTCGCCGTGCTGACATCGTTTACATCGTTAAAGCTGGTGCCGAGATACACGTCATGTGCCACAGTATCCTTGCCGGCCTTCCAGCTAAGCATAGGCTCGGTCTTCACATCTGTCTGCTGATTGGAAGGATGCGGGTTAGAGGCGAGTTCGGAATTGATCAATCGCGCATTGTCGAAGTAATAAATTCCAGGACCAATACTTGAAGAATGATTCTGGGAGATAATTATTTGGCACCACTCACCTTTCGGAATGCTATCAACACCAATACCAGAGTAGTCCCAGCTAATCGTCCTCGTGTGGATTTCGCCTAAATCCGGCGGAGGCCAGTTACCAGGACTGTCAGGATTACCCGTATCACTAACAATGGGTAGATCCCCCCATCCGGTCTGTTTCCATGAAAGCTCATAGCCTTGGATAGCAATTTCTTGGACTTGGGACCATGACTGTCCTTGCCAATCGGAAGTGACCCACGTCACGTCCAATGCGAAGAGGTCGTGAGCCTTAAGGGCTTCAAGCTGCTCGCCGCTAATATCAAGCTGTATGACCCAGTAGTCTCTCGGAACTTCCAGCCTGAGGCTCTTATTGTTCAACGTGGCTCCGATAGTGCTGTAACTTAACGTAGCACGACCGGTCGGCGAAGCTTGATCAAATATATGCCAATTGTCCAGGTTGTCTTCCCAGTCGCCTAACACATATCCTGTACCCGGATACGCAGTTGTAAAACTCCAGATCTCACCTCTCCAGATGTCGGGATCGGCAGCATCATTGACCTCGTCAATCCGCCAGTAGTAATTCTTGCCGTATTCGAGGTCGGAAACACTATAAGTGTTAAGAGCATAGTCTTGCTCGAGCAGTACGCCCAGCGGATCGGCTCTGCTGGCATCGTTTACATCGTTAAAACTGGTGCCGACATATACATCGTGTTTGTCAGCATACAGTCCAGGTGTCCAGCTAAGAGTAGTATTATTCGATATATCTCTCGCACCGTCAGCCGGGTCCGGATCGTAAGCCGGCCCACCGCCAAAGATTTGTATATTGTCAACATGGTAAACGCCGCCGGGGTCGTACCTACCCCAGCTCGTACATATGAACAACTCTAAATACTCGAGGTTGTCAAAGTCTATCTGATTGAGAGCCTGAGAATAGTCGTAGGTGACGCTGACCGCTTCATCCGTAGCAAGTGACCAACCTGTGGCCCTTTCCTGAGACCAGAACGACCATTCGTTACCAGGTGCTGAGCTGCCTGCATTGACGGCCACAACGAAATCACAAAACACGTCTCCAGAAGCAATCCACTCGGATTCCAGCCTCGTAGCATCCAATGATACTTTGAGGTTTTTCCTGAATTCGTCAACCATTCCATTGCTTATCAGGTCGTACATAATATCTCGTTGAAAGTTGGGGTCTGTTTCGATCCTGAGGCTGTAGCTGCCCGACGTAGCCCCATCCGGGCTATAGCTTACCGAGGCATTGGGGTCGGTGGAACTGTCGGGATCGTCATAAACGACCCATCCGTCCATATCGTTTTCAAAATCTCCTATCCCTATACCGTAAGTTGTGGACGCCAGAGTTAGTGCCAAAACAACAAAAACCATAGAAATCAATTTTTTATACATAATAATCCTCCTTCAAAAAGGTTAATACAACAATCCAAAACTCCTGGCCGCGCGCCAAGATACCGCTTACACTCAACAAGCCCCTAAGGGACAATCTGCCATGTGAAATCCGAAATCCTAAACTCTAAATTCTAAACAAATACAAATGACAAAAATACGAAATCCCAAACGTTTGGAGCATTTGAAATTTGGATTTTGATATTGTTTAGTATTTCGGATTTAGATATTAGAATTTACTTGGCACGCCTACCCAATTTCGTGCGGCAAAAAGAACTTTTATATGATCCGACTTTTACCTCCTTCCCTCAAAAGCCCTATATAGGCTGTTGACAAAGATGTAACTATTAACTCATCGGCGTCAATTTCACATGAGAATTCAGTATCTTAATAGATTATAACTGCTCTCCGAGTGACCATATAGCCTAAACGCCCTCGTACTCTGTCGCAGTTTGAATGATGGATGTCATTGCGAGCGACCCGTCCTCCGTAGCCCCTAAGGGACGGAAGGTGGAAGTGAAGCAATCTCTAACTTTTGATTTATGAGATTGCCACGGCCTGCCTTGCAGGCCTCGCAATGACAACTTCTCAAATCACCTGCGACAAAGCATTAGAGAGCCAAAATGTACGGATTTGAACAATTCTATTTATACCAAATTAACCGCGTATACTTCAAGGAAAATCTCAAATACTTTTTATACGGTCATACAAAAATAAATGCGCTTTGTTTGTATATTTGATTTTATTGCAAGACCAGATCCGCCGAGGCGGACTTAGACGGACTAAAAGCCGTATATGGGCCTTAATTCATCTTCGGTTGGCAGGTGGTTATAGTACTCGCCTCGTGTGCCCACGTAGCCAACTCCATGTTTTCTGAGTCTTACCTGACTGATAGAGCCGTTGCTATTGGTGATATTGACAGTGATGTAATCCGTCTGCTCACACAGATAAGCCCTTTCGGCTTGGGCCTTTTTCCTGTCACCTTCGTTGCCCAGCATATAGCCGGCTGTGCCGCCCACTGCTGCTCCAATCAAGGTAGATTCTGTGTTGCGACCTGCTATTTGCCCGATGCCGGCACCAGCCAGGGCGCCGAGTGCAGCACCGCTCTGTGCGTCGCTTTGGCAGCCGGCTGCGAAAACCAAGGCTAAACTTACAATCACCGTTATTAAAGTTGTCACTATGTCCTTAACTATTTTGTGCCTCCTTGAAATTCGAAAAATTTTTTTATTGTATCAATCATAAGAGACGGCCCGCTCCCTCACGGTCGCGGCTCTGTCTTCTGTCCTCTGTTTTCTGTCTTCTGTTTTTATTAGTCATTATTGTCAACCTTAGCATCGGTTCTGATTTTGGCCAGCAGATCAAGCAATACTGTAGCAGCGGCTGCATTTTCTATGTCTTGGCTGGCACTTTCCAGTGGCTCAATGGCTTTATCAATTTTACCAATGCCGAGCAAGTGATACCCCAAAAGTAGTTGCAGGTCCGCATCGAATCTATAAAGCTCAGCTTTTTGGCTTAGATGATCAATTTGCTCGAAAAGGATTTCGCCATCTGGATATAAGCCGCGAGGATAAAAGACACCTTCCTTTTCGGGGGATACCTTTTCTAAAGCTGTCCTGAGAATCTCAGCCGCTTCTTCATATTGCTTATTAGCAAAAAGTGCTTGTGAGTATGCGAAAGGAAGTACCATATCATCGGCTGCAAGTCCTTTTGCCTCGGCGAATCTCTCAACGGCTGTTTCGTAGTTGCCGGTTTCAAAGGCCTTGACAGCTTCATCAAAGTATATATCAGCAGCGGTTTCCAGAGCAGGTTCTTGTTCCGCCTCGGCGGATTGGGCGAGTTTCTCAGGGACATCTGCAAAGGTATTATGGTCAATCCGCCGTGGCGGAATGCCGTCTATCACTTGAGCGGAGGCAAATGGGACAGTCCCATTATCGCCGTAATAATAGTTATATGTATAGTAGTTGTACGTCTCGCCTGTTACTTCGCGGGCAATGGGATAGTAACCGTACCACCGGTAGGGATGGCAGCCGTACCAGTAATACCGGATGTAACTATAATCTAACGGCCAGTAGCCACCTAAGCTGGTGAAAATATATCTGCGGAGATAGTAAGGATAAACATAACGAAATGCAAAGCGTGGACCGTGCCTATAGCACACAGCAAAACGATACTTTGGCCAAATAATTCTATGGCGTAGTTGGTTATGGTAGTCCCAGTAGATATGTTCATAGCGGTGTTTGTTTCTTACTACCGATGGATGCTCACGGTATCCCTTAGATGGTCCACCGTGATCCACCATGGACGGGTCGGCATTTCCGTGCGTAGTATTTTTTTGCCTCTTCTGGGCAGACTTTCCTTCTCTTGAGCCAGTGCGTAATCTGTCCAAGACTCTCAGGTTTATTCCTTTGCGTGTCCGACTGGCTTCGGCTCTGTTTTCCGCAGGTTTTCTACCGATTGCTCTTAATTTTTCAAGAAGTCCACCGTTTCTGCTGTGTCTGGATGTAGATACAGAGCGACTTTGCTTCGTGATGGGGCTGGCAATGCGTGACGTTCTTATTGAGCTTATCTGGCTACGGCTTGGCGCTTCCCGCTTCGGCGAAGCGCTTCGCAGAGACGAGTCGCCAGGATGAGTGCGATTTCTTAAGTTTGTGCCGTCACTTTGGCTTTTTGCTGGCGATCTTATCACGATTTGGGGAGACGTCCTTTGCTTACCGATTAATTCACCTATACGCGACGTTTTATTTGTGGTTGTGCGCTTATCCCTACTTGTGCTTGACGGTTTTGCCGTGGTGACAGCAGAAGGCCTTCTCGCTACGATTAGGCTTCTAATACGCGATGTTTTGCCTGAACTTATTTTGTTATCCAAGCTAATGGTAGTCCGTTTTCCTATAGTGGAACTCGCTCTATATCTCAACTGGATTGTAGGTGTTCTACCGATGGAACGTCTTAAAGTGCCGACGGAACTCTGTTGTTGTAGGACAGGTGTGCGGTTGAGCGTCGTGCTGGTTCTACCTCTTTTAAGCCGGCTGGACAAAGCCCCATTGGGCTGACTAATACTCGTATTAGGTTTAGCGATTCTTGTAAGGCTACTTCGTGCTGTGGCAGAGCCGCGTCGGATTGAGCTGTTTACACTGATTCGAGGCATACTGGAACGCACCATTGAAGCTATGTTTTTAGGTGTTTTATCTGCCAGAGGTGGTTTTGATGGCTGTCGGAGTGCGGATGCAGTCCGCCGCTGCGGCCTCGATTTATTACTACTGCGTTGTTGTTTAGCTAAAATAGGTTCTACGAGCAACGTTAAAGTTAAAATCAGCCAACTGAGATGAGTTAGCATTTCTCTCGACCCGGCTCTGCCGCAAGGTCGCTGGGATGTGGCGCAAGCCATGCTGCGCAGCTGGCGCCACATCCTGTGGAGAAACGGGATAAAAGCAGTTTTAAGATTTTCTTTGTATTTTACGGTTAACATGATACGAATCCTTTCCTTTGTGGTTCTTTCAATCATGTTCGAAGCTTCGACTCAATAAAGCTGGCCGAAGCCTACTCCATTTATTAAAGGCATTGACTTAAAGTCTGGTAACAGAAATTCTGCTCCGTTCTCCGCCACTTGGGGGCTGCGAAGGATGAATTTGAAATCACGAGATGGTTAATTAACTACTTGCCACTCAGTAACTAACCACTCCTGCATCAGGTTTAACAGGAAAGTTATGCTCTGGATTTTGGAAAAATGTAGGCCTGGCCATTCTGCGAAATTGAATCGATGAAGTAAATCGCTTTTATCCTCCATTGATAATTTTTATTTCTTTCAAAGGAGCTATCATTGTAACCTTACATCCAC
>CAZVWH010000105.1:0-9286 GCA_964631175.1 uncultured Pirellulales bacterium | reverse complement strand
AGAGCAAAAACTGCCAAGCCGGCAGGCGGCTTTTTGATTGCTGACTCATTCATAACGCCCGTTATCGTATTGCGTATCGCGTATGTCGTCAAAGAAATTTGCTGTATTTGATGTGCGAAAGGTCTTCTCCCTCCTTGGGCTTGCGAAAGACAAACCTGTGGTGAGCCTGCCGAATCCACAAATGTTTGTGTATTATCTTCTAACAAATATCATTGTCGGAGCTTCCTCAAGTCGGTGGAAAGCTCACGATATTTTTGATGATTCCGCTTCTTAAGGAGTTTGAAAATTTCTTCAACAGCTCTGTTGGCACCCCCCTCACCATAAAAGTCTTCCAGTTGATTGACGACCGAGTCATCTAAAATCCTCGCAATATCATCGAAGAATTTCCCAAGAATAAATTGAATATTTCCTTTCTGATGATTCCGTTCGAAGATCTGAACCAATCGAAACATAATTCTTAAACCTTTATTGGTAAGAAAAAAGGAACCGGTATCTCTGCAATACTTCGGGAATTTTTGTTTTCCCCGAACAAAAATATCTCTGATTTTTATATACGGTGTGTTTATGTCATTATGATCTTCTTGAAACAGGTGATACTTCTTGCCAATGAAGTTATTCCCTAAGATTGCAGTAACGAGTGTATTCAAGGTTATTTTGCCCTTTTTCTTCGCTAACGCTTCGGGTATGAAAATCTTGTTTCTCAACGGAGACCCGTTGCTATCATTAAGGCGCTTTACCACCAATACGGCTTGTTTCTCAAAAAACTCTGTAGGGGTTGCACCTATTTCCCAATCGAAATCAGCTTCAAGCACGAGAATAAGATTTCTGTCAATTTTCTTCTGTCCAGAGTTAATCTCGATAAAAGTTTTCATCTCCCTATGTTTCTCAATATCTTCGAGGGCAACAACTGGTATAAAATTCTCCTCTTGATATCGTTCGTCCAAGTCAGCGAAGGCCAACAGCCGGTGCTGACCGTCGATAACACGGCAAGCCGAATAATAATTTGGGACTCTTATAATAACTGAGTGTGGGCAATCGCTTTTTCCTGCTGGGTTACTGCAAAGTTGGGGTGTATCTGGGCAGCTAATCAGAAGAGAATTCGGAAACGCGAAAATCGAGCTTTTTTCTATCTTTCTTGCGATTGAACCAATTCGGCCCTTTTCCAGCATCCTTTGATACCCCTTATCATCTTTCTTTCTCCGAAAAATGTAACAGCATTGGAGTAGCGTCTTCGCGCTGTCTACGTACACATAGGCTCTAATATCCTCACCGAGATAGAACTGAATGGCAGGTTTGTCTACGCTCGTTAAGCCTCTCGGTTTGACGTCTAGGTAGCTGAAGAAATCGTTTTTGGCCCACGCACCTACTTTCTCGAACGCGTCGGTAAAGTAATCGAAGTCATACCTGAATAAAACGTGGTTCTCGCGAGTTAGAGAATGCCCGATAGAAGCGGGAACTTCTTGGCTTCCAGCAAGCTGGAAAAAGACTCGTATCATTTTGTAAGTGCGGCGCAAGCTGAACTGTTGTCTAACTAACTCGATGTTTCCCTCATCGGACCAACGTGAGAAAAAATGGTCCATTTTTTCTGATATTCCTGACGTATCGGTAGACACTTCTATCAGAAAGATCTTTTGGAGTTGTCTATCTTTAAAAATGAAGTCAATCTGCCCTATAACCCTCCTATTCTTTCGAATTTCAGAATTGTCACCGCATGCAATCAAACAAAGATCCAAATTTAGCAGTAGGTTTCCTACTGCACTCTCCATAGGGCCAGTCAATGCGTCAACTTGAGCCTTAGCTTCCGCCTTATCCATTTTGACTTCTCACACCTCGTAATTTGTTATTACAAGTTCCTGGACTATATTCCTCATCTGTTTACACGTGATGAATCGCCTAACAGATAGCTCGTGCACGTTAAAGGCGTCATAGAGTTCCTGAATTCTCTCGCTGCTTCCGTTAGTCATCATCAGAAGGCACCCTTTTCTGTCTAATAGTTTGAAAGTTTCTGCCAAATTCTCTTGGTCTGTCTCGGTAAACCTCGCCGGAATATAGTGATTGAAGCAGGATGTTCCGTTCAGCGGCGGGTACGGCGGATCCAAGTAAATAAAGTCGCCCTTCTGTGCATCTTCTAACGTCTTTTCAAAAAACCCTGTAAAAATCTTTTTGCTCCTAAGCGTCCGGCTTACTTGCCTCAAATGCTCTCGACTTGGCAGCGAAATCTTCTCATGCCTCCCATAGGGAACGTTAAACAGACCTTTGCTGTTCACCCTGAATATTCCGTTATAGCAAGTCTTGTTAAGGTATATGAAACGCGCGGACTGAGCAGCGGACCATTCGGCTATCCTATTATACTCCTCTCGGACCCGGTAGTAGTAGGCTTCACAATCATTGCGTTTGTGGATCAGAAGATATTCAGAAACAAGGTCTGGATTGTCTCGGACTTCCTCGTAACAGAGTATTAGGTCCCCATTCGCGTCGCTTAGAAACGCACGAGCGGGATTCAGAGCGAAGAACATAGAACCAGCGCCCAAAAAAGGTTCACGATACGTGCGCTTATGAACATCTGGAGGCAGCGCCTCAAGTAAATGTCTAAGAATTTGGCGTTTCCCTCCTGCCCACTTGAGGAAGGGCTTTGCCATTGATTTTTCTGTTGCGACGATCACAGTAAGTCCTTTGCATCAACCTTGAAGGCTTTTGCGATGCGCTCCACATTTAGCAAACTGACGTTTCGTTCTTGTCTTTCGATAGCTCCGATGTAGGTCCTGTGCAGGTCAGCTCGGCGAGCCAGATCTTCTTGTGACCAGCCTTTCTGGAGGCGAAAAGTTCTTACGTTCTGCGCAAATGTTTTTAGTATGCTATTCGTGCTCATGTAGGAAATTATGGATCAGGTGCTACTTATAGTAAACGAGACTATAAGTAGCATTTTGTGGGGTGAGGAATTGGTAATTGTAGGGTGTGCACGGCACACCATCGAAGTAATGGTGGGCGGAGCCCACCCTACCAGCCGTCGCCAGAACTGCGACGTCTAAACTTGGACACGGGTTAGGCCTATTTTCTATTTGCGTCAGTAATAAAAAACGCTTAAAATGATTAAATGGATTACATGTTCGGGAGTAACGTATGAAATTTCGTAATACTTATCTTTTGTTCTTTCTGATTGCCTGCTTTGCCGGCGGCGTGTGCTCAGCCGACCCCATTAGAAACCCCAAGAACACTGTGCCTCCTAATTCCGAGCGGGCCGGGATTTCTAACGTGGCTGATAAAATTATCCTAAAAGAAGGCCAAACAATAACCGGCGACATCCTCGTAGAAAAAGAAAATGTGCTGTATGTAGATATAGGCGTGACCATCCTGAGCATCCCGAAGGACAAAATTCTCAAATACGAGTATGGCGAAACCGTCGAGGTCGAGAAAGCAGATGTCAATGACGTACCTGTGGCAGAGCTAAACGATTTGGCCGCTAAAACAACAGACCAATTGTATAAAACCGCTAAACTGAAAAAAACAACTATTGAAGAATGTGTGGACGCATTTTCACAAGCGGTGGTAATGGTCTCAAGTCCGGCAGGGATTGGCTCAGGATTCTTTATCAACGAAAACGGGTATCTAATAACCAATTATCACGTGATAGAAAACGAAACCAGGATTGAAGTCACCATGTTCCAAAAGGCAAAAGATGGCTTTGAAAAAAAGAAGTTCAAAAAGGTCAAAATCGAAGCTATCAATCCCTTCGTTGACCTGGCGCTTCTGAAGGTCGAAGACCTTGCAGGCACAAAGGCCAAATTCGCTTACCTCGGCGACATGGAGCGTATCAAAGCAGGTGAGGAGGTTTTCGCCATCGGCAATCCGCTCGGCTTAGAGCGAACGGTCACCAACGGCGTCATCAGTACAAAAAGTAGACCTTTTGAAGGGCTCATATATATTCAAACCAACGCCGACATCAATCCCGGCAACTCCGGCGGGCCTCTGTTCAACCTGGCGGGCGAGGTCATCGGCGTCACAAATATGGGTTATATATTCTTCGGAGGACTCGGCTTTGCCATACCGATTGATTATGTAAAACACTTCATTGAAAACCGCGAGGCCTTTGCCTATGACAAAGACAATCCAAACACAGGCTATAAATACATTCAGCCCGACCGAAGACGCAATAAAGCCAAGCCTGTCCCTTCGACATTCCTGAAAGTCCTCCGTAAGGAGTCCTTAGGACTTGGGACTCCTAACGGAGAAAATCGATCTGGGAAGAGATAATTGTTTGAACGCTTACAGCAAAAGGCAATTGAATGAGACAAATCATCAAAAAAATCCTCAGCGTCATTCTCGTATCCTTTATATGTACATTTTTCTGCAGCAAAGCGGAAGCCAAAGTTCTATCCAGGACGGCTAAGCTGGTCCCAGCCGATACTATTTTGCTGATGGATATTGACGATTTCAGCCAGCTAAAACAGCAGTTTGAAAAGACCAATTTTTACAAGCTGTACAAAGACCCGGCGGTGGCGGCAGTTGTCGAAGACTTCAAAACAAAACAAAAGGAAAAGATAAGGAAGCTGGATAACGACTTT
Organism: uncultured Pirellulales bacterium; assembly: GCA_964631175.1. Classification (GTDB taxonomy): domain Bacteria; phylum Planctomycetota; class Phycisphaerae; order Sedimentisphaerales; family Anaerobacaceae; genus CAZVWH01. The sequence continues at coordinate 4,724 of CAZVWH010000105.1, read as the reverse complement.
GCCAGAGCGATTGTCGATGCAGACGTATTGCCGCAGGGCAGAGTAGCTGTCGCTTTGGTTCGCAATCCGCGACCGGCGGAGACACAAGATGCAAACGAGACACCTTTTTTGTTAATAAGCCAGTGGGGACAAAACTTAACGAAAGTAAAAGAGGTGGTAGATAAAATTGTCGAAAAAGCCATTGAGGATGGAGCACATCGAAAAACCGAGGATTACCGCAGCGTCAATATAACAACGATAATACCAAAATCCTCGACAAAGCTGAACTATTGCTTTATCGACGACTGCCTCATAACGTCCGTGAATCCGGATGTTCTAAAGTTCGTTATCGCACATATTCAAGGTGCTGTTAGTACCGCTTTATTTGATGATGCCGACTATACCGCCACAATGAAAAATGTTGGGCCGTTTCACGACATCGATTTCTATATCAACATAAAACAAATCATCAAAGCAGAGCTTGCTGATGATACCTCCGGCGAGGTAAAGACAACGCTGGCCAACCTGGGTCTTGATAATGTCACGTCTTTTGGCATAGCGCTGAGCTTTGCCAGAGGGCCCGGCGGCTCATCGATCGGCAAGGCGCTTTTGAAAATCAATGGCCCTAAAAAAGGCATTGCCAGGATGTTCGATATGGAATCTACCGCCTTTAGGACTCCGCAGTTTATCCCGGCCTCAGCCTTTTCGGTGACGTCTATCAATTTAAATATCAAAAAGGCCTATGATGAGCTATACAATATTCTGCTCAGCTTTTCACCTCAGTATGCTGCTATCGCTCATATACCGCTTTTGCCGCCGAGTCCGCAGGGCGAGCCGGGATTGCAGCTCAAATCCGACATAATCGCTCACTTAGGCTCACAAATTGCAATCGCTCGGAGCATGGATAAGCAGACCACCAACACCTTACCATCTACGGAGACGCTGGTCGCAGTAGCGATAGATAACCGAAGTGCTCTGGAAAAAACTCTGTCGCTTTTATACGACAGACTGATAGTCCCGCGCAATCCGCAGGCCAGACGGGAGCTTTTGGGCCATACGATATATTTAGCAGACCTGTCGGCTTTGCTGCCGGCTCTTAGGTCGGGTAAAAGAAAGCCTATGCAAGCCGCGTTGGAAGCAAGTCGCGAGGAGCAACTGTCACTACGTGGGCGCGGACTTCCAACGGAGCAAGCTCCCACCACGCCAGATGCTCCGAAAATGCCTAAGCTGGCTTTTACTGTAACCGACACTCATGTAGTATTCGGGAGCGAATCAACTGTACAACGTGCTATTCGCACACTCAGCAGCACCGGTACTGCATCTATAGCGTCGGCAAAGTGGTTTACCACCGCCAAATCGGCTGTCCCTACGGTTGTGGGGCTGGTCGGCTTTCAGGATAATGCGACCCTTGGCGAGGCCCTCTGGCAAATGCTAAAAGAACGTACTAAAAGCGCAAAAAGTAAAACCAAAGATTCAGATATCGACATAGGTATCGCAATAAGCTCACAATCGCCTTTCCCGTATTTGGTTTTTTCGCAAGCAGGTGACTTATTTGATTCCGACCTTTTGCCTGAGTTTGGTGTTGTGCGCAGATATTTCGGCTTATCTGCTTATTATGGCATCAGCAGACCCCAGGGCTTTTTCTTCGAGTTCAAATATCTTAATCCACCCGGCACGGACTAATAGCTCGTATCGCGTATTGCGTATTGCGTTTATTTTCTTTCACCGCAGAGTTCGCAGAGACCGCAGAGAAATTCAAATATCAAAAACTACCTTTCCGAAAATTCCTGTTTTCTATGCTGTGTTAGGCGAAGTTTTGCCTTCATTTCTCTCCAACTTTGCTTCTAAATCTTTTAAATTAAATTCCTTTTCCGCCATTCTCACCCTAATTTCATGAAGCCCAGCCATCATATCATCCACTTGGCCTCTTGAATTTGTGAATTCTTTGGTAATGTCATCACGAACGTCTATCTGATAATACTCGCTAAAGTAAAGCATGTACGACTCTTCTTTAAATATAACGAGTTCAATTATTTCAAGAGGTTGACACTTAAAGGCTCTAATGCTCTGTTGAAATCGCCATAAATGTCATTTCGAGCGAGCCGGAAGGCGAGTCGAGAAATCTATTTTAAAAAGATTTCTCCACTTCGTCCCCTGGGGACTTCGGTCGAAATAAGCCAGCACCTTTTCAACAGAGCAAGGCTCTAACAAAATGAAAATTCTCTCCGACTGTCATTCCAGCGAGGTTGGCAATCCAGTTACTTATGCTTTTTTGGGCTCTCGCCCATTCGGCTTACGCTCAGAGCCAGCCCTGAGCTTGCCGAAGGGGCAGGCTCTGAGCGGCAGTGATAAAGAATAAACCATATTATTCATATTGTTACATGCTCTTAGTGTATGACTTTATTGAGTGGATAAGTGATTATGCCTGAGGCACCGGCACGTTTCAAAGCAGGAACGATTGAGCGTTCGATCTGCTCGTCGATAATCACCTCTATAGCAACATAATCCGAATCAGCCAAACTGGAAACGGTCGGGCTTTTTTCAGAAGGAAGTACACCGAGTACCGAGTCTAAGTCGCCCTTTTTGACATTCATCTTCAAGCCGACTTTGCTGCGAGCTTCGATTGCCGCATTGAGCAGTATGGAGATGTTCTCTATTTTTTGCCGTTTGAATTTATCCTGCCATGCCTTTTTATTAGCAACCAGTCTTGTCGTAGAGCTTATAACCGTATCAATTACGCGTAGATTATTGGCCTGCAGCGACGAGCCGGTCTCGGTAAGCTCCACTATTGCATCGACCAGCCGAGCCTTTACTTCAGTGGCACCCCAGCTAAATTCAACCGTTACCTCGATATTTTTATCTGCAAAATATTTCTTTGTTACATTGACCAGCTCGGTTGCGATTATGCCGCCAGCCAAATCTTCCGGCTTAGTCACTTTCGATTCATCGGGTACAGCCAACACCCATCTGGCAGGATTGTTCGTGGCTTTGCTGTAGGCAAGCTCACAAACATCAACCACATCACAGCCGCTCTCAGTTAGCCAATCATAACCCGTAATGCCGGCATCGAGCACACCACCACCGACATATTTGCCCATCTCCTGGGCCCTGAGGCAAACCGGCTTGATCTGCTCATCGTTGATACGCGGCAAATAACTACGTTCAGAATCAAGAATATGGAATCCAGCTTTGTCGAAAAGCTCAATCGTCGCCCTATACAAACTGCCCGCCGGAATACCCAATTTTAGTATCTCTTTTGACATCGGCTCGTATCTCATATCTTATAAAGCATAGCATACTTCAACGTTTAAGAATTTTGTCCGCCTCGGCGGACTGTTTTTCCTTATAAGGCTCAACCTTTTTTAGCTCTTGTTTTACGGGCACTTTTTTTCTTGGTCTTTCTCTTGCTCTTTCTTGCTGTCACAGGTGATTCACTCTCGTGTCGCAAAAGAGCGTAAAACTCGTAGCCATTTTTGGCTGAAATCTGCCTTGTTAAAAAGCCTTCTATCTGTTGCTCATAAGCGTCAGGGGCAACCAGCTCGTTGGTTTTTAGATACTCTATCATCTTCAATGTAAGAGGTATGGCGTGTCCTTGCAGAGCCGTAAGCATGCAATAATTGATAACGAAGCTGCTGATGTCATCCAGCTTCTCAAGAACCTGTTTGGCTGGACGTTTGCCAATTTTGCTCAACGCCATTAGGCTGACCGTATGATACTGATTGAATACATCCATCAAAGTCCTTGTAAGCGTGGCAGATATCTGCCTGTTCACAGCTACATCACCACCCAGCAATTCTATGATTTCCTCAGCCTGCGACACACGCAAGTCATTTAGATTAACAAAGTAATCAGCGAATCTCTTAATCGCAGATTGGGCTGCTGTCTCGCTCATGTTCTCGCTAAGCGTAGCATAAACAATCGCATCCACCGGCTCATCATAAGTGGGTTGTTGTACCTTTGGATACTTACGTTTCAAAGAGCGGTACAACTTTTGTACTTTTCGAGCATATTCTTTGCTATTTTTCATAAGAGTCAGATGGTCAAATCGGGTTAAATGGCAACTGATTAAATTAAACACCAATCACATTGGGCTCAGCCAAATTCTTCTGTCCCCGCCCGTACCGACTTCAGCAAGATTTCAATGAGACTTCGACGAGCTCAATCAAGCTGAGACTCTCCGGAGAACTCGCTGGCCGCTTTTTCTATCAGCTTCATCGTTTCCAGGGTCTTTTTGAATTTCTCATCCTTATGAAAGCACAAAACGGGGCAGAATTTACTGTACAGCTTACCGGCCAGCAGCAGTTGTATTCGGCTTTTTGCTCGCACTATAGTCGTAAACGTTCTATTCTGAGCAGCTTCATCCTTGCCGAAAATGCTGATATAAACATCAGCATGGCGCAAATCCGCCGCCATCTCAACCTTTGTAACGCTGACCAATCCCTCGATACGGGGGTCGTTAAGGTGATTGGCAATAGCATCACTAACCGCTTCTCGTACCACGCGAGCTACTTTTTCCTGTCTTCGTGTCGCCATAATCCTGCCCTGAGCGAAGCCGAAGGGCTGGTTAAATAATTAATTGGTTAATTGGTTATATAATTACCAGTTACCAGTAACCATGCTTTGTTGAAAAGCCTCACCGTCGTTTCGACCGAAGCGTCCCCAAGGGACGCGAAGTGGAGAAATCTGCTCAAAAACAGATTTCTCGACTCGCCTTCGGCTCGCTCGAAATGACATTCTGAACTCTT
>CAZVWH010000104.1:0-9391 GCA_964631175.1 uncultured Pirellulales bacterium | reverse complement strand
ATCGTAAGGTATATTTCGTGAAGTGAGATACGAGTTACGCTTCACAAGATATGAGCCGGATTTTCCGCGAGGCAGTGGACTGCGACTTGATTTGCAGAAATCCTTTTCTGGGCATTCGAGAGGAGAAAGTTGGACAAGCAGAGTGGCAATATGTTAATCCAACGCAGTACCGCCAATTAATTCAGGCGTGCCGTTCACTTCAATGGCGAGGAATCATTGTCTTAGCGTATTGTTGCGGGCTGAGTCGGGGCGAAATCCTGAATTTAACCTGGTTGGATATCGATTTCGAGAAGGAAAGGCTCAGAGTTGTTCGCAAACGGCCTGGGGTTGGCAAAGCAGGGTGGACACCCAAGAATAAAGACATGCGGGTGCTGCCCCCTTATCCAGGGGAGTTCTGACTATGCTAACCGACCTACATAGTGTGGCTAAGGAAGGTCAGGTATATGTATTTGTGAATACAAAGGACCCCGCCCGAGGTTATAGGATGAAAAAGCAGAACGTCTGGCGTGATTTCCAAGCTATTCGTGTCAAGGTAGGTCTACCGCAATGTAGTTTGCGGGACCTGCGGAAAAGTTACTGCACGAATATGGCGGCAGTATTACCTATGCACATTGTTCAGGAGCTAGCAGGTCACAGTGATATTCGCACCACGCGCCAGTACTACCTGAGGGTTCATCCGAGATTTATTGAAGATGCCCGCAAGGCCGTGGAGGCGGTGACACGAGCATGAGATATAATCTGACTGACCCACTACTGAACCACACCACAATATATTGTGGTGCAGCTATCTGGCGTCAAGGGAAAAAGGTGGGATCGGATTCGTCACAAATCTTTACAAACAATAAACATACGAAAAAAGCGGGCGATGGGATTCGAACCCACGACGTCCAGCTTGGGAATTCGGGCGTCGCAGCATAAGTCATGTTTCTTGGGGTAGTTACAGCTACCTTTTTGCGTCAAAATGTGGTTTACAGGTGAATAACAAGTGACTGATAAGTTGGAACAGATTTGGAATTGACTTTGCTGACATAAGGATTATTGACGATATTAAGTTGTCTGGCGAAAAGAATCACAATCGGTGTATTTATGACCCCCAGTATGGAAGCGCCGATATATACAGGTGACTAAGTCTTCATTGCTTGGCTATCAGATGTTAGTTTTGAATTGCCGGTTTTGTGGGCAGATTCCGTCATCATCATTATACTAACCTGGCATTTTTCACAACCTGCATCCAATTTACTCAGCCTTCTCTTGAAGGCTTAATCCGTTTCCAGAAAGCATCAGGGCGATTTAGTTTCTTCGGCTAAGACAGTAGGGTGGACTGAAAGGTCTGCCACAAACCTCTTAGCCGCTTTGAACTGCGGACGCAACTGCAGGCACATCTTTGCCTCGTACAGCGCCTCAGGTATTTTGTCTGTTTTAACGAGGAGCTTTGCCAATTCTAATCTCCAGTAAACTTGGCCATACTCACGGGCTAAAGCCTGACGATAACATTCTGCTGCTGTCTCATTGTTACCCTGTTTGCTATAGATATTGCCCAAACGTGCGAAAACCCAGCCTGGAGTACCAGGCTCAGTACATCTCGCTTCAAGCAAAGCCCTTATTTTCTCTCGGGTCTGGTCTGCAAGGTCGTGATATAGCATATCATCGAGAACATTAGCCACATAGGTTAGGCGTTTATAATTGTCCCCGGCAGCAGAGATAGCCAAATGAGGCCTACTAAGCTGGTTAATATATATTTCTATAACATCCTTAAACAGACTGCCATCAAGCTGCACAGCCTTTTCAAACTTGGCAATACAGTCTTGTGTTTTACCTTCCAAAACATCGAGGCGGCCTGCGACAAAACAGGTTATTGGATCGGAGGGCGCGAGACGAAAGCCTTTTCTAATCTTCTCTATGCCAGCATTGTCGTTAAGGATGAATTTTTCGATTTGTCCGACAGCGCTATACGGCGGTCCGTATGTCGGGCAAAGTGTGCATACTTTATGAAACTCGGCAACGATATCATAAACAGTTGGCATTGAATCCTCAGAGATTATAGCCACTCCGGTGTCGGGATCTCTTACCTGGCTTATTGAACGCCAACGGTAGACGTTGCACCAGTATTGGTACTTCACATTATTCGGCTGGTGTTCTAATGCTGCTTCAGCGTTGGAGATAAGATCTGCATACTCGGCGTTTGTTCCTTTCCAGTCGTTTTCCATAATATGTTTTTCTATATCAAGAGTTTTTGCCCAACAGGCTTCGGCTATACGTGTATTGTTTGCGCTGATGAGGGCCCACACCCAAATTCCACATACTCCGAGAGAAACGACGGTATATAATCCCCTAAAGCCTCGACTCGATGGAGCTATTTGTATATTGCGGTGTTGGTTCTTCCTTTGTTGAGCCAATAACAACAGCAGAGCACAGAATATAACAGATAAGAATGCATTTGCCAGAACGTGCTGACCATAGTCACTGAGGCTGTGAATAAGTATTGTCAAAAGGCCAAAGCCCAGTCCATATACCGCCGAGCAAATCGGAAGCTTAGCACTACGGATATTTTTTGCAAAGCTTGACCAGATGATTGCGCCAAAGATTATTAGCGTAATCAGGCCGACCAGACCGGTTTCCTCCATCACCTGTGCGTATTCGTTTTCAGCGTGAGTATATAGAGCAGCGCTGTCTATATGTTTAAACATAGGATAGACTACCCTATGTGTGCCCAGGCCTGTTCCCCAAATAGGAAACTGCTTGTAGGAAGCTGTAAGGTCCTTAAGAATCTGCCAGCGATTTTCGTATCCCTGGAAATCACGAAGGGTTGCTAACCGGTTATAGACCGCATCGAAGCCTATATAGAGCACACAGACAAATGCACCAAGTGCCACGACAGCCATTATCCAACCACGGCCCTTGAGAGAGGCTCTGGATGAAAGCAGCAGTGTGACAAAGGCTGAGGCGATAAGCGCACTGAGCATTCCACCTCTGGTCAAGGAAAGAAAAACTGTTGCCGTGCCAAGTGCCATTACTGCCACAAGCAACCATAATGGTTTTGCAGAATCTGAAGCCAAATATTCATAGACAACAGACGGTGTAACCTTCTTGGCAGTAAAACGGTTGTGCAGTTCCACGCAGAGCCACGCAAGAGCAGCGCCAATTGATAGGTTCATGAATTGCCCGTAGTGGTTGTGATTGATGAAGGGACCTGAGAGGGTATGGGAATGCGGAGAAGATATGAACCAGTAGATTTTACCGTTTCCAAAGAGGTCCTGCGCCAAAGCAACAGCGGCGATGATACCGCCGATTAATGCTATAGCCATAAGGAGGCGTTTTATCTGGTTCGGATGACGAAAGACATTGACAACAACCACAAAAACCGCTGCAACCGATAGTACCAGTCTCAGGTCGTGTTTTGTGGCGTTCGGATAAAAGCTAAGGGGCATTGATTTCAGCAGTGCATCAGCGTTGGGCAAATCGCCTAAGAGTTCCTTTCTTAGAGCCATAGTATTTGGAGATACAATGCTTGCAAGCTGAGCAGGTAATGGAACAAGCTGGAGTGTAGCGATAAGAAGAAATAGTCCGACCGGCACGTAGGCCCAAGTCCAGATTATGCTATGGCTGCTGTAGAATACATTTTTGAGCAGAAAGCAGATGACGATAGCGCCTGATAAGGCGATGACAACCTCTTCGCTCCAGGCACTCCTGGCGCCAAGCGCAAGAGGCATAAACGCCAAAAGTGATATCAGCAGCCATTCGATTACCTTATCGAACCTGCTTAAAGCAATCCCCTTGTTGTCAAGAGTTGTTCGGTACTCCTTCATCTGGGCCTGGCCATTCTGCGAAAATTCACTTGCTTGTGCTTACAGAGTAACTGCTTCTCAATTAGTTACGCCGAGCTACCGAAAAACAAAGTTCCAAAGACTTTTCTAATAGCAATCCTCATTATCCTTCCGACACCTTTTGCTTTCCTCTGTCGCTATGGTAGCCGTGGTGATGGTAGTATCCGTAATCGGAGTAATAGCCATAATGGCCGTGCCTTCGTCGGACATCATTTACTATTGCACCGAGCACGTGACCACCAACACTTAGCAGGCTGTCACGGGCTTGCTGGCTGCGCCTGCGAGTGGATATTTCTGCTCTTAGAACCAAAAGCGTTACATCGCAGAGAGCCGATAGTATTTGGCTGTCAGCAAGCGGTCCAACTGGCGGAGAATCTATGATTATACGATCATATCGTTCGGAAAATTCCTTTAACACTTTGACAAATGAATCGCTGTTTAATAATTCCGCAGGATTGGTAATATCAGCGCTACAGCGGATGATATCGAGACCCTTGACCGGTCCAGGTTGTATCGCTTCTTCCAGACTTATGGCTGCAGCAACTATATTGGACAGCTTCTTTCCCTCGCTGTCTATTTCGAAAATATTATGTTGCATTGGGTTTCGGAAGTCAGCGTCAATGACAAGCGTTTTCTGTCCGGCCTGTGCCATTGTAATAGCCAAGTTACTCACGACTGTGCTTTTGCCGTCACCTGGAGCTGGAGATGTAATAAGAATGGTCTTGGCCTCTTCCTTGGGAACACTGAAAAACAGAGTCGTACGTATTGTTCGGAAGGCTTCAGCAACGATGGAAGTAGGTTCGAGGTGCGCTTTCTGTCCATGCTTTATAACGTCCGGCTTCTTTGATGTAATCTTATCTTTTCCCGCAATCCGTGAGCCAACCGCAGTAGTCTTTGCTTTACTCCTAGCCCAGCCGCGAGATGATGTGGTACATACAGACTCATTGGCTTTCTTATTCATGCGCCGAATCCATCTAGTAGGTTCCAATTCGGAGCGCGCCCTTTGGGTACGTCCCAAAGGGCTCTCGTTTTCTGTTTTGGCCTTGCCATCATATTGGGTATGTAGAGATTTGCGTTTGGCTGGGACCATAGATGTGGTTGCTCCTGTTCTTCGATGAGTTCTGGCAGCGATAAGTTTGAGAAAGCCCCATACCTTATGGCCAGACAGCGCGATAGCCATCCCATCTGACATCGTTGGTATGGCGCCAAGAACGGGAATGCCGAGGACAACCGATATCTCGTCAGCGGACCGAAGCGGATGGTCCCTCGTCATATCGCGAAGTACAGCAAGACCACCGCCAAGCACGAGGCCAAAAACCAGGGCTATTGCCATAATTCTGGCTTTCTTGGGCTTTGAGGGACTGTTTGCAGGGTGTGCCGCTTCCAGTATGTTGATATTAAGTGCCCCCACATCTTCTGTGATGTTGAGTTCCTTTATCCGGTTGTCGAGAATATCACAAATTCTTTCAGACCGATTTAACTCCGATTGTAGCACGGAATATTCGGCGGCCTTAACACCTAAATTTCGTGCTGCCAGGTATTGATCGTTAAGAGACGCCTGTAATTCATCCTTTCTTTCCTTAGCCGTTATCCACCTTAGTCGCATCACTTCAATATAGGCATCAGCAAATTCCTTCGCTTGGCTCTCAAGCTCTTGCTTGATACGGTCAATCTTGATATGGATCGCCTGGATAGATGGATGATCTTCAGTACAATGGTATCTTGTATCTTTTAATTCTATTTCCGCCTGTCTCAGTTCGGACTGTAGTTGAGTTTCCCTGTCGCTGACAAATACACGAACACCTGCACTGGCTGAGGCCGCAGCAAATTGCCTGATCTTAGCAGGTTCATCTGCCATACTCTTGATTGCATCGAAATCGGCTTTTGCATTCAGCGTAGCCAATTCTGCTTCGGTCAGCGCACTGGATAACTTGGCCAGCCTATCAAAAACGATATTCCCGCCTTTATCGTCAAACGAAACCACTCCATTTACCCTGGTAAATTCCAGCATCTCCGCGTGTTTGTTAGACAATTCCTTATCGCGTTTAAGCTTTTCTTTCTGAAGAATTCCCAGCACTTCCGAAACAGTGCCACGTTTGCGGATTGATTGGTAACTGACATACGAACCCACTACAGCGTTGACAATCTCAGCGGCTTCCATAGGGTATGGCGAATCGAATGATACTGCGATGATATCATCTTTCTTGCCGACAGAAACATTCAAATTCTTTCTAACAGAAGCAGTCAAGTTGTCCACGTTAGCAAACGTTCTGAAGCGTCCTAATCCAGGATTATCAACCGCATCACCAATGATGGGAGTAGATTTAATCAGCTCAGCCTGTGTGTAAAGATAGTTTTTGGACTGGGTCATAATCCCTTCGTACTCGTTTATGATTTTAGGACCTCTTTGTTCAACGTACAATCTTGATGTGCTTGTGTAGATTGGCGTAGCCCTTCGAAGGTAAAGAAATGCAGCTATCAAAGACAATAAGGTGGTAACCAGAATGATCCACCGATGACACAGTAGTATGTTTAAGAAAGTTTCTTGTAAGTGGTTGTCAACGGGGGAAACTATTTCGTTTACGCTTCTTCTTTTAATTGCATCGTTATTATCCATACAGCCTCCCTAACATAAAATCTAATCATCAATCACGCACGTCAGCATAAGCACCAACTCTAACTTGAAATATGTCAGACAAGAATTGATTAACGCGCGTTCGCAACGTATGATCGACGTATATTACGTCCCCGGGTTTTACCGTGACGCCATATGCATCGGAAAAGGATTTGCTATCAACTCCGAAAGTGGCCACTACAATCTCGCCGCTTGCATCCTGCCGATAGACCTTTAAGTAGCGAGGATCCGCAGTCATATTAAGCCCACCAGCATACGCTAACGCCTCCATTAAGTTATATTGGACATCCGGTGGATAAGGAAAAACATCGGGACGGTTAACAAGGCCCAAGACAGCGAAGACTCTTTCGCTTTCCCTTTGGTACTTCTTTACTTCACATACTACCATCGGAGGATTGACAACATACTTAGGATAATAGGCATCAATAACTGATGCTTCTATCTGGGCAAGTGTTTTGCCTGCAACGGGTATCTCGCCGATGATAGGCAGAGTAACAGCTCCGGTCTGGCTTACCCGAACCAGATACGGCTCAACATCCTGACGGCCATAGAACGGCCGAAGCCACTCGGGTAAATCGGACGAAATAACTCGTAAGACAGCAGGCATCTGAAATTCCAATATATCGCCTGGCACCACCCTGTAGGGACCAATGTAGCGCGTCCCGCCCAGACCTACAATGTCTCCTCCTGTTGCGAGTGGCCCAACTTGCCCAAATCTTTTCACCTGCTCGGGGGAGGACAATTTCGGACTACAACCCGTCAAGGACGAAAAACAGGATACGGCTGCAAGGATATATACCGAAACAACACTCCAATTTCGTATAAAAATATAAACTTTCTTCGCAAGATACATCTTCAACTCCATCGCTAATTATTCATATACTTCAAATGTTTATTCCACGCTAATTTTGTCGTAAACCCTGAGAAATCGAGAAATTTACTGTCAACAACCCTATGGAGAGGCATCATGGACACCGCCGCCGCCACCACCAGTTATAGCAATTGGAACCGCAGTTGCCGTGCTGATGATTGCAGCCGTTGGCAGGTTCCAGCCAAAACCCCTCGTTATTATCGCGAAAATAGAAGCTCCTGCTCCTCCAGCAGTAACTCTCTGAGATTGAAGAACTTTGACGGCGGGCATCGAAATTGTAGCAACCGGATTTAACGCGCCTTCACAAGCTACCGCCGAGCATATATTGGCCACCTGAGCCGCACGTAAACCTCTGGAAGAGGCCCATTGAGGTAAAGGCGACTCCTTAACGATCTCAAGACTACCGCTTCTGAGCCCAACTTTCGCTAAAAGCTTTTCAAAATTCTCACCGACGTCGCTTAAATCCACCGGCACTCCCGTAACATCGGTCTTGCATGTAGCGACCTCATGACGCAACGATTCCTTGAAATCGTTAACATCTGTTGCTGCTTCGAAAACAGATATGCTCAGGTAAATATCTTCAACGTCCGGACCGAAAAGATACAAGGTGTTAATCCTTGATCTGAAAGGTCCTTTGGTAATCTTAACAAAAAACGGCTCCGACATAGCTCTGACAGCTATCATTTCACCAAACGCTTTTGTCTTTAGTTGAATCGCTGTCAAGGTAAATCTCAGTTCATCAAAAGGCGAACCACCAAGGGACGACAGATCGATAGATTGTTTCCACGTCTTGCCGACATAGTCCTTTGTCACTTTATCAAGTGACTTAACAGATTCATTGTGGACTTGGGTCCAAAAAGCCAGGTCTTTATCAGTTCCTGACATATTTCGAGTGCTTCTATCGATAACAAATGAAAACGCCATCAAAGATTCTTGGCTGGGACCCAAATTAGGGTCATGCGTAGCGAATGAGTATCTTACTTTGTCATCTGGCAAAGGCTCTTTTGTCACCGTAAATATGGTTACGACCTGGTTCCTGAATTGACCTTGGCCAACGTACTCTACAGTTGAAATCATTTTATAGTGCTGTACGGTTTCCTCGTCCTTCGCTAAGCTGGTCGCATCGAATACTTGAAACACTACGCATAGTGCGATCATAAAGTGTAAAACCAGCCCGCGCCAAAAACACTTTGTCTCATCTTGATTTATACGAGCCATAGCAATCTCCTTTCAAATATTTCTAAGTCTTTTGATATTTTCCCCAATAAACTTCTTAAGGCGGGTGGAGATCTAACCGAAAGCTGTATATGACATCAGGGAAATCTTCGCTTGAAAATAAACTCATCCACAAAATTTGACGATATCTCAGGATGGCGTTTAAGACTCGATAGCTATGTTTTAGAAGAAACCATTCATTGCCTGATCTAAATGCCATTACTGAGTAAATTTATAGGGCTAAGCTATGAAGCGCTCGCTTCCATTATCGTCAAGATGCTTTACGGCACTACCGCTGGGATGGCTGGCGCCACTTTTGCTTTTATCGGGTTGCATATCTCACGAAATGGTTCATAAAGAGTTAGCTCAGTGTCCACAATACTTTCAGGACAATATTGGCGAGATTAAGATAGAGCCATTATCGCTCTTGAGTATCATCTTCAAAGGCTATGTTCATGTAGATGAGCCGAATTGTCCGGTTCATCTTTTAGCTTTAGGTAACAAAGATACGTTGTTGGAAGAATCATTTCACAGTTTTGAGCTCCGAACGGGCAAGAACAGAATCGAAGAATGGGAGCGTTTTTACTATGACTTCCATTCGGATGGTTCTACATATAAAAACTACGGCGGATTGGCATCATCAGCTATCATATTAAGCGTACCGTTCATTGATAGGATGCCGGTTAAAGGTAAAGTTAATTTTCATGCTACTGTTAGCCACCTTGAAGACACCGCTGAGTGTTTCGTATTTTGGATGAGAAACAAACAACGCGATGATCCGATTCTAATGCGTAAGTGCAAAGCAGTTGAAAAGTTTGTCAATGGCGGATACTCTACAAGTTGGGC
>CAZVWH010000103.1:0-9705 GCA_964631175.1 uncultured Pirellulales bacterium | reverse complement strand
AGAAAGCCCTTCTGCAGAGCAAAATTTGTTGGATGTATGGTTATCTGCTCGCGGGCGGTTCCGCCTGCTATCGACAGAATTTGGCCGAGCAAATCCGAAGCCTGCAATTGCAGTTTGTTGGCTGAGATGGTGCCAATCACTTCGATATCATTTTTGGCACCTTTGGCTAGCGGTATTGCAAGCTTCTGGCAGCTAAAATTTGCCAAGCCGCTGACGTCAACAGCGTTGGCGAAGATGGGATTTACATACATCAACAGCTTGTCTGTAGTTTCCTTGTTGATTTGAATGTTCTTTGCCATTTCAATTGGGCTGGGTGTCTTCAATAATGTCGGCTTTTCCTTAAAATCCGCCCGCCCTGCAAAACTCAAACGGCCGTTGTTGACGGCCGTAGAAAATGGTGCAATCTCCAACAGGCCGTTGCGGAATTGAATGTCTACTTCCGTTGGGCCGAAATAAAGGCCCATGTACTGAGCCTTGTCAAAACCGATCTTGGCCTTAGAGTTCAGATTAGCCATGAGCTGGTCCGGCTGGCCGGTCGGATACTCGCTAAAAAAATTTATGGTGTCCTGTCTTTTCCCGACCATATTCAGACCCTGCGGCAGAAAAGCCGATGCAAAAGAGCTTACAGCCGACCAGTCGTATTCGAGATTGGCCTGACCCTGTAATTTGGTTTTGCCGTCTTTGTCGGCCTTATTCAATTGGCCTTTTTTTATCTTTATTTGAGGACTTTCCAGCTCAAGTTTTTTGACGTTAATCGCTTTCTGTTCGTAGTTGACCTCAGCATCTAAAATAAGCAGAACCTCCGTTTGCTGGAAAGGCTCTTTTTTAGGTGATATAAGCTTAAAATTCGTAATCTTTGTCGAATCGGTGAAGATTCGGTAAACGTCCTTATCGGAAGTGATGGAAAACTGTGAGGAGGCTTCACCGGCCAATTTCATTTCCTGCGGGAAGGAGGCAAACAATACCATAAACGGCTGAAGCTTTTGAAGGTCAACCTTTTGCGCCGAGGCCACTAACTTTATAGGTTTCACAGCCTCCCTGCCCTGAGCTTGTCGAACGGGTTTACCCAACGGTAGAATCGCATCTTTTACACTCACTTGGCCGAGACTTGCATTTGCCTTCGCAGAGCTGATGGTGACAACGCCGGCTTTTCTATCATAACCAGCCGTAAAGGTTATCTCAGCCATCGGCTCAGATGCGGTGACACCCTCTTTGGAGCTTAAGCGAAGCTCTTTAACCACCGATGAGCCGGCCGCGGCAATTCTTTCATCCTTGATAGAGACCTGCCCGCTGCCTTCGAGATTGCCGGCCATCCGGTATGGGCCTATGTTCACGAATTGTCCTAATTCTGCTTGAAGCTTTGCCAAATCGACCTGGCCGTCTATATTAATCTGCTCGAGGCTGCCGGACGCATTTATCTTTGCAAACGCCGCGGAGACATTCACCTTATCAAAACTTATACGGTCTTTTTCACCTGTTACTTCCAGTGCTGCGGTGACAGGCTCGGAAATTGCAAGCTCTTTGCCCTCAATTGAGCCGGCTAAACCGGTTAAGTTTGCCTGGCCGATGATTGTAGCTTTACCGGCCAGAGCAGTTGTGTTGACGCTGCCGGAGAGTTTGCCTGAGGTAACTTTCATTCCTTCCTTAAGGCCGATTGTTCGGGGCATTTGTGATAAAACGGCAGCTAAGTCACAGCCGAAATTGCCTTTTAAGCTGAGACGTGAATCAGGTTGCAGAAAATCGGTGAAAGACTTAAAGGTAATCGGGACCGTCCCACTGGCGTCGGCTTGTGCCCAGTCACTACGGACCTGCAATCGGTCGATATTTATGGTTTGCTCTTTTTGGCTCAGCTTTATATCAACGTCCAGGACGTTACTTTGCAATCTGTCGCCTTTTAGAAGCGGTCCGGTTACATCAAGACCCTCTGCTTTTACATTGGCGGTCAGGTTTTCAAAACGGCCGTCCTTGATATCACTGGTCAGGTTGGCAGAAACAACGCCTTGAGTCCGAAGCTCAACTTTTGCTAACTCTAAAATCGGGCCTAAAGACGCCAGGTCCAGCTTGTTGACCTCAACATTAAAGTCGCCGGTGGTACCTTTAAGTGACCAGCCTGTTTTTTTAACTGGCGTGACATGGCCGGCGGCACTAATCTTCGAGCCTTTATCTTGCACGGCCATATCGACGTTGAAACTTGTCTGCTTTCCTGGAGGCTGAATACTCATTGTGGAATTTATCTGTGATAGCTCGACAGTTTTTGCTTTTGAGTCTGTCACCTTCAAACTGCCATCATTAACGACCAAATCCATGACCAGAGGTATAGGCATTGCTTTTACAGGAACCGGCTGCGATTCACCAATGGGCTCAATTGCAGCCTTTTTTTTGAGATTTAAGCTTACCTTAGGCTCGTCAATCGTTGTTTGGCCGAAGGATAGATTGCCCATCAGAAGAGAGCCGTAATGCGGCTTTGTAGCAATTTTATTTACTTGTACCGATGCCCAGCCGGCATTATCGTTAAAACTAAAATTCTGAATCTTGATGCCTTTTGACCAGCCCATCGATAGGTCTGCAAAATCCGCTCGGCCGTTTATAGACTTGTTGACTTTGGATAATATAATCCGTTGCCCTGTTTGGGAAGACACAACCGCAGGCAAAAGCAAAAACGCCAAGGCAATCAGAACAACTACGATTGCCAGCCCCCATTTAATGAATCTCATGGTGGTTCTCTTCGGCGGTTTGGTTTTGGTACTTTTCTCATCTCGCATTTTTTATCCCCCGAAAGAATTTTATAACCGTCGCCGTGCCGGCGACCGCTAAACATTGGAACCAATCATTCAAGCATTATCTCGTCTGATTTGTGCTTGACCATCTTGTCAACCTTATCGGAGAATTTCTTGGTGACATCGTCGATTTGCTTTTTGCCATTTTCAAGGTTATCTTCGGTGATGATTTTATCTTTCTGCTGCTTTTCCAGATGCTTGATTGTATCTCTTCGTATATTGCGAATACCGACCTTTGTCTGCTCACCGGTCTGCTTGGCCTGGGTAACAAGCTGTTTTCTT
This sequence comes from uncultured Pirellulales bacterium, assembly GCA_964631175.1. Classification (GTDB taxonomy): domain Bacteria; phylum Planctomycetota; class Phycisphaerae; order Sedimentisphaerales; family Anaerobacaceae; genus CAZVWH01. The sequence continues at coordinate 6,646 of CAZVWH010000103.1, read as the reverse complement.
CTTTCTTCGCTAAGTGGTGGAAGGCTCAGCCTTATGAATCTGCCATCCACAATCGGTGCAATGCTCAAGTCGCTGTTTTTGATTGCCTTTTCTATCTCTTTGAGCGAAGCAGGATCGAATGGCTTAATCACAATCATATCGGCCTGAGGCGTTACCAGAGTTGATATTTGCTTCAATGGTGTCGCAGAACCATAATAATCGACCTTGATGTTTTCCACCAGGCCTGTGGAAGCCCTTCCGGTCCGAACGGCTCTTAACTGGTCGTGCAGAACTTCAACAGCCTTTTTCATCTTCGATTCGCTCTCTGAGATTGTCTCTTTGACCGGCATTATTTATTCCTGACTGAGTTTTTTTAGCAAATTAATGTTCCAACCTTCTGACCACAAAGAGCTTTGCTTATATTGCCTTCTTCGAATATATTCAAAACGATGATAGGGATATGATTGTCTTTACAAAGACCTACTGCCGAGCGGTCTATCACTTTAAGGTCATCTCTTATCACGTCATCATACGATAGTTTTTCAAACATCTTTGCTTTAGGATTTTCTATGGGGTCGTCACTGAAGACCCCATCAACCTTTGTTGCCTTAATCAGCAGCTCTGCTTCGAGTTCTGCGGCCCTTAGAGCCGCGCAGGTATCAGTTGTAAAGTAAGGATTTCCCGTTCCACCGGCCAATATGATAACTCTTTGCCGTTCTAAGTGGTGAAGAGCACGTCTGTGAATAAAAGGCTCGCACATCGCTGCGACCTCGATTGCGCTGAGAACCCTCGTCGGCTGGCCGATCTTCTCCAACGTTTCCTGCAGTGCACAGGCATTGATAATAGTGGCTAACATACCCATATAGTCAGATGTGTTTCTGGGTATGCCGGTGGACTTGGAAAAGGTGTCTCCGCGAATGAAATTGCCGGCTCCGACTACGACCACCATCTGCGGACCGAGCTTACATACCTCCGCTATCCTCTTGGCGATTGACTCTAACTCGGAACTATCAATTCCAAACCCCCTTGGCTTGCAGAAACTTTCGCCTGAAAGTTTAAGCACAACACGTTTGTATTTACTCTCTGCCATTTAACTTGCATCTGGTACTTGATATTATTAAACCGACGGTACAATCGCAGAAAACACCCAGATAAACCCGTCCAGAGCCGGGTCGAAGGATCTGGGGGCTAAACATTTATCCGCCAAAGGCGGATTTATCCGACATCGAATCGTACAAATCTTTTTATCTTTGCTTGGCCACCTGCCTGCTCGGCAGCCTCAGCAAGAACAGTAGCGACCGTTTTACTGTCGTCCTTAACAAACAATTGATCCAACAGACAGTTCTCAGTGTAAAATTTCTTCATTTTACCTTCCACTATCTTCTCAACTATATTTGCGGGCTTGTCCTTGATCTGCTCGCGGAAGACGGCTTTTTCCTGCTCGATTGTTTCGGGATTAATGCCATCTTTATTCAAAGCTAACGGCTTAGTTGCAGCGATGTGCATTGCTATGTCATAAGCAGTTTGCTTGAGTGCATCTGAGGTGGCTATTTCGTCATTATTTGTCCAAATTTCAACCATGGAACCAACTTTTCCATTGAAGTGTAAATATGTCCGTATTAGTCCAGGCTGTCCTCTGGGTACATAATATCTCTCATACTCTTCTCTAACTAAGTTTATTTTCTCACCGGTTTTGCTTGCCAATTCAGTACGCCTATCATCGAGTTTCTTACCATCAACAATAATTTCGAGTGGATTCGCAACATCATTCTCTGACATTTGTAAACTTTTTTGTATGGCATTAACCATATCTATAAAATCATCGCTCTTCACCACAAAGTCAGTCTCGCAACGAAGAACAGATAAACCTCCCATTCTTAGATCTTCACTTTCCCAGGTTATGACTGTTCCTTCAAAGGTTTCCCTATCGGCTCGTTTGGAAAGAACAGCGAGGCCCTTTTTCCGAAGTATCGCTATAGCTTGGTCGATGTCGCCGTTGGCTTCCTGAAGGGCCATTTTGCAGTCCATTATGCCCTGGCCGGTAATCTTACGGAGCTTAACAACCAATGATGCTGGAATTTCTGCCATAATAAAATCCTTATTACCCTATCTTTGGTCTATTTAAATTTTATGTCGGAAAACCGCCTGGCCATCGTTTAGCCGTCGCCGGTGCGGCGACGGTCAGAGAGAACCCCGCAATAAACCTGTCCTTGAGCCTGTCGAAGGATTGCGGGGATAAATACCATCAATTGTTTTTCTGCTGCTGTGGATCATCCTCCAACGAAGACGATTCCACGGTTTCTGTCTGGCTCGGCTCGACAGCAGCCACGGCTTCTGACTCACCCTCGTCAGCTCGGGCCAGAGCCGGCCTCTTCGAGTGGGCCCGTTTCGGACGGGCCGTCGCATCGGTGCGAGTTGAAACCATCGTCTTACCAATCGCTACCGCATCTGCTAATTCGTTGAGTATTAATTCAATCGCCCTGATGGAATCATCATTGGCAGCAATAGCCACATCTACGGTATCGGGATCGGAATCGGTATCGAGAATACCGACTGTTGGGATTCCCAGCTTTTTGGCCTCGCGCAAAGCAAGGTGCTCCTTCTTGGCATCGATAACCACAACAGCACCCGGCAAACGCGTCATCTGTCGAACGCCATCGAGATTGATTTTGATCTTTCGCATCTCACGTTTGAGCCTGGAGGCCAGTTTTTTACTTTCACCTTCGAGCGTTCCATCTTGTTGCATAGCTTCTAACTGCTCCAGTCTCTGCAAACGTGACCGTATAGTTCTGAAGTTGGTTAGCATTCCGCCCAGCCAGCGCTCACTGATATAGTGCATGCCACATTTTTTTGCGACAGTTTCAACCGCCTTTTGTGCCTGGCGTTTAGTGCCTACAAAGATAACATCATTACCTGTAGAAACAATCTCAGCTAATAACTTCTTAGCTATTAACAGGCCTTTTAAGGTTTTTTTCACATCAATAATATGAATGTTACCGCGTCTTGCGAAAATAAACGGGGCCATTTTGGGATTCCATCGGCTGACGCCATGTCCAAAATGCACCCCTGCATTAACCAGTTCACGAGCGAGCTGCTTTGCCACGAAACCTCCAAAAACTTAAGATTTAATTATTTACAATACATAAACTAACAGGCCAGAGAGACTAATGCAACGCGCCGAGCATGTCAAGAATTTTTATATGAAGATTTTTTGCCTTATCGATCATTCCAACAACGCAAATGCTCCCATAGGTAAAATCTGCAAAGCAAACATGCTGTTTTGGGTTATTTGTCAGTAGTGTCACTCATTTCTGTCTGCATGTGGGCTCTCGCGGCTTGAGATGGATTCCTGCGAAAATGAGGACTGCAAATAAGTAGCTAAGTTCACCTTGCGATTTCTCAGGTCCAGCTTGCGGCGGATATTTTCACGATGCCGTCTGACGGTTGCCGGGGAAATACAACGCAACTGGGCGATTTCCTTGGTAGATAGTCCGTTGCGAATCATCGTACTGATTGCGATCTCAACAGGCGATAGTTGCATGTGGTCTCTGGATAACTGCGTAAGAAATGGAGAGGCGATTTCTTGTAGACTCTGCCGCAGCAAAGTTACATAGGAACGCTGCCGACCGGTAACCTCGAGCTCCAGCTCAAACACGATAGGCATGATAATCTTCTGGATATTGGCAAGAATAGAGGCTCTGATTTCTTGTTTCTCATCCTCAAGCCGAGAAAGAACCGCTCGCAGTGCCATATTGGCCTCCTGCAGAGCCTGGTGCTCCCTCTGTATCGCCTTGTGAGCGGCACGAAGGTCGGACTCAGCCTTCATGTGCATCAAGACGCTGCCCACCCGCTCGGCAACCGCACGGATTAGAGCGTATTCCTCCTTCAGAAACGGACCCTCGGCATCTGTCGCGACTACTTTGCGGTAGAACACTTCTACGACACCTGCCAGCTTGCCGTCGGCGAAGATATCAGCAGCCATCCGCCATTTACTCTCGCTGAAGCCTTCGGTTACATACTCCCTATCCCCATACAAAATACGTGCACAGGCGTACTCCGGAAATTGCCAGCTTCGGGGCAGACAGTCAGCGACGCTTTGCAGGAATCTGTACGAAGAGTGAAAATGTTTCTCCTGAAGTGTGGAAATTGTGTAAAGGCAGTCAAGTTCCTTAATGCGCTCCCGCAATGCCAGCTCGAGGCCCGACTGAGGCTTTGTCGAGGAATCGGCTTTCTCAAGCTTCAAAATCCGCTTTTGCAGAGTTTCCACTTCCCGCAAAAGTTCCGAACGAGTACGTTTATCAGCCATTTATAATACCCATTAAATACATATAAATCACAATGTTTTTTATGTTTTAAAGTTATGATTTATGATTATTGGTGAAAAGTCAAGTTTTTTTTATTTAACTTGTCGAAAATATAAGTTCATCAATAAAAAGTCTTTACATTTAAAAAACATACGAATTTGGTTACATAGATTAAGCAAGTGAGCAAGCAACTATATGCTAATAATGGATATTATATGAGTAATTTATATCACATTCCTACTGGGCTATAAGTAGGTAAAGTATTGAGTTCATACACAATAGAAAAATCAGATAGAATAAAGATAGTTTATTGTGTATGCACCTTGTCATAGAGCCGTATCAGATGTAGTCACACATTAACAGAGAATAGGAGATACGCTGTGCAATTAAAGCAGACAAATCGGTCAAGAGCCCGAGGGGCAAAGAAATCTATCCCAGAGATACCCAATAAGCAGCCTACCGTCCTGCCGTTTACACCTTTAGCCGAGCTTGAGCACCTCTTGAAGGTTTCTGATGCGGTCGCCCAGGACGCAAACAAGGTCTGGGCGGATATATGGGCGGAATTCAAACGACTTGTTACTACGGCAGGTTTGATTGTCCCAGAAGCAAAGGACGGTTTTATTCCTTCCTGTGGATGGCCGGAGTTTCTCGAAAAACTCTGGTTACTCAAACACTATCTGGATTCCATACAGCGAATATGCAAAAAGAAACATTAAGCACTGCCTGCGTAGCGGGAGAATCTTCCGATTTTCTTCAGAGTCCACGTGGAATTACTCAACTGCTACGTATGGCATAGAAGACGAGGGTAAATTATGTCTGTTACAGTAACGAATCATATAGTTGATAAGTCTGTTGTTGAGCCTTTAGTCAATGACTTTATGCAACGTGTTATTTCTCAATCGCCGGGAGAAACCGAGTTTCATCAGGCTGTTCACGAGGTTGCCAATTCGGTAATGCCGATTATACAGGCCAGTCCAGCTTACCGTGAGGCGAAGGTGCTGGATCGGCTGGTGGTACCTGACAGCGTTATAATGTTCCGTGTCGTTTGGATTGATGATAATGGGCAAGTCCAGGTTAACCGTGGATATCGTATCAGAATGAACGGCATGATAGGCCCTTACAAGGGTGGGCTGCGGTTTCACCCGTCAGTTAACTTAGGCGTGTTGAAGTTCCTGGCCTTCGAGCAGGTCTTCAAGAACAGTTTGACAACACTGCCTCTGGGCGGTGCAAAAGGCGGTGCGGACTTCGATCCTAAAGGTCGAAGTGACGGAGAGGTTATGCGCTTCTGCCAGGCCTTTATGTGCGAGCTATTCCACTATATCGGCCCTGGTATAGACATTCCAGCAGGCGATATTGGCGTTGGTGAGCGTGAGATTGGCTACTTATTCGGGCAGTACCGTAGGCTGAGCAAGTGTTTTCATGGCTCGATGACTGGCAAAAGCCTGAGCTGGGGAGGCTCTAAATTGCGCCCGGAGGCTACCGGATACGGTGCTGTTTATTTTGCCAATGATATGCTGGCAGCACGGGGCGAAAGCGTGGAAGGAAAAACCGCAACGGTGTCCGGCTCCGGCAATGTGGCTCAGTACACGGTGGAGAAGCTCAATGCCTTAGGGGCAAAAGTGATCACACTTTCGGATTCAGGCGGCACAATCATGGACACCGACGGTATAAACGATGAAAAACTCGAGTGGGTAAAACAGCTTAAAAATGTTCGTCGCGGTCGAATCAGTGAATATGCAAATCATTTCGAGGGTAGTAAGTATCTTCCGGGCAAGCGTCCGTGGGGTATTCCATGTGACCTTGCCTTTCCGAGCGCCACGCAGAACGAGATCGAGCAAGACAATGCAGAGCAGTTAGTAAAGAACGGCTGCTACTGTGTGTGCGAGGGTGCTAATATGCCCACAGCGCCTGAAGCTGTTGAGGTATTTCTAAATGCGCGAATTCTCTACGGCCCCGGCAAAGCGGCCAACGCAGGAGGTGTAGCCGTTTCCGGATTGGAAATGAACCAGAATGCCGGTTGTATGCGACGCTCCCGCGATGAAGTGGACGACCAGCTCCGCCGCATTATGCACTCCATCCACGAGAACTGCGTCAGGTACGGCAGAGAAAACGATTCCTTTGTCAACTACGTCAGCGGCGCTAACATAGCAGGTTTCATCAAAGTCGCAGATGCCATGATACAGCAAGGTGCAGTCTAAGCAGAACTTTTACGGACAGAAACACCGATTCGCAAAGAGGATAACCGTAACGGCTTAGATGCACACCCTTTCTGACCTGATGAAACCACCACCTTGTCATTTAGCACTATTAGGCACGAGTTCGGTTTATAGCTTCATAGTGATTTAAAAAATTTTAAGAAATCG
>CAZVWH010000102.1:0-9988 GCA_964631175.1 uncultured Pirellulales bacterium | reverse complement strand
ACTATCATCGGCGATATAATCAGCACTAACTTGCGGAAAAGTATAAGCATCAAAATAAATATCGTAAGCATTGCCAATGGTGCCGATATCGCCATCTGAACAAACATCTCGTAGCCGAATGTATCTTCAGCAACCGGCAGACCTGTAATATGGTACTGCTCGTCACCTTCGAGCAGAGCAATCTGTTTAGACAAATCGGTGTATAGCTCGTGACTAATGTCCTTGCTCGTCAGCGGAATATAGATACAAAGCGCCTTGCCGTCTTCGGAGACAACCGTGCCGTACAATAGCGGATTAGACATAGCCTTATCGCGAATTCTCAGAGCCTCGACGTCCGTCTCAGGCGGCCTGTGCATAAGCCACTCGAATTTTACTACGCCGGGTTCGCCCTGACCGATGTGGTCAATGAGTGAAGGTGCTAAAATGTCCACTTCCAAAACTCGCTCGTTCGGGTCATGTTTACTGTGCCGGGTCTTTGCGTATTTGGTCAATTGATAAATCTTGGTTAGCGAAGAGACGTTAAAGACGCCGTTTGGATCTTCATTGTTGACGACGCCAAGCACGACAATATCGCTCAAGGAAAAGTCCTTCTTGGTTCTGTTATGAAAGACTCTGACGGGCTCATCTTCAGAGAGCATATTTTCAGGATCGGTATCGACCAAAATCTTTGGTATTAGTGCCCCCAGGGCCAGGGTAAATAGCACCATTATTATGGTGACTAATCTGTAGTGTTTTACAGAATAGTCTATAATTTTGTTTCTGAAATCCATTTTATATGTCACTCCCATATAGACAGAAACACTAATATACAATGTTTACTGTGGGATTCTCACTCAATCAACTCGCAACTTACCTCAAGAATCGGATCCGCCTCGGCGGATTATGCTTCTAAGTATCCAAAAATACACTCAAATTTCAACTATTTCCCAAATCTTGCAGACGGCTACGACTTATAGCCACAAACAATTGCAATGAATCTCCAGACATTCCGCCTTTTTTGTGTTATTAAGACTTTGCGCAATCTTTTTTTGTATAGCCACATCTGTCTGATTTCCCCTGTTTGACTCCATTCTGATTTGCACAAAGGCTGATAGTAAATAGCATCTCATAGCTAAAATGGGAAATTTCGCTTTTTTATTCTTGACAGGCAAAAACCTTATAGCTAAATTAGGCCAAAAAGGCAATATGGCAGCCTTGTATCAAAAGGAGTTGGCTAAAAAGGAAGGGTTGGATAATGAAGGATTTATTTACGACCGGCGAAGCTGCCGAAATTTGTAGAGTAAGTCAACAAACAATAATTCGCTGTTTCGACTCTGGTCGGCTGGAAGGATTCCGAGTTCCGGGCTCAAAATTCCGCAGGATTCCACGCCTAAATCTGATCAAATTTATGAAAGAGAACCATATCCCATTGGACCAGGTTGAGTCCGGCAAAAAGAAGGTCCTTGTAGTTGATGACGACCCCGAAATAATCGAGCTTATAGCCGAGGTTTTGTCGCGGGACGGAAGGTTCGAGATTAAAACCGCATCAAGCGGTTACGAAGCCGGATTATTTACTCAGCAATTCCGACCTGACCTGATATTACTCGACTACATGCTGCCCGATGTCAACGGCAATGTTGTATGCCAGACCATTAGAAAAAACTCCTCGTTCGAGAACACCAGAATTATCATTGTAAGCGGCGTGGTAAAGCAGGATGAAATCGAACAACTGCTAAAATCGGGAGCCGAAGGTTTTATGAGAAAACCGTTCAATGTTGATGAGCTTATTGGTAAGGTTACCGATGTATTAAAGATGAAATAATATGCTCAAACCACACGCGCCTTTTCGAGTGCTGGTCAAAACTTTTACTTTTTAAACTTTTAGTTTTTTTAAACCCCCAGTGCCGTAAGGCATCTTAACGATAAACTGGGGGGCTAAATACAGCCAATATTTAGCCCCGCTCGTTCCGCTGAGGCGGACCGAAGCACGGCAATCCTTCGACCCGGTTCTCGTCTTGGCGAAGTGCCGAGCCGCAGCCGGGCAAGCCTGCCCCGCCTGTCCTTAGCGTAGCCGAAGGTAACATGGCCGAGGGGACGGCTTTATTGCGGATTTTTTACAATCTAAGTTGCGCTGTAGTAATGTATCATGCCAATTCTAAAAGGCAAGGACGATTATATGCAGCAAAAGAACGCAGATTCATCTGTTGCTCAGCAAGTGGAGCTTGCGATTGGTAGGCTTGATTCGCTCTCGACCCTTCCTTGTGTTGCCATACGATACTTTCCCAAGCTCGCAGAAGGTCAATTTTCCCCGGCAGCTTTAGCAGATATCATAGAATCAGAACCCGTTCTTGCAACCAAGATACTCTCGCTCAGCGGTCCGCCGAGGCAGATCAGCCTGCCCTCTGAGAAGTTTTCACTTCGCTATGTCCTTGACAGGCTGCCGGCGGATGAGGTTCGTAATACCCTTTTATCCATTAAAGTCCTGCCGATTGCTGAAACCGGCTTTTCTGAGGCGCAAAGAATCTCGCTAAGAAAAGAGCTTCTGCTTCACAGTCTTGCCGCGGCCTGCTGCGCCAGAGACATTGCAGAAATAACATTACCGCAAGTGGACCCGGACATAGCTTACTGTGCAGCTCTGCTGCACGACATCGGAAAACTCGCGCTCGAAGAGTCGATGCCGAAAAGTTTTGCCCGCATTTTTGAACAGGCACGCTCGGCAAAGCAATGCTCCTGCACTATCGAGCGACAGCACCTCGGCGCCGACCATACTACTTTCGGCAAACACTTAGCCCAAAAGTGGCATCTGCCGAATCAGATTGTCCTTGCCATCTGGCTGCACCATAGTGACACTGCAACAATTTCCTGGCATTTTCCTGAGGCACGAATAGCTCAAGTTGTCCGCTCAGCCGACTCGATAGCCCGGCAATCCGGCATCGGCCAGTCCGGCAGCTTTGATTCGCCCGAGCCGATGGATAAAACCGCTCAGATACTGGGAATCAGCATTACTCAACTGCAACAAATTATTAAAAAGCTGCCCGAAACAGTGAAAGAAAAATCTCATCTACTGGGCCTGGATTCACCGGATGCACCGGCACAGTATTGTGACATTGTCCATACTGCTGCCGCCCGGTTTGCCCGCAAGCAAATGGATTTATCTGTCGAAAATATCCGATTGCAGACTGCATCGAGCCATCTCGATTTTACAACAGAGTTTTTGCTCAGTGTCAATTCGTCTGCCACAGCCATAGATATAGCAGAGAGCTTTGCTACTCGCTGGCAAAGATTTTATCAAACAGGTATGGTCTGTTTGTATCTGGCTGCCCCGGGCACGCCACGAGCGGGGCAATCTCTGGAAGCTGTTGTTGTACAGGGCCTCGGACAAAGTAAGACTATCTGCTTGGATGTGCCTGAGGATGTAACAGCGATACCGGAAACCATAGCAAAAAGCTTTGCGATTTTAGACGCTAACGATTATGCCGATTGGCTGTTTGAGCAGTTGGACGTTGACTTTGACAGGCGACAAACAAAACTGGTGCCGCTGCTTTCAGCCGGCAGAGCGGTCGGAGCGATTGTTTTTGAGCTCCACTGGCCGGCTGATATAAAGCTGTTTGAGGAAAATTTCAAGATTGTAACATCCATCGCTGGCGCTATCTTAGGTTCGGCCTTATTGAGACAGGCCCAAGAGCATCTTGCTGAGCGTTTTGCCCAGATCATCGGTCCGCCGAGGCGGACTTTGCCTGAGCCCTCGAAATCCGCCGCGCCTCAAGCAGAGACTAAATCCTATACATCTGGTCCTGGCCATTCTGCGAACCTGGACATCCTGGCTGAGATGGTATCCGGCATAGCACACGAGCTCAACAATCCACTCTCGGTTATATCCGGCAGAGCACAGTTGCTGGCTGAGGCCGAAACCAGCAAAAAAAAGAAACAATCCTTGAGACAGATTTATGAAAACACCCACGAAGCCTCCACAATTATCGAGGACCTGATGAGCTTTACCCAGCCGCCCCAGCCAAAACCAACCCAGACAAATGTAAAACAGATACTCGATGAAGCCATACAATTAGCCAGCCAAAAGGCAAATATGGAAAATATTGACGTCCGGCTTCGTCTTTCCGAGGATGTCGAAAATGTCTTTGCAGATTCAGCCCAGATTGCATCAGCGATTGCAAACATCATAAGCAATTCTCTTGAATCATATACAGACGAGACAGGACCAATCACAATTACCTCTGATACCGAGGTTGACGAGCTGGTAATATTGCAGATTAGTGACGAAGGTTGTGGAATGGATGAGGAAACTTTGCGGAAAGCAATTCATCCATTTTTTTCGGCGAAGCCGGCCGGTCGAAAGCGAGGAATGGGTCTTGCGTACGCAGCGAGGCTGATCCAATTAAATAACGGCACATTGGATATATCAAGCCAGCCTGGCAGCGGAACTATGGTATCAATCACCCTGCCCCACGAATAATTTCGTATTTCGTGAAACGCAAAGCGTATCTTGTGTTTTGAACCCATAGAAAATTGTAAAGCTAAGCAAACAATACAAAATAATATTTGCCTACATTTTGACTCTTAGCCGCGAGTACATGAAACACGTATGTAAGCAAGGCACCTTATGCCACTTTTGTAGTAGCTTAAAAGTTCTAAGTTGATATACGGATTTTTGCTAATTCCCTCCTTTTCACTCATTTTTTCGTTGACATGCAATATATATAATTCAATATGATAGTATTTAATAAACGGTGCCTCAAAGGAGGAGGGTCATACCACAATTCATTCACAAGGATTCTTATAAGGAAGAACGACGTGCGTGGACTGGTATTATTGGCTATGACGGAAGGATCAGTTTTAACAATCAAGAGCTACATTTCTCGAGATGGGATACAGCGCTTATGATGCTTCTGGCGGCATCGCACTTTACTTGGAGGCGCATGACTCTACTGGTACTCTCCTTGATTCAGACAATGATATGTCAAATTTACGGTTCTGGGATAACAATCCCTCCGGTCCTGGTACGCTTCGTTTAGATTGGGACGGTACGGACCCTATCGCCTACGTACTTACCCATGACACAGGCAATTTCTGGATAGCTGATAATATAAGGACTGATGCCACCTGGATAAGTGTAATACCAGCACCCAGTGCTTTCTTGCTCTTTAGTATTGGAGTGAGTTTTGCCGGCTGGCTGAGAAGAGGAAGGACACTTTAAGGTTATCTTTCGGAATCCAAGACAGGACATGACTGTCCTTCCCCGGATAAGCGGGTAAGATCAACAATTTTGGAATAAAACAAAAGGACAAAATCATGAACAAACAAAGAGTATTATTTGTATTGCCAGTGCTGATATTCTTGGGTGCGGCCTCAGAAGTAAAAGCACTACCGACAGTAACAGCGCAGGGTGTCGTGACCACGTCTGACCCGGTGGTCGACTGGTATGGGTACGAGCATTACATACATGGATATATTGATAGCACTATAGGCAGCACTGAATTCACTATGTCAGGTCCTACGGACCTTGACAATGGCAAGACTATAGGTAATTCCGCGGTAGCTGTCGCAACTGACAAAGACGGGTGGGTTGCAGTGTTAGCCATGGCACAGCCCATAATAGGTGGATATGCCGTTGTGGGAGGCACAAGCTCCCTAATGAGGTACTTCGAGGCAACTGCGACAGGTACGCTGGAGTTTGAAGCTGGCTTCCAAATTTTGATTGAGGCTTTAACTGATTATGGGTACAACAACTCTGCGGAAGCTACGTGTTCCACCTCCGCAAGCTTGTACAGATGGGAAGGAAGTGACTGGCTACTAATCGACGAGGAAACCAGAGACCTTAGCAGTTCTGTCGAGAATGGAGGGATTGGCGCATTGGTTGGAGACTGGATCTTACCCATTTCGGCGTACTTCAACCAAGGAGAATTAGGAGCTTGGCGGATTGAAGCGCAAGTAGAAACCACGGCTACGGCCATCCCCACTCCGGGTGCTATTCTGCTTGGCAGTGTTGGTGTTGGCCTTGTCGGCTGGCTGCGAAGACGAAGGACACTTTAGTATTTTAGGAAAATATATGGGCAACCATGGGCAGGGTTCTTAGCCCTGCCCATGGAATGCTACGCAAGATGGAATGCTACGCAAGGAGGACAGAATGAAAAAATTAGTAATAGTTTGTGTTGCAATAGGCATATTGTTGTCAATCACATCTGTCGCGCACGCTGTAGCAACATCAAACAACAAAGCAGTATTATACTGGAATACCTTTTCGTATTCATACACAGGAACAGTTCTTACCTGGTTAAATACAGAAAGTAAATCATTAGCTGCGGCTGATGACAAAAATTCAATTCCTGTTTTTGATGATGATTTTTCGGTTGGCTGTGTAGACACCTCTGCTACATCTTCGGTCCCAAATGCATGGGCAACAAGCCTGGACTAATGATACGGAAGTAGGGCAAGAAGCGTATGCAGGAACTACTGGGCAGCAGGTCCCATTCTGGGCAGAATCCGAAGCAGACGCGGGGCGGTCAGGAGAATTCATAGTAGCTGGCGATGGCACCTTTACAGCCAGCATTGATTTTAATCTTGAACAAATCTTAAACACCGAGACAATGTGCGACTTGGCCATTGGCTTCTCAAAAGCCTCGTTTTTGTTAGAGAACAAAACAACCTCAACTATTGATGATGATTATGCCATAGTATTTAGTGATGCATTTGGTGGTCCTTCTTCCAATATGCAAATGTGTATTGATACGTTCACTGTATCGCTAGATTTTAGCGATGGAGATATTGGTTATATTGGTGCAGATGCATTGAGCGATGCTTATGTAGGATCCATTCCGGCCCCGGGCGCGATTGTTCTTGGCAGCATTGGTGTGGGCCTTGTCGGCTGGATGCGAAGAAGAAGGACACTATAATTCGTTACTCGTCGCTCGCTTGCCTCTGCGACTCTCGTCGCAAGACGAGGCAGTAGGTGACTCGTATCTCGGCTTTGGAGCGATGTTTCGATGAAAGGTAGGTGTTTACCGCACACCATAATCTCTTAACATGCTGTTGAAAAAGGGCTGTGGGTATTTGCTTGCAGCCCTTTTTCTTTGCGCATGTCCCTAATGAACTCGGCCGATGCGAAGCTTTAAAAAACAATGCAGCCTTTTACCAAATAGGCCAACAGCCCGGAAACAGTAGATAGGTCTTGCATACTTTGTGAGATTTGTCTAATTAAAATAAAGGTCAATTTGTATATAAAAAGTCAGCCTGGCAGCGGAACTACAGTATCAATTACACTGCCCCACAAATAACATCATAAGCAGCCGCCGTGCCGGACTTCGACGAGCTCAATCGAGTCGCTCAGCCGAGCCACGACGGCTAAAATTTAAAGAAAAATAAAGGGGGCGAGCCGACTCGCCCCCTCTATCATTGAAGGAGGAACATGGATGTATGTTTATTACGCATCGACAGGAAGTGTGGTTCATAATTCAACAAAATATACAGGCAAATTGGTGTAATTCATTTTCAAACAGAAAACACCTTATTGTTCCTGGCACAGCTTTGCTCAACATAATAATGTGTTCGGCTGCTAACTATCTTACAACTAATAACTTATGCGAAAAAACATTAAAAAATCTTGCATCAGCAAACTTATTTAAGTATTCTATCTTAGTATAACTGTAAGAAGTGGTTATGCAGGCGATTGGGGCTGGAAAGCTGATAAGAAATCTATCAGCAAAAACATTAGAATTATCGATGTCTGTTGAATCCTTTCGCACTATTTATTTTTTTCTACGTATTAAAAAAGTAAACAGTGGTGGATAGCCTGTAGGGCTGGTGATATGTAGAAACGACCAAATAAACAATAGCCCACGACGGCAATGTTACGTCGTGAATCTTTAGCAAGGCTTTTTCATCTGCGAGCTGGAATTCTCCGTAAGGAGTCCTTAGGACAACAAGCCACCTGCTCTCCGGCGAGCCGCCTGAGCTGAGCCCCTTAGGGGTATAGCTGAATATGTAGAGTGACATTGAGGAGAAAATAAACATGAAGCTAAATCATGATTTTACAATGTCGATTGAAACAATCCTTTACCTCAAGCAAAGGAAAACCAACGACTTTATTCAGGCCAATGAGATCGCAAAAGCCTTGAATTTCTCTGTTGGGTATCTGCAAAAAGTTTTGCAAACTCTCGGCAGGCATGGCATAGTAGAATGTAAGCGCGGAAGAATTGGCGGTGTAAGGTTAAGAGCTAAGCTTGTGACTCTGCTTGATTTATGGCAGGCAACCAGCGGTGGATTGGAAATTACCAGCCCACCTCTTACCTTAATGGAAAAGCCCCTGAAAGTTTTCAAAGATTCGCTGAGCAAGGTCGTTATCTACAAGAAAAAATAAAAGGCAATTGAGATATTCCCTCGATTCTTAATGCTCGATATTTGTCACTCCGCCGTCGGGTCGCTGGGATGGCTGGCGCCGCGTCCACGCAGTGTCCCTTGTGGGACTGCGGAGATACTCGTCGAGCATTGAGTGACTTCCTATTTAAAAGAACAAGCAGGACAAAAATAGAGTATCAAATATCGAGAATAATAAGTCCGAAAATACAAATATATCAATTCCACCAACTTCGGAAACAGCTTAGTTGGTATCAAGTTTTACATCAACATCAACAGCTCTGAAACTGATAACCGAGTGTTTATAGGGCTACCTTCCGAAGCCTGTCCGTCCGACAAGCGGGGATTCTTAAATATCTATTTGAGTCTAAAGCCGCTCGGCTATTAAGACGAACCTAATATGCGGAGAAAACTACAAACATAATTATCGAAAAGCAAAAACCAATGGACCAAGACCAGCGACACAAAAGATTACGGGTGCTTATAAGCAAGCTCAATAAAGAACGCAAAAAGCAGGCAAAAAAAATAGACATGCTCTGCAACGACCTCATCGCGGCACAACGGGACTTTATCAAAAGACTAAGCACCATCAGCTTCGCAGCAGATTTCTACAAATCGATCATCGGAATAAATGATTTAGACAGACTTTTATCCATTGCCAGAAAGCTTATCAAGGATGAGCTTGCCGAGGTAAATTCGCAGATCGTCGCTCGAGAGCCCGAGGGGCCAGATTCCCAGGGAAATGGCCAAGCCCATGTCAGCTTCTTCCTGCGTAACACGGACAGCTCTCTAACCCAAACTGGCTCAGAGAGTTCGAAGATCGTCGGTCGAGAGCCCGAGGGGCCAGATTCCCAGGGAAATGGCCAGGCCCATATGACCGAGAGTGACAAGCCAATCGTTTCTAAAAATGCCGCAATCCCGCCAGGGATGCCCAACGGCAGTCATGCTGCGCAGAATAAACTGGAGAATTATTTCTCTACCGAGGTGGTAGAAAATATCTGTAAATCCAACAAAATATGCGCCCTCGATGATATGTTCGCCATGGGTTTGCAGGGCAACTTAGCTGAGCTAAATAAAATCTCCGCTTTTGCGATCCCAATGAGTCGGCTCGGCCCATCGTTGGGTTTTATACTGGTCTATCGCTCGTCGGAAAACAAATGCCGCAAGTCATGCTGCGCATTAACACCTGACGAGCTAAATAAAATCTCCGCTATAACCTGCGGCCTATCGCGAGCAATACAATCCTGCCGATCACTTTCACATATTGGCAATTAGTTCATTCCCCTGGGAATATGCGATAAAAAGTAACCTTCTAAGCAATTCCCCCCAGGCCATCTAAAGTCCTTTGACGCGTTCGTTGGTCGCGCTCGAAACGGACCGATTTGAAGATGGGCATTTACCTCTTGAAAATTGGTCCGCTGAGGCGAATCAGCCTACAAACTTGTCACGCACCGTTTGTCCCAAGCTTTTTGCAAAATAAGCTTGACATAACGGCTTTAGCCAAAGATATTAATACTGCAGCTCACTCATTAATAACGAGAATCTGTTTTCTTGTCTAAATACGAAGCACGAAACAAAAATCTGGTACCTGGTTAAATGGTAATTGGTTATATGGTAACTGTTAAATAGTTAATTCAATAAC
>CAZVWH010000101.1:0-10058 GCA_964631175.1 uncultured Pirellulales bacterium | reverse complement strand
TTCTTGAGATGCTCGAAAAACGACCGCCCCCAAGACCTAAAAAGCCAGCCTATCCGGATCGGTCGGTTAGGATAGAATAATTTTTCTTTCACTCAAGGTGTATTGAGCGGCAGGTATTTTGGAGACACAATTTTGCAACAAGCTCGAAAACTCGTGCTTCGCCCCTAAGGGGCTTCGCAGAGTAGCAAAGAGACCGGAATGTCACCTCAGAAGGGAGTGTGAAATATGAGAACGTCATCAACCTTGGTCATAATGTGGACACTAAGCGTTGTTCTTCTTGGTTGTGCACCCAATGCGAAGGACAGAGAGCTGGAAAAATTCATTACAGCCCACGTGAAAAAAATCAAGCCTATGGAGAAAGAGGCGAATCTTGCCTACTGGAACGCGGCAATTAGCGGCAAATCGGAAGATTATGATAAAGTCAGCAAATTAACACTGGAGCTTCGCCGGGTATATAGCGACCCTTGCGATTTTGCTTTTCTTAAAGAAACAAAAGAATCCGGACAAATCAAGTCGGCTATGCTGGCCCGACAATTAGACGTTCTATACAACGCTTATCTGGCCAATCAGATAGAGCCGAATCTGCTTAAGCAGATTGTCGAGCTAAGCACGGAAATTGAGAAGAAGTTCAGCACCTTTCGAGGAACTATCGAAGGCAAAAAGGTCACCGATAACCAGATCAAGGAGATGCTAAAAACCGAGAATGATTCAGAAAAGAGAAAGCAAGCCTGGCTGGCCAGCAAGCAGGTTGGAGCCGTAGTCGCAGAGGATTTAATCCGGCTGGTCAAGCTGAGAAACCAGGCGGCTAAAAGATTGGGCTTCGATAATTTCCATACTCTCTCTCTGACAACGGCAGAGCAGGATGTCAAAGAGCTGGATAAGCTCTTCAACGAGCTGTACGAATTAACCAACGAGCCTTTTGCAAAATTAAAGGCTGACCTGGACAACATTCTGGCGTCAAAATATGGCGTTGCTCCTGCTGAGCTTATGCCATGGCATTATCATGATCCGTTCTTTCAGGAAACGCCTCTTGTTTATGAGCTGGATTTGGATGCTTATTATAAAGATAAGGACGTCAAGGAATTGGCGACACAATTCTACGAAGGTATTGGGCTGCCCGTAGAATCGATACTGGCCAATAGTGACCTGTATGAGCGCCAAGGCAAAAATCCACATGCTTTCAGCACGGATATTGACCGTGAAGGTGACGTTCGTATCCTGTGCAATCTTAAAAACAACGAAACCTGGATGGAGACAATTCTGCACGAATTAGGCCATGGCGTTTATGATAAACATCACGGTCGGCGCGTGCCGTATATACTTAAAGAACCGGCTCATATTTTTACGACAGAAGCTATTGCGATGTTTTTCGGCAGACTCAGCCGAAATCCTGCCTGGATGCAGCAGGTGCTGGAACTGTCGGAGAAGCAACGAGAAGAAATAGAGAAAGTAAGTGACAAATACGCTCAGCTTAAACAGATGATTTTTGTTCGTTGGGCTATGGTGATGTACGATTTCGAAAAGCAGCTTTACGCAAATCCCGACCAGGATTTGAATTCGCTGTGGTGGGACATGGTTGAAGAGTACCAGCTTGTCAACAGACAGCTCGGCCGGGATGAGCCGGACTGGGCCGCCAAAATTCATTTCACTATCGCTCCCTGCTATTATCACAATTATGTACTCGGCGAATTGCTGGCGTCTCAACTGCATCATCACTTGGTCTATAATGTTCTAAAGCTTAAATCGGATGATAACGTTAGCTATGTTGGTCAAGGAAAAGTGGGAGAATTTCTAACCAGGAAGGTTTTTGAGCCTTCAGCTTTATATCACTGGAACGATATGATTGAGCGGGCAACCGGCGAGCCTCTGACGCCGAAATACTTCGTGCAGCAATTTGTTCAATAAATTGTCATTGCGAGGCCTGAAAGGCCGTGGCAATCTCAAACGCCAAGACAAAAGAGATTGCTTCGCTGCGCTCGCAATGACATGCGCCCTGCAATTTATTGTGGGATCCTAATAAAGGTGTGTAATGGATTTGCAGGAAACAACATTGCCTGAAATTACAATCAAGGCATTTATTTTAGGCGTAGTCCTTTCCGTAATATTGGCTGCAGCCAACGCCTATCTTGGTCTGTTTGCTGGTATGACAGTTTCGGCTTCGATACCGGCTGCGGTTGTCTCGATGGGCGTGCTGAGGTTGTTTCGGCGAAGTAATATTTTAGAGAACAACATTGTTCAAACAGCGGCCTCGGCGGGAGAATCGCTGGCGGCAGGAGTCATATTTACACTGCCGGCACTGGTTATACTCGGCACCTGGCAGAGCTTCAGCTTCAAATGGGTGGCCATAATCGCAGGCTTTGGTGGCGTACTCGGTGTGCTCTTTACGATACCGCTAAGACGCTCGCTCATAGTCGAAAGCAAGCTAAAATTTCCGGAAGGTATCGCAACCGCAGAGGTCCTCGAGACCGGCCAAGAAGGCGGCAAGGGTGTCATGTATATCGTCACAGCCGCGGTCACCAGCGGTTTATTCAAGGCGGGAGCCGGTGCGCTGGGCTTGTGGCCTGAAATTGTCGAAGGTGCAAAGGCAGTCAGCGGCAGTCTGCTATATTTCGGCTCTAATCTCAGCCCGGCTCTGCTCTCGGTGGGGTATATTGTAGGATTAAACATCGCTGTTCTTATCTTCATTGGCGGTGCATGCAATTGGCTTATTGCCATACCCATTTGTGCTGCCATCCAGGGCCAGCCCGCCGGTGAGCAGCTAAGTGCTGTTGATTGGGCGTTCGATATCTGGTCCTCACAGACCCGATACATCGGCGTAGGCGGTATGGTAATAGGAGGGCTATGGACAATCCTGCACATGCGTAAATCCCTGTTGAGTGGCATCACCAGCGGGCTAAAAGCCTATCGTGACATTGGCGGAGAACGAGCCGATATCCCCAGGACCGAGAAAGATATGCCGATGAAATGGATTTTGGTGCTGATAGTCGGCTCAGTCGTTCCTTTGTATCTGCTCTATCAGGTCTTCGTCCAGCAGATTTACATATCGCTAATAATGGCTGCTATAATGTTGGTGACCGGCTTTGTTTTCTCAGCGGTAGCTGGTTATATGGCCGGGCTTGTCGGCTCATCGAATAATCCGATTTCAGGCGTCACCATCGCCACGGTTCTTGTCTCATCGCTGCTTCTGTTTGCGCTGATGGGAGCAGGTGCCGAGAACGGACCCGCCGCGGCCATCATCATCGGCAGCGTCGTTTGCTGTGCGGCTGCGATAGCGGGTGACAATATGCAGGACCTAAAAGCCGGTTATATTGTAAAAGCCACGCCGTGGAAGCAGCAGGTAATGCAGCTTGTCGGAACAATATCGGCTGCGCTGGTGCTGGCACCGGTAATGATACTACTGCAGAAGGCATACGGTTTTTCCGGCCAGGCTGATGCCGGGCCGAAGGCACTGCCTGCGCCGCAGGCAAATCTGATGGCCTCGGTCTCCAAATTAGTATTCGAGCAGAACCTTCCATGGAATTATATCGGTATTGGAATGGCTGTTGCCGTCGTGGTCATATTACTTGATTTATATTTACAGAAAACAGGCAGCACCTTCCGCACGCCGGTATTGGCCGTTGCGATAGGGTTCTATCTTCCGTTTGAGTTGTCCGTGCCCATATTTGCCGGGGGATTGATCCACCAGGCTGTCATGTCGTACAACAAAAGACACAATAGAGTTCAGGAGGAAGTAGATGGCGCCAGTCGAAGTGGCCTGCTGTTTGCGTCGGGCCTGATTACCGGCGAAGCCTTGATGGGCATTCTGCTGGCGATACCAATCATATTGCTCAAGCAAATCGGTATTGACCTGCCGTATTTGTACATAGATGATGTTATTGTGAATGTATTAGGCTTCCTCGGCATTAGTTTGCCATTCAAGCCGCCCGTCGGCGCGGTGCTTGGAACAATTTTATTGCTTAGCGTTGCTTACTGGCTGTATCGCACCGCACTGGGCGGAAGAAGCAGAAGCTAAACGCTTAAAAGCACCACAGCCGACAGAGCCTCATCCAGCCGCACAAGCCCAGGGACGCTGTAGAGAAATACGAACCGTAAAAAGTATCCGCACAAAATCATACTATATACCAATTGTGATTAATCCTTGCGCCTAATATATTTGAGCCAGCTTGTGGATTCAATATTTATTGGCTCAGCAGCGCCATGAACTACATCAGATAACCCGGCAAAACGCTGAAATTAAGTACAATTGGTATTACACTAACATATAAAAATACATCGAAATCTATTAGCAGTTTCTTTTAGCAGAAACTGCTAATAGCTAAAAATCATTCGATTATATTATAGCAATTGTAATTAACAAATGTTGCGATTTGCATAAAGGCCGGCAAGCCATCCCCAAGCCTTCGACAAGCTCAGGCGGGGCGCTGCGCTTGAGGCTGCCATCCATCTGTGCCAAACGCACGAAGCGCAGTAATTTAATGCAACTGGTATTATCACTGTGTTTTTCAACCAAATACGCAGGTAGTTTGAAACAAAAATCCGAATTTTTAAAAATTTTTTAATTTCTTCGCAGCCGGTCACTTACACTACCAGCTTTTTTTATTTTCCCACGATTTTTCGCATCAAACGTGCAGGTTCGCCCAATTATAGGAGGGGGACAGAAGACAGAGGACGGACGACGGAGGACAGAAGCGACGGAAGGGAAATCCCTGTGGTGAGCTTGTCGAATCCAATCGACGTTCTTATTCATATCCCGACTTGGCTGGATCGGCCTTTAGTTACTATCGCACTTTTGTATCGGCGGATTCGGTTCGGCTATCCCTTTCGCCGAATTCCGCTGACGCAGGGAAAGAACGCCATCGTTGACCCAGAAGATTACGAGCGTCTGCGAAAATACAAATGGCACGTCAATAAAAGTATCCGTACTTATTACGCTGTGCATTCATTGACGAACGGCAGGAATGCGCCTCGAAAAAATCTGCGTATGCATCATTTAGTTATTGATGGCTTAGCCATTGATGTCCCGCCCGGCTGTTTCTGCGACCACATAAATCACAATGGCTTAGATAATCGAAAGGCCAACTTGCGTATCGCCACGCGAAAGCAGAACGTTTGGCACAGACGAAAATTTAAAAGGCCCAGCCGCTCAAAATACAAAGGCGTTGATTTTATATCCGCCAATAGCGGAAGATGTTGGCGTGCCCGGATACGTGTCAACGGCAAACGGATTTATCTCGGCTCGTTCAAAGATGAGATAAAGGCTGCTAAGGCTTATGATATTGCTGCTAAAAAGTACCACTGTGATTTCGCAGTTCTTAATTTTCCAGAAATAAGTCGATGGTGTTAGGTGAATAGTATTTAGACGACCGACTAAAAGCTAACGACCAACAACTAATGACAAACGACTAATTAGACGCAGCGAAGACCTACGACGAAGCCGCGAAAAAATATCACCGCGATTTCGCTGTTCTTAATTTTCCAGAAATAAGTCGATGGTGTTAGGTGAATAGTATTTAGACGACCGACTAAAAGCTAACGACCAACAACTAATGACAAACGACTAATTAGACGCAGCAAAGGCCTACGATGCAGCCGCTAAGAAGTATCATGGAGAGTATGCAGTTTTGAACCTTCCCAAAAATATATAGCATGAGGCTGTTTTCTCCACGGATTAGTGTTTGTACCTTTATCACGGTCTAAACCATTTCAAATGTGCTGCTTACAACAAAAGGCAATTCAAAAATAAACCGTCGTTAAAATAAAAAACTATCTCCTCTTGACTGTATGTTAACACAACAATATAGTTGTGTGTATGATACCTAATTTCGTAGACATTGGAGGACCTTGGAATGTTTTACCTCTCGGGGTACATGTTGCAACACTTGAAGAGATCGAAAAACGATTTGCTATATCTGACCATCGAAAATATCTCTTCTCAGGATTTAGAAAAGGCGTATTAGCTCTGCGTAAAGCTGGATGCCGAAAAATCTTTCTTGACGGCAGTTTTGTTACGGAAAAGCCCATACCCGCTGATTTAGATGTTTGTTGGGATCCTATTGGAGTAGACATTACAAAATTAGATCCTGTTTTCCTTGATTTTTCTGATGGACGCAAAAAACAGAAAGAGTTCTTCCATGGAGAATTCTTTCCGGTCGGTTTTCTTGCAAATGGCAAGAACTTCTTTTTTGATTTTTTCCAAATCGATAAGTTTACAGGAAAAGCTAAAGGTATTATTTGTGTAAGTTTTTCTAAAATTTGAAGGAAGAGGATATTATTATGATAACAAATGAGAGGCAATATAGAATCACAAGTAAGCAAATAGAAAAACTCAAGAAAACAATTGACACTTTTGACATCAAAGCGGCTACTGGGCAAGCAAAGTCGAAAATTCTGGCGAAAGCAGAACTTGAGGCACTACGTAGTGAGTACGAAAATCTTTCTGCGCAACTTCATGAATATGAAGCATTAAAATCTGGAACTATTGAGATACTAAAAGCGCCAAGCTTGAAAGAGTTGCCACGTATTCTTATCAGAGCACGTATTGCAAAAGGGCTTTCACAGCGCCAACTCGCAGAGACTATCGGTTGGAAGGAGCAGCAGATTCAAAGGTATGAAGCGGAAGAATATGCTTCTGCGAATTTGCACCGACTTATTGAAGTAGCAAATGCACTTGGCCTAAACATAAGCGAAGTTGCCGAATTCGGAGAGACATCGCAAAGACCTTTTGATACAGATAAAGATGATTTAGCATGGGATCAGTTCCCGATTAAGGAAATGTTTCGACGCAATTGGTTTAAGGAATCCCCCGGCTCTTTGGATGCGGCTATAGCCAATGCCGAAGAACTTGTCAGGGAATTTGTGAAAAGTTCTCTTGATAGTCCTGTCCAAGCGTTTGCACGCCAACGTGTGCGTTCAGGAGGTATAGTAGATTGGTATGCCCTTCTTGCGTGGCAATGTCGGATTATAGGCCTCGCAAAAGAGAAGGAAGTAGCAAGCAAATACAAACAGAAAGCAATTACTAATGAGTGGCTGAGTGAACTTGCTCATATAAGTATCGAAAAAAATGGCCCCCAAAAAGCCATTGACTACCTTCAGAATTTCGGGATTCGTTTAGTTATTGAACCGCATCTCCCGCAAACGCATCTAGATGGGGCTGCATTTTTGCTTCCTGATGATTCACCAGTAATTGGGCTAACCCTGCGTTATGACAGGCTTGATAATTTCTGGTTTGTTCTTTTCCATGAGCTTATTCATATAATTAAGCACCTACACAAGGGGAATATAGAAAGTATACTTGACGACCTCGATGTTGAAGCTGAGGACATTGAAAAAGAAGCAGATGAACAGGCGGGTGAAATCCTTGTACCTGAAGACAAATGGAATATTGCTTTGGCTCGTTATTTAAGAAGCGAAGATTCCATCAAAGATTTCGCACGAGAAATAGGCATTCATCCGGCAATAGTTGCAGGGAAGATAAGAAGAGAAGCAAAAAATTATACGATTCTGGCAAATATGGTCGGACAGGGTGAAGCAAGAAAGTTGTTTCCAGATGTCTGCTTTTTTTAACATAGGAGAATATGATGAGCTTTAATCATACTCACTATATACCATGCCTTCGATGGAAACTTGGGGAATATAAGGCCGTATCACAATTACCCGATACGATAAAACGTGAATTTACGCCGATAATAGAAGCCCCAGGGAAGGGATATGATTTTGCAACGAGAAAAGAAAAGAAAACAATAAATGAACTATTGGCTCCTTTTGCAAAACGAGTTCGTAATAACTGGGGAAAATTACCCTGTTTGGTAGACTTGCGCCTGATCAAAGATACCGAACGAATGGCAAACGGAGATCATCCAATTAGCTTCGTGTTTGATGAACTTCGAGCGTTGGATTGTAAAGCTATACCAGTAACAAGCCTCCTCATGGATGCAGAATATCAGCAAGAAATTAAAGCTATTATGGCCAAAGATAAAAATGGTGTTTGCCTGAGAATAATAATAGAGCAGGCTGTGAATAGTACATTTGAAGCAGAAGTAGACTCGTTATTGTCAACATTAGAAATTCAACCTACGGAATGTGATTTTATTTTAGATTTAGGTGCGCCAAATTTTGTTCCTCTTGAAGGATTCGTAAAGATAATTAAAGATATTGTAACTAAATTGCCTTATTTAAACAATTGGAGAACATTTACTCTTTTGGGAACCTCTTTTCCGGAATCAATGGGTAGTATCAAAAAAAGAGGGGAAGCTGTTCCTCGCTATGAATGGCAATTATATAAGGCATTAGTTAACGCTCTAAGAAAAGCAAATTTACAACTACCTGCTTTTGGCGATTATGCCATAAATCATCCTAAAGAACTTGAACTTGATTGGAGAATCGTAAAACCTTCTGCAACAATAAGGTATACTATTGATGACCGCTGGTATATTGTAAAAGGTGACAACATTAGAGATTACGGTTATGAACAATATCATGAACTTAGCCAAAATGTTTTGACTTCTCGTTATTATTACGGACCTACCTTTTCATGGGGAGATGATTATATCCAGACATGTGCAGATAAGAACGCTAAAACTGGCAACCCTACAAAGTGGATACAGGTTGGTACAAATCATCACATTGTGAAGGTAACTCGGGACATCGCCAGTTTCTACGCTTCTTCAAGTAGTCTCTAACAATTTTTCGTAGTTCATTAGCAGTAAGAAAGATTGCTAATTGTTCATACAAAACATCGCGAGGTTGGCGAAGAATTTTTGGTGGTAGTTTTTGGGAGAATAAAATTTCTACTGCTTCATCACGCCATAATAATTGTGCTATGGATATTGGGTCGATGTTCTTATTCATCTGAGCCTTGCGGACTATATTAAAATTGACAGCGCCTCTTGAGCCTTTAATAGACACTATTATTCCCCACCATTCTGGGATATAGTTTTGAATAGATTTGATATAACGGTCACCTACAATTATGGAAACTTTATCAAAAACTGCATTATATGATTTAACTTGTTCCTCAAGCCTGCGGAGTGAATCATTGTTGCTCTTAATTTCATAGCCAACGAACTGTCCATTGACTACGGCAATATCTGCTCGACATTTCCCATGATTTAAGCCAAGCTCATCAATCACAAGCGTATCTTTTTGAGCATGTTGCCATCGCAGTCTCTTCCTATGGAAGTTTTTTCTAATCTCTACATCATTCATAACTTATTACTTCGTCAATAAGATGAAGATTTATTAAAAATCATAAACAAATTCAAAACTTTTCCAACTTATAATGATACATCATAGGTATATCTCTGGACGAATTTGCTTAGCTGTTGTCTTGCTATTTTTCAATTCTTTTCTCCGCCATTTCGCTGTTTCCCTAATTTGTTTTAAGTAAATAAGCTCAAGCAATATTAATACTTAAGGACAACAAATACAATTAGATTTTATACTACAAGATGTGAAAAAAAGTAAACTGCGAAAGAAAAATCCCGCACGTGACGAAGAAGACAGAAGACGGACGAGGGATGAAAGACAAAGGACGAGAAAAAGGAACAAGGAAAAAGACGATAGTCGCAGGACGCGATACGCAATACGCAATACGAGCGACGATTAGTTCGGCTGCGCTCACTACAAGTTTACGCCGATTTGTGGTCTAAGAAGCCTTCAAGCTTGCGAGCCCTTTTGGAATAACACCATCCCTAAGGGATAAGGCTGCCACCCATCGTTATTCGGATGAGTAGTCCGTTGTGAAGTTATGAGTGAGCGTAAATATGATATGGTTGTATTACGTACATAGTCTTTTCGATTAATCAAAAAGACTATTTTATAACTATACATTGCAATGAATCGTGGAATAAATAAAACCCTGCAGAACGTGAAAACAAAAAAACCCGCAATCAACAAAGAAGAAAGACGGAGGACGGACGACGGATGAAATACGAAGGACGAGAAAAGGGTAGGGGAAAAAGACAGGGTCGCACGACGCGATACGCAATACGAGCAACAATTTTACGCAGTTTTGTGGTCGAGGAATCCTTCGAGCTTGCGGGCACAGACCTCGTGCTACG
>CAZVWH010000100.1:0-10357 GCA_964631175.1 uncultured Pirellulales bacterium | reverse complement strand
TATTCCGGCTCGAATTTATAGCCGACTTCTCGTATAGTGTGAATGAAGGCCGGGTTATGTGGATCGCGTTCTATTTTGTTTCTCAGAGTAGCAACGAACCGGTCGATACTCCGCGGACTGACAATACAATCATAACCCCAAACGGCATTTAATATCTCATCACGTGTAAGTGCTCGGCCTATTCTTTTGACAAAAAGCTCCATTAATCTGAACTCCTTCGGCGATAGCTCAATCTCTTTTCCCTTGTGGGTGAATTTTCTCGCCGGTATGTCAAGTCGGTAGTCTGCAAATTCGTAAACATCCTGCTCAGCTTGTTTGCTTCGTCTTAGAAACGCTGCCGCACGGGCAAGAAGCTCCTTTATACTAAAGGGCTTGGTGACATAATCGTCGGCTCCAAGATTAAGGCCCAGCACAATATCCGATTCCTCACCTTTGGCGGTCAGCATTATTATGGGCATATCAAGCTTTTCTTCACGAATAAGTCGGCATATTTCATAGCCGTTTATCTTAGGCAGCATAATATCGAGGATAATTAGGTCGGGCTTTTTATTGAGAGCGAGATTCAATCCTTCCTCTCCGTCGGCTGCTGTCAGCACACAGTAGCCTTTGAACTCGAAGTTATCCTTCAAGCCCCGCAGCATGGCCGGGTCATCTTCTACTATTAGTATCGTTTCCATTTGTCTCAGGCAGTTCAAATTTGTAACCAATTACTTTTATAGTGCGAATGAACGTTGGGTTTTTAGGATCGGGTTCAATCTTATTTCTCAATGTAGTGACAGTACGGTCAATATCTTGTAAAGTAATAAAGTGTGAATAACCCCATACCGTGTTGCGTATTTCATCACATGTTAGTGAGCATCCAGCCCTTCTAAGGAACATATGCAGCATCTTAAATTCTCCAGGTGTAAGTTTAACTTGCTTGCCGTTGCGTATTAAAGTCTCGGAGATTGTATCAAGCCGACAATCGCCGAATTCATAAACTTCAGGTTCCTCTTTTGTTCTGCGTCGCATAAAAGCTTCGGTCCTGGCTAATAGCTCTTTAATACTGAACGGCTTGGTTACATAGTCGTCGGCGCCCAGATTCAACCCAAGTATAATGTCTGATTCCTGATCCTTGGCCGTAAGCATAATTATAGGCATATCAAGATTTTTTTCGCGAATGTGGCTGCATACTTCAAAGCCATTGATCTTGGGCAGCATAATATCGAGTATAATCAGGTCGGGATTTTCGGCCAGTGCTGCATTGAGGCCCTGTTCGCCATCCCGAGCGGTCTTGACGCGATAGCCCTTTAACTCGAAGTTATCCTCCAGGCCCCGCAGCATGGACGGATCGTCTTCAATTATCAGCACGCTTTTCATTGAGTAATCCTTTCCTGTTCGGGCCTAATTAACGACCGGCAGTCTGATGGTGAAGCTGCTGCCTTGTCCGGTTTTACTATCCGCAGAAATTGAACCTTTATGGGCATCGACGATGAATTTCGCAATGCTCAGGCCCAATCCACAACCTTCTACACGACGCGTAAGGCTGCGGTCAACCTGATAAAACCTCGTAAATATCTTCCTGACTGCACGGCGTGACATGCCGATTCCATTGTCAGAAACGCGAAAACAAACCGAATCATTCTCTCTGAATACTCTCAGCTCAATGTACTTGTCATCATAAGAATATTTGTACGCGTTGTCCAACAGATTCACAAGCACTGTCACCACCGCATCACGGTCAGCCAGCACTTCCGGTAAATCCTCGTTGATTTCCACTTCAAATCTGCATCGGCCTTTGCTCAGTTTGGTCTTAACCGCCTCAGCAGCGGCACGAGCAATTGCAGCAGGATGGGTTCTAAGGATTTCAAACGCCTGCTTGTTACGCTCCATTCTTGAAAAGGTAAGGAAATTGTCAATCAATCTGCTCAATCTTTCGTTTTCTTTTGAAACCAATTGTAAATATTCCGTCACTTGCTGCTGGCCCTTTACGTTACCTTCCAACAGCGTATCCACCAAGACGCGCATCGAGGCCAGCGGTGTTTTCAATTCATGTGAAACGGTTGCAATAAAATCGTTTTTTAGCTTATTTGCCTTTATCTGTTTTCCTACAACCTGCACAGCTAATAATCCGGCTGCAATTATCACGGCAATAGCCAGCAGTCCCGTCCACATATATATGACAGCCTGTCGGCCGGCTGCTCTTTCAAAGATATCGGAATTGGTAAAATGAATTTCAACGTACCATCCTGGAAAAAATTTTCCCAACGGTGCTTTATAAAAAGCAGCACTTTTCGGGCTTTCCAAACCGCAGATATGCTTACCAGAATTATCTGTTACTCTGTAGGAAACGCCGGCTTCATTAAGAGCATCTCGGCATACATCAAAGTCAAGATTGAACCTGTCTGCTTTCTGTAACAATAGGTACGTCTTAGCGCCTATGGTGTGATACATCCCGAAGACATCTTCCGGCAAGCTTAGCTTGCGAAGGCTATCTTCGGACCAGGAACCAAATGTCGTGGCAAATGCAGGCTGATCAAACGTAGCAGCAGCAGCAACTTTACCGGCACGATATGAATCTAATACCGTAGATATTTGTTGTTGCAGTTGCTCGGTCCAGCTCCATTGGAATTCTTCAATTGTATCCAGCGTCGCACGCAGAAGCGATACCATTTTTAGTGCATCCTCTTCAGACCAGGGCTCTGTTGCCGACGCAGTATAATATTTGTCGAGAGCTGATGCGGCTAATGCCTCGGCTGAAAGCAGGTCTTTTGCCTTTAGAACCTGCGGTTTCAATTCTTCAGCCCATTTGCTTTCTTCAGCTATTTCGAGCGATTTACGCAGAAGAAAAACCCTCGTCCCTGACGGCATTGGTAAAAAGCCGTAACCGCTGTCGGTAGCGTAATTGATGGCAGAGCTTATCAGATTGTGCAAATCGGATTGCGCCAGACCCTCTTCGCTTTGCTTGTTCAGATTTACCAGTAAGATTCTTGCCCGAGCGATCAAAGCTGTGACAGATGAATTTTTATTTTCAGGAGCTTGTTCATAAGCTATTTTTTTGCATAGAGCAACTGCCCGTTCAATTTCTCCCAGCTTCCTCAGGCACCTAACCTGGCCCATTAAAGCACTATAGCGTGTGTAGTCATCAACGAAAGAATTAGAGATTCGTTCATATAATCTTAATGCTTGTACAATATCCTCTTCAGTAAATTCAAAGTCCCATGCCTCGTTGAACTCATCTGAAAATTCAGCCGGTGGCCCTCCATCTCCGGTAATCGGATAAAGCAGCCTTCCATTGCTGTCAAAGATAATAATCGCATCGCATATCCTTGAGCCGCCGGTTTCGTCTCGTCCCACAAGCCTCTCAAAGACCTCAATAGGCTGACGTTTAGTCATCGCTTGTTGTTCGAGAATTCCTATTCGACTCAACCAAACGTCATTAAAAGTATTGCTCAGTGTCTCCAGCCGCTGCTTGTACACGTCGGTAAGTTTTTGCTTGATAGCCAGACGTTCGTTCTTGACCGCCCGGCTCATAAACCAAAGCAAGCATACGGTGGGTAGTATCACTGCTATCGCCATCAGCAATACCACCCACCTCAACTGGTTATAACCACTGTTTATCTTTGCTCTGGTCTTCATATACTAACCGCTTAGTCTGCCTTGACTAAGGCCAAAATCTCGCCTTCACCGAGGGCATAATTGTAAATGCGCACGTCATCGATAAGGCCATGCCAGAATCGTTCAGTTTCTTCTGCATTTTCGCCTATATAAACAGGATAGTCATTGACATTGATACTGCCGGGAGCGTTCGACGAAACGTCTAACTTGCCGTCAACATATAAATAGAGCTTCGAGCCGTCATATACTCCAGCGGCGTGATGCCATTGGCCATCATTTACGTTCACTTTTCCAAGGATATTGTTCCACTGGGTATCGGGTACGTTTAGACCGGAGCAGGCAAATTCGAGACAATTAGTGCCACTATCTCGCTGGAGCCTCCAGGCGCTATCACCCTTAGTGACGATCGCCGACCAATCATTCTCGAACCGGCTTACCTTTATCCATGCTGTTACGGTAATAAGCTCGGTTATGTCAAAGTTCGATTTGCGACCAAGATTTACATAATCACCATTGCCATTAAACTCCAGCGCACCATCGACTTTACCGCCGCTCGGCTGCCACACCGGACTGCCCATGAGTGTACCGGCATGTCCGTAGCCGGATGAGTCAGAAGCGGTGGTGCCTTCGGCCTCATCAAGTTTCCACCAGCCCACTAAATCAACTAACAGGGCTGTTCCAAAAGTTCGTGGATCGGCATAGGCAGTATCTTTTGTGCCCCACCAAGCCAGCTTGGTCCGGTCACCATCGTCATCATCATTGACGTGAACTTCCAGACCAATTGATGCTCCTGCAGATGGTTTCGTTCCTAAGGTTGACCATGGAAACTTGATCTCAGTACGATATCCTTTTTCCGTCCCGTCCTGAGCCGGGTCGAAGGATGTTACCATTGCAAATTCTACATTGTCCGTTTTGCCGTGCTTATCCTCACCCATCGCCGGGCTGCTTTTGTCCCAGTCGAAGTGATATTGGTAGTCATTCTCGTCAAAGCTGTCCGACTTACTATTGTCAGCATCGATAAAGACCTCAATACAGTCATCCATGTACCACTGATCTGAACCTGAGTCGTTTGTAAGATTATCATCGGTCACATCAACCAGCATGTACAGATTTTCTTTATCCCACATGACCTTGTAGTAAGCTGAGAAGTCTTCATCGGATGAGATAGGTGAATATATCACTTTTTCGAGCTTGTACATCCTGGCGTCGGACCAGATGTCATCTTCTGTTGCATCTATTACCGGAGGCTGACTCGCTTTTTTAATATCGGCGGGAACTACTTTCTTTCTCTTCTTTGCCTCTGCCTCAGACTTGGCCTTGTGCAGAACCTCGGTAAGCTGCATCATTGGTACGAACACGTCGTTTACAGGTGGTAGTTCGCTTATGCCGGCATGGATATTGAAGCTATTAAGCTTTTCTTCAGTACATAACTGGATGGTAGTTTTGTTGAAGTTTTGTGCCAACTGAGCAAGCAGTTGGTGTGGACCACCTTCAGCGTCCCTGGGACCGAGATTGATGTTGGAATTAGCAATTTGTATAGCTCCACCGACATTGACCAGCACCAATTTACTGGTATTGGTGGTCACTTTCTTTAGGGGCTCCTGCAAAACGCCAGCAGTTATAGCAGATTTCTTCATCTCAACAGCCGATAGCGATGCATTGAGAACATCAGGACTAAATGCCAGAACAGTGGTTTTTTCACGCTGACCTAAGAAGAAGGAAATCTTCTGGTCAGGTCCGAGCGGCAGCACGTATCTGCCTTCAGCGGCATCGGGCTGCTCAACTGATTGTTTAGCTCCTGCTACAGTTGCCACCAGATTAGCTATCTCCAAAATCTGGGTAAGGAGCTGGCGAGTGTGTTGGGGATTGCGGCTGGTCAGTGCCACACCGAAACATGATAATAATTGCTCGATATTCCAACCTTCATTAGCCATTGTTTGAGGCGGCACCGCAAAGAGATTTACCTGCTCGATGTTGGCGTAAATTTCACGTCCGAGGCTCAGGCCCGTCAGCTTCTCGACAGCGTTTTGTGCATTCTCGATACTGCTGCTTCCAGCCTCTCCCAATGCAAAGCTGGCCACGGCAACCGCTTCAGATGGAATGCCCATAAAACCATTTTTGCTCAGGTTTGGAGTTTGCATCATTTTATACGGCAGACAATTGTGATTGTCTTTAAAGTTGATGCCGGTATCTACTGCGATGCCCGCTTGCTCAATTAAAATTGTGGTGATTACGTCCTCGATGTTTTTAATATCAGCAATACCATCAGCTACACGAAGCTGTTCTGCTTGCCCCATTTGTTCCAGCATTCCGGAAACAGCGGAATAAGTGCGGGCGCCATCCACCCAAACTGTAATGGCGTTAGCCTGGCGATCTTCCTTTCTGATTTTAGCAAATACTTTATTCTCCGAAGAAAGTGTTGGCTCGTTGGTAATACCCTTATATTGCTTGATACACCAGGTCAGCCGCTCCTTAGGGTTTGCGATGATTATTACTTCATCATCGTGTGCTACACCAGTGGTGTTCATAATATTGAGGGTCTGCATACCTTCAATAGGCTCGCCTGGTGTTCCAACCATACCCAATCCTGCCAAAATCAGGCCGCGTAAAGCATCACTCTTGCCAGGATACAATACGGCAATTAATGGTGGGTTTTGTTGTCTAATACCTGTAATGCCAACAGCCATGCCCCGTATTTTCTTAAATTCCGCCATCATGCTCGGATTCAACAGAGCAGCCATCATATCTGCGGGTGACCTACCGCCTGTGCCAACCTGGCCCGGACCCTTGCCGGCACCAATAGCAGCGAGGGGATTCTCAAAAGGAGTACCTTTGAGCATCTGGAGAATTGTCTCAATCTGTCTTCCGGGATTGCCTAACTCAACATAGGCCAGTGTATCCGGCGGCATCAATGTGGCGGGGTCGTGGTTCATGAGATCAGCAAGCAAAGGTTTGACCTTTTCAACAAGATTTTTTTGATCTCCGTACTGTTGAACCAATTTCTGAAAAACTGCTTTTGCCTGTTGTTCATCTTTCTTTTTCATATAGCACATGCCTTGCCGATACAGTGCCTGCGCTACATGAGAGCGGTTAGCCGAAGGGTCAGCTATTATCTGCTGGTAAATCTTGATTGCAGCATCAAGGTCACCCTCTATCTCCTCGGCATAAAGGCCTTCCTGCAACATCACGCCGGCCGACTTGGCAAGTGCAACTGTGCTAAACAAGCCAATGGCCAGCAGAAAGATAAGGATGATACTTTTCAACCTTTTCATAATTAGCTCCTTTCAAAAATAGATTAATAAATTTTATCTTTGCCAAAGGTAATTATAAAAGAAGAATATTACCGTTTTGTTACGATTTTGTCCTTTTTTGAAAATTTTTGTAATTTTTGTCGTACTACTTTTGTGTTATAAATCGCAAATTATGAGTGAATCGAGGTATTCAAAGAATGTGCCTGCGTTTTTAATCGAAGTGCGTTTCAGAAATTTGGACTGCTGATAAGATCGACAGAGAGCCTACCGGGACGGCAAATCTTCCGATAAGGCTGTGCTGAGAGAGAAATCCAATTACGTTACCCGGAGTTTCCGATAGTTCAGAAATATATGATGAATCTGCGGTTTGTTACCCGGTTGCTTCTTCCAAGTGCTGTAATCCTTGCATTTTCAGGAGAGGGATATATTTTCTTTGCATTATTCGCTGCTAACCCGCTCTAAGCAAAACGAACCGTTACGTCCTATATTATATTAAGAACTGCTATAACATCCATATATAAGGAAGATAGAAGGTTCCGTTATCGTGATTATATGAAGCGGGTTTTTATTGACAGAAAATGGATTTTATTGTAGTATGTGGTTTGGAGGAACGATTATTTATAATGGCTAATTTTTATCTGCAGGCCGGAGACAGGGAGGCCCCGAATTCCGCAGAATATACAAGTTTTGGAGAGATATAGATGCTAAATAGAAAAATTGCCGCAGCAATCTTGGCAATCGGACTTTCTTTTGTTAGCGATGCCTTTTGCCAAAGTCTTGAAGACAACTGGAACGATTTCTTGCATTATACTAAAATCGGCAGGTTCGACTTAGCCAAGGGATACGCACAGGCTATATTGGAAAGTGAGCCTAATCCATTGGAATTATTTAACTTAAGTCAACAAAATCCCACTGGTTTTTCGTTCCTGTTAAGAGTTCAGGAGCACTCACCCGACGCAGAGTTAGTCGAGCTTGCCGGAAGGGTTCTGGATATCATCGAGCATGGCAGATTTGTCCGTCGCAGTGAACCTAAGATTATCGTAGAGGAGATAAAAAGGCTAAGCGGCACGGAACGCGGCAGACTCACAGCGGTTCAAAGGCTCAAAAATGCAGGCGAATATGCGATTGGCTTTATGCTCGATGCGATGGCTGATGATACTCGTACGGATGAATTGCCGAACATTATATGGGCGCTTCCACAAATCGGCAGGCCTGCAATAAGGCCGCTCGTAGCCGCATTGCAGGGCGAAAACGTTGCGATTAAAGCTGAAATAATAAAGGCCTTGGGCAGCATCGGTTATCCCCAATCATTGGCCCATTTAAAATACATTGTCGAAAAGGACAATTCCAGCCAGCTTAGCAGCTTGGCTATGGCCGGTATTAGAGAGATTGATCCGGCGGCGGCACAAGTCCCCGCTGCGGAGCTGTTCTTCCGGCTTGCGGAAAACTATTATTACCACTCCCAATCCTTAGCTCCGTCAGAGAATGTTGATTTTGCCAATATATGGTTTTGGGACTCAGCTCGCCAGCGCCTGGTTCGAGAGGAGGTCGATAAGGATTATTTCAACGAACTTATGGCGATGCGGTGCTGCGAATGGGCATTGAAGTCTGATCCGGGATTTGGCTTGGCTATTGGCTTGTGGTTGGCTTCCTTTTTCAAAGCCGAGTCTGCCGGTATTGAAATGCCGGCTTATTTTGGCCAAAAACATGCTGATGCGCTTGTCTATGCCACCACAGCAGGCCCTGAATATCTGCATCATGCGTTAGCGCGGGCTGTTAAAGATGGAAATGCCGATGTAGCACTTGGTGCTGTCGAGGCGTTGGCTGTCACTGCCGGCGAGAAGTCACTATTTTACGCATTAGGCTCATCCCAGCCGCTGCTTCAGGCCCTGTCTTTCAATGATAGAGCCGTAAGATATAGTGCAGCGATAGCTGTAGCTTTAGCCGGGCCCCAGCAGGGATTCGCCGAGAGTAGGCTGGTCGCTGAGAATTTGGCACAGGCTCTCGCACAAAGCGGTGAGCAGGTCGGCCAAAATTCACAACGCTGGAATGGGGATTTAGCTATCAGTTATGCCTTTCGAGCAGCTAATGCCATGCTCAAATTAGCTCAAACTCGCAATCGGGTCATTGATTTATCATTGGCTCAGCCTTCGATTATAAATGCAACTAATGATGAGCGTCCTGAAATTCGGATTCTTGCCAGCCAGATTTTGGCTCATTTAAGCAGTCCTGACGCCCAACGGGCGATAGCAGCAATGGCTCTGGATAACAGCAACGTGCTGGATGTGCAAATATTGGCGTTTAACTCGTTAGCTATTTCGGCGAAAATAAACGCCAATATGCTTGCTGAAAATGTACTTGACGAGATTTATGCACTTATCAGCTCGGACGAGACTGACCCCGATTTGAGAAGAGCAGCCGCTGCTGCTTACGGTGCACTTAATCTTCCCAGTCAGAAAGTAAAGGACCTCATCCTCGACCAGGCAAAAAGTTAAAAGCAATTCATAAATCGATGCCAAAGAGAATAAGTATAGCCTCATTCTCCACAACCATTCCCATATAGAGATGCTGCCGAATTGCCGCAGGCCGGCAAAGATCGGTTTGTAATAATGCACATGGCGGGATACCTTTGACCTGCCTTCAGTCTGTTTTAGATAGAGAGAAGGTGTCCTCATTTTCAATAACATCAAGATTGACTACTTGATTTTTATCGAGCTTTCAGACATCCTGTATTGAAAAATGAAAGGAGGTATCGAAGTGCTTAAGAAATGTGTATTTTCTTTGGCGGCAGTTTTGCTGTTAACTACTGCCGGTTTTGCAGCCATTGGGCATACAGCCGGCCATTCACTGTTTGCATCCTATCACACAGCTATAGTTGGTCACGGCCCAATAGCGCACTCATACTATTTCTGTGGTGCGGTCGGCTTTCAGCAACAAACATGTATTATTGGCTGCCATTATCCGGTAATTCGCCGGTTCTGCTGGTGGCCGTGTGTTCCACCGTGGAAGCATCACTTCAATTCACCGTGCAAGCCTACATGCAATCCGTCATACATCGTTAAGGGCGGTGATGCTACTGCTACTGCTGTGAGCTATAACGGAAGTGCCGACCCGGCTGCTCAGGCAATTGGTGGAGACGCTACTTTAGTGATTAAGTGCAAGCCTTTATGCAATCCATCATGCATTGTCAAAGGCGGTAATGCCACTGCTACTGCTATTAGTTATGGCGGAGATGCTGTCACGACTGCTCATGCAGTTGGTGGTGACGCTGTCGTGGTGATTAAGTGACAAGACGTTCGGCTGAGCTCGGTCGAAGCCTTTGACCTTTGCTGCGATTTAAGACAAACACAGCACGGAACACCGCTGACAGGATAAGGGCAGGGTAGGGTTTACGAATTTCTACGTCCTGTCAGCGGTAACCGCAAGCGGAAGAGTGTATTTTCTCATGATTTTTGTATATATGAGGGAACCTGTCTGAATTGGGGGCATCATTACTCATTTTTTGTCAC
>CAZVWH010000099.1:0-10390 GCA_964631175.1 uncultured Pirellulales bacterium | reverse complement strand
AGTTGTTGGTGCTGTCCGGAGCATCTGCGAAATCTAATTCTGCAGGGGCTTGTCCCCCCTCGCAGCTAATACTCAGCACACCCTGGCCGGTTGCCTGCTGGTAACCTCCAACCTCGATTAAATACTGACTGCCGGCTGCCACGTCGAATGTGATCTCCGATTGCGCGTTGCAATAATCGTCGTTACACCCTACCAATCTATCTGCTGTTGGATTGGACTGACATCCATCATAAACAGCCAGCTTTGTGTCGTAGCTGCTTCCGCAGAGGCTGACGGTGGCTGAGCCTGTACACGAAGTGGTATAGCAGAACCAGATGTTGGGGCTGATTACACAAATACCGGGGCCGTCGGCTGTAGCATTGGTGGTATCAAAAGCCATATCCGTCACCTCACCGACCGGTTTGGCGCTACTGCTATTGTCATTGGTCAGCTTCTGGTCGCCGGGCTGTCCCTCACAGCTAATGCTCAGCACACCCTGGCCGGTTGCCTGCTGGTAACCTCCAACCTCGATTAAATACTGACTGCCGGCTGCCACGTCGAATGTGATCTCCGATTGCGCGTTGCAATAATCGTCGTTACACCCTACCAATCTATCTGCTGTTGGATTGGACTGACATCCATCATAAACAGCCAGCTTTGTGTCGTAGCTGCTTCCGCAGAGGCTGACGGTGGCTGAGCCTGTACACGAAGTGGTATAGCAGAACCAGATGTTGGGGCTGATTACACAAATACCGGGGCCGTCGGCTGTAGCATTGGTGGTATCAAAAGCCATATCCGTCACCTCACCGACCGGTTTGGCGCTACTGCTATTGTCATTGGTCAGCTTCTGGTCGCTGGGCTGTCCCTCGCAGCTAATGCTCAGTACACCCTGGCCAGTTGCCTGCTGGTAACTTCCGACCTCGATCAGATACTGGTCACCAGCGGTAGCATAGAATGTGATCTCCGATTGCAAGTCGCAATAGTCGTCGTTGCACCCTATTAATATTGGCGCTGTTAGATAGCACTGACATCCCTGGTAAACAGCCAGCTTTGTGTCGTAGCTGCTTCCGCAAAGGCTGACAGTAGTTGGGCCTGTACACGAAGCAGTGTAGCAGTACCAGATGTTGGGGCTGGTCACACAAAGGCCGGGGCCGTCGAATGTCGCCTGGGTTGTGTCAAAAGGCAGATTACTCACCTCACCAATCGGTTTTGCTTTGGAACAATCGTCGGCCTGTGGCTGTGGCGGAGTTTGCTGTCCCTGGCAAGTGATGGTCATAATACCTTGACCGGCATCTTGCTTGTATCCACCGACCTCAATTAGATACTGATTGCCCGCGATCACAGCGAAGCTGACCTGCGAGCTCGACTCACAATAGTCGTCATTGTCTATGATCAGATCGCTGCTCGATGGATTGCAGCTGCATCCTTTATAGACAGCAAGCTTGGTGTCATAGCTGCTGCCACATAAATCTATGGTGGCGGTACCTGAACATGTGGCGGTGTAACAGTACCAAATGTTTGGACTGTCCATGTAGAGGCCTGGACCATCAAAGGTAGCCTCAGCCGTATCGAATGCCAGATTAGTTACATCGCCGACAGGCATCGCGTTTGCACAGTCGTCATTAGTGAAGTCGATGCCCAGCGCAACTGGTGCACGGCCAAACAATAAAGCCAGAGCGCAAAACAAAAACAACTTTAATTCAAATTTTTTCATCACTAAATCCTCCCAAAATCAAAAAAGGTCCGAATTTAAAGACAATACTTCCCCACACTTTACACTTGTGAAAAAGGTGAAAACCAAAAAAACGAAAAATATTGCTACCGCTCCTCATTTCTCTACATATTAGGTTAGTATATGATACAAAATTGTAACGCGGAAAACAAGAAAAAAATAGTCCCATACCGGAAATTCAAGTTTGCTTTTTGTAAACCTCCTTTGGGTTGTAAACTTTTTCTGCAATAAGCTCCAACTGTTTAGTGGTGCTCTTCATCAATGCCCGATAAAAACAGGATTGGTAACCTACATGACATTGGCCGAAATCAACGAGCACTTTCAGAATAAGGCAGTCTTGGTCGCAATCGACGAGTATTTGTTCTACTTTTTGGACGTGGCCGCTGTCTTGGCCTTTCTTCCATAATTTTTGTCGCGACCTGCTAAAGTACACGGCATAGCCGGTTTTAATTGTCAGCTCAAGTGCCTCTCGATTCATAAAAGCTACCATCAATATTTGTCCGGTTTCTGCGTCCTGTGCTATAGCGGGTATCAGCCCATTGTCATCAAATTCTGGAATAAATTCCAACCCTTCTTCTATAGTATGCTTAGTAGCCACTTGTCCCGTCTCCTAAATTATTGTTATCGGCATCTTGCCAGTAAGAGTTTTACACGTTATTATCTGCGAGGACAAGTTTTTTAAGGCAAAATGCTTTAATGCCCGGATCAAAAGGTAAGAGAAGCAAATATATTTTGTATCTACTACGTTTTGCCGTAGCAGGGGCGGCATTGTACATAGCATTTAGAGGAGAGAATTTAAAACAAATAAGCAATGTCCTGTTAGGATTGAATTTATGGATTTTTGTAATTGCTTTGGGCATTTATATTGTCAGTCAGCTTATTTTCGTGGCAAGGTGGTCATTGCTATTGAGGGCTCAATCAATTAAGATTGGTTTTTGGCTGGCTGTCAGACTGCATTTTTTAGGGCTGTTTTACAATAACTGCCTGCCCAGCTCGGTAGGAGGAGATCTGCTTCGGGCATGGTATGTTACAAAGCACACCGATAGAAAAGTGGAAGCTGCTTTAAGTGTTTTCGTTGATAGGGTAATTGGACTGGCAGGCATGCTCATCATGGCTTCTTTTTGCTACTGGTTTATTCCTGTAGAAAGTAGGAATGAGCAGTTTGAATCTACCTCCATCGGAATCAATTTTTTTCAGCATATATTTAAATACCGATGGGTCATTATTGGGATTGGGGCGGTTTTTACTATTATCATTATTTTCTTTGTGGCCAGTGCCCAAGGCCGGGCAATAGTGCGCCGCTACTTAAATTTATTTTATCAGCACAGCGAAATAGTTCTGGCAAAAGTCCGCAATGCCATTCGGATGTATTGGGGTAAAAAACCGGCCCTTTTTGGAGCGCTGCTGCTTACCTTTTGTTGTCAAGCAGTGTTTATTACCGGCATGGTACTGATTGGCTTAAGTATAGGAATAACCGCACATATCAAGTATTACTTTATCTTTTTTCCTATTTCATGGCTTTTGGGTGCATTGCCGATTAGCGTGGGCGGCGCAGGAATAATGGAATGGTGGCTGAAAGTGATGTTTATGCGAGTATGCACTGTGTCCAGCCAGCATGCATTGGTTTTAGCATTATGCCAGCGACTTGTCTGGTTGTGTGGCTCTCTGCCCGGAGCAGTTATACATTTGATTGGAGCACATTTGCCGAAAGACTTTTTTATTGACTATAATAAGTCCGTAAATTAGGCTATAACGCTCTTGGTGAGATACTTTTATATAAGCACTATCAGTAGAGCAAGGATTGGTAAACTGGCGAAAAATAAGTCCCGGTGCTGAAGATATGAGTATTACAAGACATATGAAAAGCTATTTTCTGCGTGGATTAGCAGTTCTGCTGCCGACCATTTTGACAATCTGGATATTCGTCTGGGGGTACACGTTCATTCAGGAGAATATCAGTATCCACATAAATCGCGGCTTGGTTTGGCTAACAATGCGAGTTCAGGGCCTTAACTATCAGGACGAAGAGGTAAGGCAGATATGGGAGAAATTCTGGCTCGAAGGATGGCGTTCGATAGCAGGCTTTCTTATAGCGCTGGTTGTCGTTTTCTTGGTTGGGGCACTGTTGGCCAGTGTGGTTGGAAGGGCCCTGTGGCGAATGATTGAGAAATTTATAATGAACGCGCCGTTCTTGAGGCGAGTCTATCCTTATGTAAAGCAGGTTACCGATTTTGTGCTTACTCCGGAAGAGCAGGCGAGGTTATTCTCAAGGGTTGTTGCGCTTGAATATCCGCGGAAAGGGATTTGGTCGATTGGTTTCGTGACCGGCTCCGGGCTCAAAAAAGTAACGGAGAACATGCAAAAAGAGTTTCTTACTATTCTTATACCCAATTCGCCAATGCCGATTACCGGCTATGTAATAATTGTTCCAAAAGAGCAAACTATAGCCTTAGATATGACAATAGAAGAAGCTTTCAGATTCGCAGTCAGCGCAGGTGTTATTGCACCAGATAGTCAGCGAATGTCAATTGCGCTGCCGCGGAACGCTTCAAAAAATGTAGAGAAGTAAAGATTAGCTATGCCGTAAAATATTTCATTAAGGAGATAGACTTTGCTTTTTACAATTACAGGTAAGCATGTTAGTATAACCGAGGCTATTCGAAAATATGCAGAGGAAAAGACTTCCAAGCTTCCCAAGTACTATAGCAACATAAATCAGGTTGAGGTGATTATCAACGGTGAGCCTGGAGGCAATATCACCGTGGAGATAATTGCCAGAGGTGAGCATAGCAATGTTTTCATCGGCACCGAAAGAGGACAAGATGCTTATCAATGTATTGATGGAGCCGTACATAAGCTTGAACGTCAGCTTAGAAAGAAAAAGAGCAGGGAACGAAATAAAAAACACACAGGTGGTGCAGACAGCGCCACGTGAGCATAAAAGCATACGTTCCTGTTGTGCTTATATCTTGTGAATTGTGACTGATTTTGGATAAATAAAATGAAATTTGTGGATTTTGTCTGTTTTGAAGCGATAATTCCCGAACTACAGGCCAAAGACCGGGATGGCGTGATAGCTGAGCTTGTTTCAGCACTCGAGAAAGCAGGACGGCTGAAAAAGCCCAGCCGAGAAAAAATTATAAAGTCAATGATCGAGAGAGAAAATGAAGCCAGCACAGGAATTGGTAAAGGCATTGCATTGCCACACGTAAAATATCCGGGCATTGAAGATGTAGTGGCTGTGATCGGACAAAGTAGTACAGGCATTGATTTTTCGGCTCTCGACAAGCAGCCGGTTTATTCAGTGATACTCTTAATTAGCCCTGTTGACAATCCGGATAAGCATTTACAAGCGATGGAGAGTGTTTTCAAACGTCTGCAACAAGAGAGGTTTCGCAAGTTTTTAAGACAATCACGCAGCGCTGAGGAAATCGAAGAGCTTCTCAAAGAAGTCGATGAAAATCCGGCTTTGTAATGTATAAATTTGAAAAAGTTATCCGGATGAGCCGAATCTGAAAATGCAGGCAGGACAAGATTCCTTGGAGAAAGTAGTTTGCGAAACGACAGTTGAAATAAAAAACAAAAACGGTCTGCATATGCGCCCAGCCATGCAGTTGGTTGATCTTGCAAATCAGTTTGATTGTGATATCACTGTTAACAACAGCGAAAACGTGGTTGACGGCAAGAGTATAATGCAAATTGTCATGCTTGCTGCAAGCTGTGGAACAAAGCTAAAGATCAAGGCTGAAGGTACAGATGCCAAAAAGGCAATTAGTGCTATGCAGGAGCTTGTCGAAAACAAGCATTTTATTGATCCTGATTCGGCCGATTAATAAAAACAATAGAACTTAATAAAGAGCACAATGGAGATAAAAAAGGGAATAGCTGCCTCGCCGGGTATTTCAATTGCCAAGTCGCTGATCATTGATTCCGAGGATTATCTAATTCCTCAACGTAAAATTACGCCTTCACAGCGGCTGACGGAGATTCAACGTGTCCGCAACGCCTTTAAGGATGCAATTGATGAATTAACACAATTTGAAGCACAGCAGGACCAAACCGAAGGAAGCAAGATAAAAGATATTTTTGCGGTGCATCTTCGTTTTTTGCGTGATAGAAGTCTGCGGAAGAAAATAACGGACCTGATTCATTCGGAGCTGGTGACAGCAGAGTATGGAGTATCGACGGTTCTGCGGGAAATTGCAGCACATTTTTCCAACCAAAAAGATTCCTACATCAATGAGCGGGCAGCGGACTTTTACGAT
Source organism: uncultured Pirellulales bacterium (assembly GCA_964631175.1). Taxonomy (GTDB): domain Bacteria; phylum Planctomycetota; class Phycisphaerae; order Sedimentisphaerales; family Anaerobacaceae; genus CAZVWH01. The sequence continues at coordinate 4,414 of CAZVWH010000099.1, read as the reverse complement.
ATAGAAAGGCGTTTGCTCAGACAGCTTCTCGGTCGAAAGCGTGAGGATATTAAGCACTTAAGCGAAGAGGTTGCCATTATTGCACGAGAGTTGAGCCCCACCCAAACCGCCGGCTTTAATAAGAAATTTGTTAAAGGGCTTGCTACCGATGCGGGCGGACGAACCAGTCATACCGTTATTGTTGCCCGCTCTTTGGGCATACCCGCGGTGGTGGCGCTGGAAGACCTTACAGAAATCGTCCACGGAGGAGATAGAGTCATTATTGACGGCAATCGCGGTATTGTTATAGTAAATCCGGATGATGAAACAATCCAGCAATACAAAAAGTATTCACATGAGTTTAGTGAGTTCGAGCACAAACTCGCTGCCATAAGAGAGAAACCTGCCGAAACACGAGATGGTACTAAAATAACAATATTAGGAAATATTGAGTTTCCGGATGAGGCCGAATTGGTTTTACAAAAAGGAGGCGAAGGCATAGGCTTGTACCGAACAGAGTTTTTATATCTTAGCGTAACCACCGAGCCTACGGAACAGCAGCATTATGAAGCTTATGCCGAAACGGTCGGAGTCTTTAAGCATCGGCCGGTGATAATAAGGACCGTTGACCTCGGCGCAGATAAGCATACTCAAAGTAGGCGTTTTGCACCTGAGCCTAATCCGTTTTTGGGTCTGAGGTCTATCAGATTTTGTCTGCAGAACCTGATGATGTTCAAAACTCAATTGCGTGCGATTTTGCGAGCCTCACTTCTAGGGCAGGTTAAGATAATGTTCCCTTTGATAACAAATCTGCAGGAGATGATGCAGGCCAAGATGATTTTGCGTGACGTGATGGAAGACCTTGATGAGGAGTCCATACCGTATAATAGAAATATCGAAATAGGTATTATGATTGAAACGCCATCGGCGGCATTAACGGCTTCTACACTTGCACAGGACGTCGATTTCTTTAGTATCGGAACCAACGACCTCATACAATATACTCTCGCTGTTGACAGAGGTAATGAATTGGTTTCCACATTATACTCAGCGGCTGATCCAGCGGTGCTTCGGCTTATAAGGACTGTCATTCAGGATGCCCACAAAACGCAAATAGATGTTGCTGTATGCGGAGAGGTTGCTTCGGATCCGGAGTATGTTATGCTGCTGTTGGGGATGGGCATTAGAACAATTTCGATTACTCCGCCAATGATACCGGAGGTAAAGCAAATCATTCGGTCTGTCACGATAGAAGATTGTAACGCCGTAGCGAGAAAAGTACTGGGCATGAATTCTGAAAGGCAGATTTCAAGCTATCTTCGCAACGCTGTTAGGAAGATTCTGCCGGAGGCATTTTGAGGCCCGCCTGCCCGGAGTCTCGTACGTCGGGCAGGTTTGTGTCTTTGCGAGGAACGCAGTGACGAAGCAATCTTGAACTGACGGATGAGGTACGGCGGGCAGGCATTTTTATGGAGGTATTTGCCATGTCACGAATGAAAAAATTGCTGGCTTTAATCGTTATATTGAGCTGCGCGCTTGCTGTTTGTCCGGAGCGAGCCGGTTCAGAGACGGCAACGGGGGCTGAGCCTAAGCTGCAACAGGTAGCACTCTTCAAGAACGGGCTGGGCTTTTTCATCTCAGAAGTCGTTATTCCTGATAATAATGATTCGTTCAGCTTCGTTCCGCTTGCTGCGGCTTCACATGGGACTTTTTGGGTGTCCTATCCTGCGAAGGTACAGGTAAAGAGCCTGGTTGCTGAGCAAGTAGAGCGGCAAGAGTCACTCGATGCAATAACAATGAGCGAGCTGCTAAAGGCTAATGTGGGTCGCCGGGTAAAGCTATGGCCTTCTACTGAGCAAGCGCCCATGGTAGGCACAATAAAGTATTTTGCAGAGGATAGAGATAGGCCCAGCCCCGACCCTTATGCGCCTGGCGGGGCGACTGAGATTAATAGGGGTTATATACCACCTTATCAGCCGCTTTTAATGATAGTCGAGACTGATACCGCGGAGGTGTGCATAAATCCGCAGAGCATTCACCGGATTGATTTCATTGAGGGTCGGGCGGAAAGAACCTTCAGCCGAAAGAGCAAATCTATGCAGCTCGCGGTAAAGCTGGATGCGCCTGCAGGCAGGCAAAAGCTCACCGTAAGTTACTTAGCCAAGGGCATTACCTGGGCGCCCAGCTACATGGTGGATATAAGCGATGGGGACAAGGCTCTGCTTGCAGCCAAGGCTGTAGTAATAAATGAGGCCTGTGACCTGGATACCGTAATGTTACAATTGGTGACAGGTTTTCCCAACCTGCAGTTCGCCGATGTTGTTAGTCCTCTGGCTTTGAAAGAAAGTCTGGCGCAGCTCCTGCAATCGCTAATTAGGGGCGAAAGTGAGCGTGGCAGAAGGCGAGAAGCTTATGTGATGTCCCAGAGAGCGTCAGGTTACAGTGGCGGTGGCCAAGAAGCTATTATGCCGGAGTATGGTGCAGCCGAAGCTGGTAAAGTGGCAGAAGACCTGTTCTTTTATCCGGTTGAAAACGTACAGCTAAAAAAAGGCACTGTCGGATACTATCCACTATTTACCGAATCCGTGCCGTATAGGCACATTTATCAGTGGAACATACCCGATTATGTTAATGAGCAGGAACGCTATGTTTATAACCAACGCCGAGAGCAGCAGCGTGAGCCGGAAGAGCAGGTCTGGCACTGCCTGAGATTGCAGAACTCTACAAAAGTACCCTGGACGACAGCGCCGGCTGAAACAGTCAAGGAAGATCTCATCCTGGGTCAGGACACCTTGAATTATACGCCGGTAGAAGGCGAAACTACGCTAAAGATTACTCAGGCGGTTAGCGTCAAAGCTGAGCAACTGGAGCTCGAAATCGACAGAAGACGCGATGCGGCTCAATTATATGGTCACCATTACGATCTGATAACAGTTCAGGGAAAGCTATCTGTAATCAATTTTCAAGACAAATCAATCACGTTGGAGATTACCAAGACTCTTTCCGGCGAGGTTAAATCGTCGCAGCCGCAAGCACAGATCGAATCACTCGCCAGAGGACTGCTGCGAATGAATGCGGTCAGGAAACTTACATGGACAATCGAGTTAAAACCGGGTGACCGAAAAGAGCTTAGCTATATATACGAAGTTTACGTTCGGCGGTAAATAGCGTGTGAGTGTGGTTAAAAGTTCTTTGCCTTATATTAGTCGATAGCTTATTATTTTTTGAGCCGGTGCTCATTTGGAGGCTAAGGTATGAGTACATTGAAAATCAATCGCCGAGATTTTTTAAAGGCTGCGAGTATCAGCACCGCAGCTCTGGCGGTCACGGGACATACGGTAAAGACGGCAGAGGCGGCTAAACCGGCTCAAACGGCTATACCACGTTGGAGAGGATTTAATCTTTTGGATTATTTCTCACCGAGACAAATGCCCCGGGGCGGTCGAAGCAGAACTACCGAAGATGATTTCCGCTGGATGTCCGATTGGGGCTTTGATTTTGTTCGTTTGCCTATGGCTTATCCTCGGTGGATTGATTTTGATTATTCAAAGCCGATACGTGCGGATGATATGTACAAAATCAAGGAAAGTGCGGTTGAATCTATCGACGGTCTTGTAGATATGGCCCATAAGTATGGCTTGCATGTGAGTCTTAATTTTCATCGCGCACCGGGATACTGTGTGAACGCAGGATTTCAGGAGCCGTTTAATCTATGGACCGACAAAGAGGCTCTGGATGCGTTCTGTTTCCACTGGGAAATGTGGGCTAAACGCTACAAAGACATTCCATCGTCCAAAATCAGCTTTGACCTCGTGAATGAGCCGAGCATGCGCGAAGATATGAATGACCAGCATTCAAGGCGCAGTGCTGTGCCGGGAGATGTCTATCGGAAAGTGGCTGAGGCGGCGGCAAAGGCGATACGGCAAGCTAATCCTAACCATCTAATTATTGCCGATGGCAATGATATTGGTAACTCAGTGATACCCGAAATTATAGATCTTAATATCGCCCAGAGCTGTCGCGGCTATAAGCCCGCGTACATATCCCATTACAAAGCACCGTGGGCATTTAAGGAGACGGAAAATCTGCCTGAGCCTGTCTGGCCCGGTAAGATGGCAGATGAGCACTGGGACCGCAGCCGACTTGAAAAATACTACGCACCCTGGGTCGAGCTGGCTCGAAAGGGCGTCGGCGTGCATTGTGGAGAATGCGGCTGCTGGATAAAAACGCCGCAGAGGGTCTTCCTGTCTTGGTTTAGTGACGTTCTGGACATATTAACGGAAAATGGGATCGGCTATGCGCTATGGAATTTCCGTGGCGAATTCGGCATTCTTGATTCTCGCAGAGAGGATGTTGAATACGAAGACTGGCACGGCCATAAACTCGACCGGAAATTGCTGGAGCTGCTTTCGAAACATTAGCAAAGATGAAGTTT
>CAZVWH010000098.1:0-10400 GCA_964631175.1 uncultured Pirellulales bacterium | reverse complement strand
GCGAATTTTCAGTAAGTGTTCTATACTTTTCTTCAGCCTCCCGTATAGCCTGTACTGCCTTCTTTCGGTCCGTGATGTCCTCTCCTGAGCTGAGGGTAGCTATGACGTCGCCCTTATCATCTCTTAGTATAGTATTATGCCATGCTATTAGTCTCTCATCACCGTTTCCGGTCAAGACGAAGTTTTCATGATACTCGGATATATTAGCTTGGCTGCGTAATATCTTATTAAAAATCTTTTTCACATCGCCTCTAATCCTTTCGGGCAGGAAATTGTCAAACCAGTTCTTGCCGAGGATTTCGTCCTCACTATAGCCGAGAATCTGGCAACCTTTTTTGTTTATTAGCCCCACTCTTTGCTCAGCGTCGATAGCCACCATCATAACCGCTGCTACATCGAGATATTTTTGGGCTTTGTCTTTTTCTTTCAGTATCATTTGCTCTGCCTTTTTGCGCTCGGTAATGTCTGTTATGAATCCTTCAATTGCTACGATTTCACCACCGTCATAAACAGGTTGTATATTGAAACTATGGTACTCGATTCTTCCATCTTTTTTGAGCCGGCCAAATTCGCCTGTTATGGTTTCCCCAGCCAACGACCTTCGGACGTTTTCTCTTGCTTGTTCCACCATATCCTCAGGCTGAGTAATTTCAAAGGGTTTGCCGACCACCTCTTCATATGAAAGTCCATGCATGCGTTCCCACACAGGATTTACGTATTGCCATAGCCCATCCTTTCCCACTCTGTAATAGCCAAACGGCGCATTCTCAAGTATTTTCCGAAATCGCTCCTCACTCTGTCGTAGCGCCTCCTCTGCTCGCTTGCGCTCGGTGATGTCGTGGATGATGGTTAACAGACACTGTTCGCCCCCAATTTTAAGACGTTCACTCGACAAGCTGACTTGGCGGACTTCGCCTGTCTTGCGCAGTAGATCTGTTTCAAAATTGCGCAGTGAGCCAGTTTCTTGCAATTGTTGTACGGCTTTCTGGCGTATTGCCGGATCGCTCCAGATGCCAAGCGCGACCGTACTTGTGCCGACCGATTCTGCTTGACTGTAGCCAAGGATCTTTTCCCACATGTCGTTGACTTCGAAAAGTGTGCCATTCGTCATCCGGCTAATCGTCATGGCGTCGGGGCTGGCACGAAACGCTTTGGAAAAGCGTTCTTCTGCAACGCGCAGTGCTTCCTCTGCACGCCTGCGCTCGGTGATATCCTGGATTGTGGAGCGAATGCCCACAATACGGCCTGTCTCGTCCCTCAAAGGATAATCCTCAACGAGAACAGGTATTGTAGCTCCGTCCTTGCACCGATATGTGCGTTCGAAGGCCCGTCCGGGCGGTATGGCGCCTGATATCTTGTCGGTGACGGCCTGTTGAGATGTTTTATTTTCTATAATAAACTGCCACACCTCTCGGCCAACCATATCCTCAGCACTGTAACCAAGCATATTAAGCTCAGTGCGGTTGACGCGGGTAATGCGCCCTTTAGCGTCAAGCTCGTGGTAGCCAATCGGAGCCTGGTCAAACAGTTCGCGTAATCGTGCTTCGTTATCCTTTAGCGCCTTTTCCGCTGTTTTCCGTTCCGTGATGTCTTCTACTATCTCGATGAAGCCTGTCATCCGCCGTGGCGGACCATCCGCTCCGCCGTGGCGAATTGGAAAGGCCTGGATGCGAATCCGCCGTGGCGGACCGTTATCACTTATCCCTTCGGTTTCGATCTCTGCCGGCTGGCCGGTTTCCATTGCTCGTTTACCGGGGCAATGGGGACATATTGACTCGCCTTTTTCGAATTCTCGGAAACACTCTCGACCAATAAGCTCGCAGACAGGCTTGTAGAAATATCTACTGACCATAGTGTTGACCATAAGTATCTTGTAGTTGTAATCTATCAGCGTGATCCCAATGTGGACATTTTCCATTATGGCCTGAGATAGCTCCTTTAGTCCGTCCTGAGTATTCTTCTTTTCAGAAATATAACTGCTGACAGATTCTAATTTCGCTTTACGTAAGTACGATTGTTGAACCTGTTCAATTGGTTTTTTCTTGCATCCGCTTGAATCTCGCATGGCTCCATCTCCTGCAGGTCATCTGCCTGCCAAATACGTCTCTGTAATTAAGAAACGACAGACGTTAATACATCACCACGGCCCCATTGAAATTGTTCTGATATATTTATCCCATCTAACAAGTATAAATTAAAAAAGTCAACCCTTTTTGTGTGAATATCCATTCCAACCCCATTCCAAGAATTGTGGGAGATTTTTTCAAAGCCAGGCCTAACCGGCGACTGTCAAAGCACTTGTTGTAATTCTCACAGTCCATCACCACCTCACAGAAACTCCGACAAGTAGCAATGGCCAGTAACTTATCGATGTTCTTAAAGCTTCGAGTTGTCTTGGTTCTGAATTGGTAGGCCAGCCCAATAATCCCTTCGGTCGCATTATTCTTTCTACCACCGTCCTCACTGCTAATGCGGCTCCAAGACCTCTCAATATGCCGCAATAGCTGATTGGCCTTAAAGAAGTATAAGCGCCGGCTACGTCCTCAATGCTGCTTTTGGAGCCTTTCCAACCAGCAGATCTAAAGAAGATGTTTCCTTTATGGTAGCTTAACCTCAGCATATAAAAATACTCTGCGAGATAAGCCGGTCGCTTTTGTCTCTGCCGCGGCCAATCCCGTGGGGCCTAATCGTCCAGGCACTACCAAACCAGGGACACCTCATTCGTCGCTGTGATATTATGTTGACCTTTTCACATTGCTGATAACACGATAGCGAATCCCAGAGCGGATTTTGTTACTTGCTCGATAGCAGTGAGTGCATCGGCGTTCAAGTTTTATGCCTGTACTGGCCAAAGAAATAATGTACTGAATTACTTTTGGTCTTATGCTGAATTACGAATGCACTCAAGTAGCATCAGAAAAATTGCACGCTTTTTTACCAGTTCATTCATATAGACAATGTGCCATCGGCACCTGATAAGAACTTAGCTGGTGATTTCAAGAAGCCGAGATATTGTTATTATATAATTTTGAGCATCAAGTAATATACTACCTTACTTCTGTCTTTTATGTAAAATTGCAACGACAAGGATGCACCCTTGACTACGCCCCCCATCCTCCCCATTATAAAAAAAGCTGAGTGTTCGTGTTTTATGTATTAACACCTTGAAATATGATAGATGTCACTTGTTCGTACGTTACAAGTTTGCCGAACAAAAAAATCTAAAAATTTTTCAAAATTAATATTGACAGGTTTCAATATGGTGGCAAAATAATTATTGTTTTCTTCAATGGGTAGGTGTTGTAATAACCAAACCCTAATTCTTAAACGAATCATTGAAAGGGAACAATTATAATAGATGTCACTTGTCCGTACGTTAAAAGTTTACCGAGCAAAAAAATCTAAAAGTTTTCCAAAATTAATATTGACAGATTTCAGTATGGTGGTAATGTAATCATTGTTTTCTTTGATGGGTAGGTATTTTAATAACCAAATCCTAATTCTTAAACAAATCATTGAAAGGGGACAGTTATGAACAAGCGAAGTAAAATATGGGGAGAACGAGCATTCTGTCTGGCAATTTTAATGAGCGTAGCAGTATTATTAATGTCCGGCAGATTTAGCATGGCGTCACAACGCGAAAACGTACACCATTACAAGCTTCTCTCCACTCTGGAGTACAGTGGAGACAGCCAATTTAGGAACGAATTCGAGACAGTATGCACGGTGAAAAAGCAGATCTTATCAGACAACAAAACGCAATACTGTCTTTCAACAAATAGTGAGAACGACAAAAAATCCGGCGATCAATTTACGTTAAAAGATTGCTCATTCACCGTTGATGACAAAACCCAGCATTTATCGGTAACAGATAGAGATTTGGCTTTTTTGGAAAAGGTCAGCAATGGTTGTGCTAGGCATCTTAGGAAAGTCACAAGGGCAAATCTTGAAAAAACATGGAAGCAAAGTTTCGATTTCTCGACCGTGGATAACTCGCTTCCCAACGAGTTGAGATTTACCCTGACCGCGATGCCGCTAAGGACAGAAGCTTTTGGCGAGCTGATAGCAGTTAGGGCACTATCAGAACCTTTTGTTGTTGAAGCAGTCAACGAGGATGGCAACGTAGGACTTATTCAATGCAAAGTTAATAGCGTCTATGTCTTCGACTCAGAAATTGAAGAGATTTACCTCAGCATATCCGTCTTCAAAGCGGCAACAAATGTGCGGGGTTTCAATGAGGTACTGCAACATTCGGTCGCGACATGCAAGGTCGATGCTACAGGAAACAAAGCAGACTTAGCTGAGCTCGGTAAAAACAAAAATTTTGAAAATTTCATGAGCAAGATTGGTGTTACAGACAGCCTTAAGGTTGTCAAAGATGCACCTCTGCCAAAATGGGCTCGAGCTGATGGGGTAAAGGCTGCCCAAATGGCAAATATTTGTGCGGGGACTTCCTGCGAAGGTACATTAGACCCTGTGGCCACCTGCCTGCCTGCTGTGCGTGTAGTCGATCTACAGAGCTCAGGTTCAAGTAAATTGAAAACCACGGGCGCTCCGCTGGCATCATCAGGGGGCCGAAGAAGAGGAGGCGGCTGGTTTGACTGGTTTGGCTGGAATTGGACAACTGCTGGTGTTATCACCGGTACAACTCTCGGGACGATTGCTATAACGGGCGGATTCAGACATCACCGCAGCCCAGATACGCCTTAAAACTGGTAATGCTAAGATCGTCAACATAAAACTGGCCCGGTTTTTTAAAAGAACCTTTTGATGACGAAATTAAAGAAAGTTTACGATAACAAGGTAGGTAGAGATTAAAAACAAGGTTAATCCAGATTCGCCGGTTATGAGCTAAATTTTTACCTGCCTTCGCAGAAAGCCGTTGTTTTTACCCGTGGATGAATGCGAATAGTATCCACCGGAGCTTTAGCGTAATGTGATGTGCTTCGGCGGGTTACGCCGGGGACGGAGAGGCTACTGGCTCCGCTCGTGGGGATCCACCCATAAGGTTCAATAGGGGACTTTTAGGGTAAAAGTCTTTACTACATTCCATTCGATTTTTTCGGCTTTCGAGTCCATTAAGGTCAGCCTGGATGCTCCGGAATCCTCAGGTCTATACGATGTAGCAAGACACATTGAACTGGGAACGGTTGAGTAATGCAGTACAATTTAATTTCTCTACAAGTACCGTTTCTAAAAATTTTTACAATTTTTAATAGCCGGCCATGTCATTCCGACCGGAGTCCCAACATTGTTGGGACGAAGCGGAGGAATCTATTTAAACAGCTCCCTCCACTTCGCCTGCAGCCTCTCGACTAACGCTACCCTCGGCCTTGCTCGGAATAGGTGGGGTATGCTTAGTTCGGTCGAGATGATAATGACCATTAAAAAGTTACATTAATTTTCTGGGAAAGGGACTTGTTTATTTTTTAAGTCACCCAGCGAATTCCACTGCTTTCATGTCCAAATATGTGATCTAAGTCATAGTCAAGAGTCTATCCGTAATGTTTTGCCTTCAGGAATTGATTGGGAAAATGGCCAATTCGATGTTTTCAAGCTGAGCTCCGGCTGGTAAAATTAGTCATTTAATTTTCGGCGTAAGTACATAGATAAGAAAGAAAGAGCCAAATAGAGGTGAACATATAGGCTAAAATCAATTGTTAAATTATTCATGTAGTGAATTTAATGATTGGTGCGCAACCATAGCGGTTACGTCGAAAGCTTTTTTCCGTTAGTTTATGGGGTAAATTCAAATATGGACAAATTTATTTGTATTCATGGCCATTTTTACCAGCCTCCCAGAGAAAATCCTTGGCTTGAAGATGTTGAGCTACAGGACAAAGCCTATCCATATCACGATTGGAATGCAAAAGTAACTCAAGAATGCTATCGTCAAAACGCCGCATCTCGGATACTTGGGCCGGACAAAAAGATCATCGACATAGTCAACAACTACAAAAATATTAGCTTTGATTTTGGTCCGACTCTGATGTACTGGTTGCAATCACACGCTCAAGAGGTCTATGACAAGGTTATAGAAGCCGATAAAAAGAGCATGGAGGCTTTTTCAGGGCACGGCTCCGCCATCGCTCAAGCGTATAATCATATAATATTGCCCCTGGCCAACGACAGAGACAAGCACACCCAGATAATCTGGGGATTGACAGATTTTCAGAGCCGATTTGGAAGAAAGCCCGAAGGTATGTGGCTGCCTGAGACTGCAGTGGATCTACAAACGCTGGAAATACTGGCTGAATACGGAATTAAATTCACTATTCTTGCCCCTCGTCAAGCTAAACAGATTCGTAAGACTGGAAAGAATCAGTGGCAAAAAGTCAGTGAAAACGACTTGGATACTACAATGCCGTATTTATGTAACCTTCCTTCGGGAAAGAGTATTAATCTGTTTTTCTATAATGGGTCAGTATCCCATGACGTTGCCTACGGAGGACTATTACACAGCGGAGAGAATTTTGCCTCAAGACTGGCAGGGTCTTTCAACAAAGATAACGACCAAGCTCAACTGATTCATATTGCCACCGATGGTGAATCTTTTGGACACCATCATCGGCATGGCGACATGGCTTTGGCCTACTGCCTGCACTACATAGAAACAAATAACCTGGCCAAGATTACAACATACGGAGAATATTTAGAGAAATTTCCACCTACCCACGAGGTACAGATCTGGGAAAACAGCTCCTGGAGTTGTGTCCATGGAGTAGAGAGATGGAGAAGTAATTGTGGATGTTGTGGGGATCAATCGCTTTCTGGTCAGCAACAGTGGAGAGAGCCTCTGCGCAATGCCCTGGACCGGCTTAGGGACAAATTTGCCGATGCTTACGAGCAAATGATGTCGCAATATTGTTCTGACCCGTGGCAGATTAGGAATCAGTACATTAATGTAATAAATAATAGAGCGCCTGAAAACATAGACGGATTTATCAAAAACACAATCGATAAAAAGCTCAGCTATGAGGATAAGGTCATCTGTCTAAAACTTTTAGAGGCGCAACGTAACGCTATGTTGATGTACACCAGTTGTGGGTGGTTTTTCGACAATATCTCAGGGCTGGAGACATTGCAGGTTATGCAGTATGCGGCACGAGCAATGCAGTTGCATCATGAAGTTACCAAAACAGATTTGGTGGACGAATTTAAAAGCTCGCTTAAAAAAGCTCCGGGCAATCGCAAAGAGCTCAACAACGGCAAGGAAGTTTTTGAAGCCTGCGTTGAGCCTGCCCTTATCGACCTCAATAGAGTGGGAGCCCACTTTGCGCTGAGCTCTATATTTGAAGAGCAACCGCAAGGCAAAAAGAATATCTATTGTTACTCGGCCAGTGTGGAAGATTACGACCGTGCGGAAGCCGGCATTCAAGTGCTCGCCACCGGCAGGTCTAATATCCAGTCAGGTATAACTCTCGAAAAATACGTTGTTGATTTTGCAGTTTTGCATCTCGGTGACCATAACCTGATGGCTGCTTTGGCCTCTCCTATGTCTGACGAGAGCTTCCAGCAGATGCGACAGCACTTAAAAAACGCATTTCACAAAGGCGACACCAACGAAGTTATGAGGCAGATGAACATCCGATTCGGCGACAACAACTTTTCACTCTGGCACCTGTTCAAAGACCAGCAGCGACAGATATTGTATGAGCTGCTCGAGAATACCTGGAAGGACATAGAAAGCTCTTTTCGACGTATCTACGAGCACAATTATGCCATAATGCTTATGATACGAGGTATGAACATGCCTTTGCCAAAAGCCCTTTCCGCCCCAGCCGAGTTTATATTGAACCAGGATTTATGCAGCGTCCTCAAGGCGAATAAAATAGATCTTAACAGCCTTCAGAATCTTACGGATGAGACCCTTAGGTTGTCTCTTGAACTCGATGAGACCACTTTGAGATTCGAAGCAGCTCATCGAATTAACCAGTTGATGGGACAGCTTGAGAAATTCCCCGACGACGTTCAGCTACTAAAAACAATAGAAGGAATTCTCACTATCTTGAGCAAAATAGTTCCAGGTATGGACCTCCAGCTTGCACAGAATGTGTTTTTCACTATCGGCAAACAAAGTTACCACCAAATCAAGAAAAAAGCGGAGGGTCAAGACCAGGATGCTCAGAAGTGGGTTGAGCTTTTCGAGAGCTTAGGACGGCATCTGGACGTTGTAGTTCAATGAGAGTGAGACGTTCGAAATAGTAAGCGGATTGACGTACGGACAGTTAATATGAGTGTGGAAAAGAGAGCCAGTGGTATGTTGCTGCACATCAGTTCTCTGCCCTCGAAATACGGCATCGGTGATTTCGGTCCGCAGGCTTACCGGTTTGCCGATTTTCTCAAGCGGGCCAAGCAAAGCTATTGGCAGATATTGCCATTGAATCATACTACTCCGAAAACCGCACACTCGCCGTATAATTGTTTCTCCGCCTTTGCGGTTAATCCGCTTTTTATAAGTCCGGAATTGCTGTACCGGCGTAATTTCCTGATAAAAAGTGACATTACGGATGCCCCTGCTTTGCCCCAAGCTAACGTTGACTATACAAGAGTAGAGTCCTACAAGAAAAAATTATTTCACATCGCCTATGAGCGTTTTAGAGATTCTGTAGAATCGTCTGACTTCGAGCTATTTCGTGCTCAGAACAGCTCCTGGCTAAATGATTTCGCCGCCTTTGCAGCCTTACGGCACCATTTTGGTGGACGTCTATGGAGCGATTGGCCGCGCCGGATAAGGGACAGAAATGAAAAAGCCCTTAAAGCAATGACCAGTCAGCTTGCCGAAGATATAAACCGACAGGTATTCCTACAATACATTGTTTATCAGCAATGGTTCGCCTTGAAAAAGTATTGTAATGAAAACGGCATTCAAATCATAGGAGATGTTCCTATTTACGTGGCACTTGACAGCACAGATGTGTGGTCCCATCCGCAGATTTTCAAGCTAAGCCGGTATAAGAAACCTCGCTATATCGCCGGTGTTCCGCCGGACTATTTTAGCCGTACAGGTCAGCTATGGGGCAATCCTGTTTATGACTGGCAACGACTAAAACACGATGGATACCGCTGGTGGATAGATAGAATAAGGCACAATCTTCGTTTGTTTGACCTGGTGCGTATAGATCATTTCCGCTCTTTTGTTGCATATTGGCAAGTTCCTGCGGGACATAAAACCGCTTTACATGGCAAATGGATACAAGGCCCGAAGGACGACTTCTTTAATGAGCTGCTCAGGCATATCACCTTTGCGCCTATTATTGCTGAGGACCTTGGTTATATCACCGCTGACGTTAGAGAGATGATAGGCAAATTTGGCTTTCCCTGCATGAAAGTCTTACAGTTTGCTTTTGATGGTGACTTTAGCAGCAATCCTCACATTCTACACAATCATACGGAAAATTGTGTCGTCTATACCGGTACCCATGACAATAATACGGCCAGAGGGTGGTTCAGCAAAGAAGCCACATCCGGGCAGAAGAGAAGCTTATTCGATTATCTTGGCCACAGGATACCAGCAAACCAGATACACTGGGCATTGGCTCGGCTGGCAATGAGTTCCGTAGGTAAAATTGCAGTCATACCCATGCAGGACGTTTTGGGTCTCGGAGCCGAAGCCAGAATGAACCGCCCAGCCTTGTCCAAAGGCAACTGGAAATGGCGCCTCCGACCGAAACAGCTAACGCCGGCACTCACAAAGAAGCTAAGAGACCTAAGCTGTTTATACGGCAGAGATTAATAGTAATGGGTATAACTTAGAGAGTCTAATGTTTTGTTGAAAAGCCTCACCGTCGTTTCGACCGAAGCCCCCATTTTTGCTTTCGCAGAAAGCACGGGGGCGAAGTGGAGAAATCTGCTCAAAAACAGATTTCTCGACTCGCCTTCGGCTCGCTCGAAATGACATTCTGAACTCTTTTCAACAGAGCATTAGAAGCTCTTATTTTTGTAACCGTTCACGCAGAAAATAAGGCGTTTTTGTGTCATTGCGAGGCCTTTAGGCCGAAGCAATCTCAAAAACGTACGATTTTAGATTGCTTCGCTTCGCTCGCAATGACAAAAATGCGGTTTTCCCGTGAACGCTTACTTATTTTTTAGTGCTAAAGCACAATCTAACTCAATTGAGATATTAATCACCTCATCTCTATAAGCAGCAAAGCCGGTAATTGCGTCTTCTTTATAATCCGAGTCCTCTCGAAAATGACATCTTATCAAATTTTGGCATGGTTCAAATAAATCATATTCTGGGTAACATTGATCTGTGGCTACATAGTGTGTGGCAGCCTCATCCCTTAGTCTCGTCAGGGACACCTAACGGTGGGATTGGGATGGTTACGCCGTTGTTGGAGCTTTGCCATCCCCAAGCTGCGTCCTTCGACTTGGTTCGACTCTTTCGACTACGCTCA
>CAZVWH010000097.1:0-10568 GCA_964631175.1 uncultured Pirellulales bacterium | reverse complement strand
TACACGGCATAACTAAGGACTTCAAGCTCTGCGGTTTTGTCAATTCTGTTGAGGATGGTATCTACCTTTTCCATAACCTCATCCTCAATCAAATATTCGCTACAATTTCGGCACTGTAAGACAGGAAGCCCTTTGATAATAACAATGGAGTTGTAATTAATCTTAAAGGGTAAATTCGTCACCAGATTTTCTAATTTCCCCCCACAGTTATGGCAAATCATGTTTTTCTCCTCTTTTTAAACCCTTTTTCCCACTTATCCAAAGTCGGCCTGTAAGTTGTAATAATTGTTACGCTATCGTTTTCTACATCGGTTGCTATATGAATATGAATAATATGTCCTTTGTCTTTTGCATAAACAAGATAGCTTGGAAGATATTTATCTTTGGGGTATTTTTCGATTATTTCATAACGATCTACCGAAGATAAAATAACTTCCCTCGGTATAAAACGCCCTTTTAATCGCATATTAACATGATACGTCCAGCATATTCTGCGACCCCTAATACAAGACTTTATAAAATTCAAAATATCGTTGCTCATCCTTGATTATTCCAAAAGCGGCTCGATCTTCTTTTTAAGGTCGGACTCATACCTCGGTGTAACCCCGACAATTTGGTCTACTACCTGGCCATCTTTGAAAATATTCAACGTTGGTATACTCATAATGCTGTGTTCGATAGCCGTCTGGCGCGCCTGGTCAACGTCCAACTTGCAGACCTTTAATCTTCCTTTATACTGCTCAGCTATTTTTTGCAGCACCGGTGCAGCCATTATGCAGGGTCCACACCACGGCGCCCAGAAGTCCACCAATACCGGCACCTGCGATTTGAGAACCTCGTTTTCAAATGTGTCATCTTCGATGTCGATTGTTATATTTGCTTCCATGCCTGTTCTCCTTCACGTTAAAAAAAATCAATATATTGGACTCAAAACCAGATACTAAAGTGCAAAATAATTCATGTCAACTACTATTTGTGAAAGTCCGCTCTTCTGGCGTGACTAAACTTTGTTCGCAAGCTCGTTTTTCATCCGCCTGTAGGTAAATCAACACCATTGGCTGATTCAATCAGGGCTTGATATTGGAAACGAACAGCCGGACATGCAAGAGTCAGGTCTTTACGACTATTATACCCGGTACTATAATCCATAATACATCCGTCAATCCGGCTCCGGACAGTTTGGCCGATTTTGGGCGGGTTTTTAAGTGTTTATAAAAGCAGGATGCTTAAATAATGGGCTATAGATGTTTTTTCTTTGCCGGCGGAGGAACAGGCGGTCATATATATCCCGCTATCGCTGTGGCAGAACAGATAGCTAAACTTGAGCCGACAGCAAAGATACATTTTTTCTGCAGCACCCGCAGCATGGATGCACAAATCCTTCAACAGGCTGGCTTCGAATATACTCCGCTTCCTGCTAAAGGTTTGAGTTTTCAGCCCAGCAAATTCATTGGCTTTTGCACTTCATTCTGGAAAAGTTATCGAATGGCGAAAAAAATAATCGCTGCAAGTGATAGCCCTGTAATTACCGGCATCGGCGGATTTGTGGCGGCGCCGGCCTGTAAAGCTGCACATAAATTAAAAGCGCCCGTTGTGCTGTTGAATGTGGACATCCTGCCGGGCCGGGCAAACAAGATGATAGCACGCTTCGCAAATGAAATTTACGTACAGTTCGAGGATACGATTCAACATCTTGCCAAATACAAGGAGAAGATAAACGTTGTCGGCTGTCCCCTGCGAAGCAGCTTTTTACATTCAGAGCCGGATAAAGCCATCGAGCAATTAGGTCTTGATAAAAATAAAAAGATTTTACTCATAACCGGTGCATCGAGCGGCTCAGAGAATATTAATGACGCCGTGTGCTCGCTGCTGGAAAAGTTAAATACTTTCGCTGATAGCTGGCAGATTGTGCATCTGACGGGGCGGGCTAACATCGAAAAAATCAGGCAGAGGTATGTCAACACCAAAATCGGTTACAAGGTCCTGGGATATTACGATGATATGTCGAATCTGTTAGCTGCTGCTGATTTAGTGGTCGGAAGAAGTGGTGCGGTTAGCGTGGCTGAATATGCCGCGGCGGAAGTGTCGAGTATCTGTATGCCTTATCCGTACCATAGGGACAGGCATCAGTACCTAAATGCAGACAAGCTCGTTGAGGCCGGAGCGGCGATTATCGTTGACGACCTGCCGGACGCAACGGAGAGAGCCGAGTGGCTGTGGCAGGAGCTGGAAATGTTGATGAAAGATGAAAAACAACGACAAGAGATGGCTAGGGCCTGCAGGGCAGTCGCGAGTTTGGACGCCGGCTGTAAGGTTGCAGAGAAGCTCGTAAAAATCGCCGTTTAGAAATCGCATATAAACTGCTTTTATAGATGACGAATCGTAGTACTTGAAAATTTCAGGCTTGGCTTATAGGGTTCCAGCAGGTAGTTTTAAGCATTATATTATAGAGCATTTTTGGAGACAGAGCAATGTGCCAAAGTTGTGGATGTTCGCCATGCAAGACATGTGGTCGGCCCATAGAGAATGGAGTTTGCTCAGGTTGCGGTGAACCCCCCGATGAATGCTTTTGCGAACCTGATGAGCAAGAGTAGGACGACCACAATCTTCATTGTGTTTGTTCTGTAGAGAAGCTGCAGTTCGTTTCGGCCAAAGATAGGAACAGACCGCAACCAGAGCAGACTTCGACGAGCCTACCTCGATCTGCCGCGGCAGCTATTGATACCTGTATAAGTAATGTTCAATACCTAAATCTAATAGAAAGTCCGGTTGCGTGAATAAAAGAAGGGAGCAGAGACTGTTGGCTCGCAGTTTTTTCGGCTGCAACCACAACCTTCGCATACAGTTGATTAACATCCCATCGGCAGTAGTTCGCCAAAGGATTGGTCTTAAGATAGGCCCATCCATACTCGTTGGGATTAAGCTCAGGAGCATACACCGGCAGATATTCCACATGAACCCGACGGCACCGACGCAACCACTTACGAAAAGCACGACCTTGGTGAGCTCCCAGATGATCCCAGACAACAATTATCTCGCCCGACAGATGCCGCATAAGATGACGCAGAAAGGCAATGACCTGTTCCTGTCGGATTGTGCCGTCCATAAGGAACTGCATGTATCATCCCAGCCGGTAACGGCGGGGCGAGATAGACAATTCGCCAATCGCACCAGATGCGCCGATGATGCCGAGTCCGCTGCCGCAGCACCGGCGTCTGGCCGCGAGGCGCCCATGTCCGCCCGACCAGTGGGTACCCGTCTCGTCGATGAGAACCAAGCTTGTGGTGAGCTTGCCAAATCCATGGGCACGTATTTGTGTGGCCCAACGCTTGATCCTCGGCCAGCTATGCCCCAGCCACCGCTGGATGGCCGCTTCGTCTGTCCTGAGCAAGACCGAGGGAAGCGTTAGCTGAGGGGCCGTAGGCGAAGTGGAGAAAGCTGTTTAAATAGATTCCTCCGATACGTCCCAACAATGTTGGGACTCCGGTCGGAATGACGTGGCCGGCCATTGAAAATCATACAAACTTTTAGAAACGGTACTATATCCGGCTTTGCGGGTTGCGTACTTAAGCTTCACTCAGGAAAAGCTTAGAGCTCTTTATACCTGCTACCCACTTTTCAAAACGAGGAAAAAAGGGGATAGATAATGAATGATGTGTGTCCGCCGCAAGCGCAGATTAAGGATGGGTATGTGTCTTGTGGAAAATTGGTGCTAAAGGTAGAATAAAATCTATCTACAAACTCGACACGCAATTACTCTCTTTGGTGCTCGAAATTCTGGTTTGACCACGTTAGAAATCCAAACTCCATCGTCGATAATTTATCCGAACATCCTGAGATTTCTAGCGGGGTTGACCTATTAACAACCTTGTGATAGACTTCTAAGGCTTAAACGCCGTCCTGAGCAAAGCGAAAGATCGACTTACTGTGAGAATAATCTTAGATGTTTTGAATTGAACTGTGTCGTAAGGCATCTTGACGATTTTCAGTAGCTTGCCTCGGCGTAGGTCTTCGCCGTAGCGGGAGAAGGAGTTTAAAATGCAGCTTTCAGCTATTGATATTGGTATCATCGTTATATACCTGGTGGTAACAGTTATAGCGGGCCTAATTCTAACCAAATTTGCCTCCAGAAACATAGACTCGTACTTTCTCGGTGGTAAAAGTATCCCATGGTACTTTCTCGGTGTAGCCAATGCCTCGGGCATGTTCGATATCACAGGAACAATGCTGTTGGTGACATGGCTGTTCGTCTATGGACTCAAGGGAGCATGGATACCGTGGATATGGCCGACATTTAATCAGGTTATACTTATGGTGTATTTGGGAATCTGGCTGCGCCGGTCAAATGTTATGACCGGAGCTGAGTGGATTCGGACACGATTCGGTAACGATCTGGGGGCGAAACTCTCCGATATCAGCGTTGTAGTTTTTGCACTGCTGAGTACCATTGCGTTTTTGGCCTATGCGTTTCAGGGTATAGGAAAATTCAGCGCCGTGTTCCTTCCGTGGAATCTCAGGCCTGAAACTTACGCAATCATCATCATGGGTGTAACAAGCATCTATATCGTGTTAGGCGGTATGTTAGGTGTGCTCGTGACCAACCTCATTCAATTCGCGATCTTGACAGTGGCATCGGTGTGCATAGCAATCATCGCTATGTCACGAACAAGTGCCGGACAAATCACCGCTGCGACGCCGGCCGGCTGGAAGAGTCTGTTCTTTGGCTGGCACCTTGACCTCGACTGGTCGGGACTTATTGCTTCGGTCAATGACAAGATTGCCCAAGACGGCTGGTCACTTTTCGGTATTTTCTTCGTTATGATGCTTGCCAAAGGCGTCTTAGTAAGTGCCGCTGGACCTGCACCTAATTACGACATGCAGCGCGTGTTATCAGGCCGCAATCCCAGAGAGTCTGCCCTTATGAGCTGGTTTGTATCGGTCGTGCTGTTCTTTCCTCGGTACTTGATGATAACAGGTATATGCGTGCTCGGCCTGGTGTTCTTCAGCGGCCAGCTTAACGAGATGGGTAGCGATGTGGATTTCGAACAGATTTTGCCCTTCGTCATCAATAGCTTCATTCCAATAGGCCTGGTAGGCGTAATACTTGCTGGTTTACTGGCGGCTTTTATGAGCACTTACAGCGGTACCGTTAACTGTGGAGCTTCGTACATTGTCAACGACATCTATAAACGATACATCAATTCAAAAGCGCCGGTTAAGAAATATGTCTGGATGAGCTATGTCAGCTCTATCGTATTAGTTGTGTTGGGTATCGTCTTCGGTGTCTGCAGCAAGTCGATAAATAGTGTAACCCAATGGATCGTCGCAGGGCTGTGGGGTGGTTACACCGCGCCGAATATCCTGAAATGGTACTGGTGGCGACTAAACGGTTACGGTTACTTCGGTGGCATGGTCGTTGGGATGGCCGCCGCTTTGCTCTTCCCACAGATGTTTGGCGGTCAGAATGTGCTGTTTGGCCTTGAGTTTAATATTGCTGTGTTTCCATTCATACTGGCTTTAAGTGCGGCTGCATCTGTCATTATCAGTCTTCTAACCAAACCCGACGATGAGCAGATACTTAAGGGATTCTACAAAAAGGTACGTCCATGGGGATTTTGGAAGCCTATTCACGAGAAGGTTGCGCAGGAGAATCCCAGTTTTAGGGCGAACACGGCTTTCAAGCGAGATGCGGTCAACGTGGCGGTAGGTATCGTCTGGCAGATCACGCTGACTTTGATTCCTATCTATTTAGTGATTCGCCAGTTCAGGTCCATGTTGGTTACGATTGCCGTTTTAGTCATCACATCGATTTTCCTAAAAAAGAACTGGTATGACAAACTGGAGAGGGCTTAGGTACGATTGTCGTCTTCCTCGATCGGATGAAAACCCCCAAATAAACCCGTCCCGAGCCGGGTCGAGGGATTTGGGGGCTAAACCCGACTCTGCAAGGCGCCGCTTCGCAGGGTAGTATAAATAAGGTTATAAAGGAAAATCAGAAATGAGAATTCTAAAATCAAACATTTTGATATTTGATTTTTTATTTTTAATTTTTTTTCTTTGTAGCATAGCAAAGGGATTTGAATATTTTGTAACACGTCAAGGTGATAAGCTAATGGAGGGACAAAGGAAGTTTTGCTTCATATCCTTCAACATTCCGAATCTGCACTACATCGAAGACAATTTGCCCTTCAAAGAGACGAATCCTTGGCGCCTACCCAGCGAGTTCGAAATTGCCGATGCGCTGACAGCAATCAAGCAGGCTGGCGGAAGAGTCACTCGGATATATACACTCTCGGTGCGAAAGCCGGACGATGACCCGGCGATACCACGTCATGTATTGGGACCCGGACAGTTTAATGAAGAGGCCTTTCGCGCCTTGGATAAGGTGCTTGAAGTGGCAAACAAAACCGGCGTCCGCATTATTATCCCTTTTGTAGATAATTGGATATGGTGGGGAGGGATTGCCGAATACGCCACTTTTAGGGGAAAAAGCAAGCAAGCCTTCTGGACCGATCCGCAAGTTATAGAAGATTTCAAGCGGACCATCGAATATGTAATCAACCGTACAAACACCTATACCGGCATTAAGTACAAGGACGACAAGGCGATTCTGGCCTGGGAAACCGGTAATGAGCTGCAATGCCCGGCTGAGTGGACTCATAATATAGCCGCTTATATAAAGAGCCTCGATGCGAATCATCTTCTTATCGATGGCTTCTTTACGAGTGTTCTTCGTGATGAATCGCTCGATGAGCCGTTTGTTGACATTGTAACCACCCATCACTACCCAAAAGATCCTCGAGAGATGCTCGATCAGGTCAAGGCAAGCCGTGCGCGGGCCAAAGGAAAGAAGCCATACTTCATTGGAGAGTTCGGATTTATCGAGACCGATGCTGTCCGCGAGCTGCTTGATATCGTGATTGACGAGGGTATATCAGGGGCGTTGATCTGGAGTCTGCGGTTTCGTAATCGCGATGGCGGTTTCTACTGGCACTCGGAACCTTCCGGAGGTGACAAATACAAGGCTTACCACTGGCCGGGATTCGACTCGGGCGACGCATACGATGAGCGCAATCTAATGAAGCTTATGTGTAAAAATGCTTATGAAATCCAGGGATTGCCGGTTCCACAGCTTGATATTCCTCAACCGCCGCGGTTGCTGCCGATAGATGATGCGGCGGCTATTTCGTGGCAAGGCTCAGCGGGAGCAACATCATACACAGTGGAACGATCCTTTAGTGATCAAGGTCCTTGGACCGGTGTCGGCCGGGGTATCTCAGACGCCGCGATGCCATATCGGCCGCTCTTCAATGATATAGATGTCGAAATCGGACAGCGATATTTCTACAGGGTCAAGGCAAAGAATGTCAGTGGAATTTCCGAGCCGTCCAACGTCGTTGGGCCGGTGGTAGTGCAGCATTTGACGTTGATAGATGAAATGAAGGATTTTTCGTTGATTAACCAGCGAGGCGGTTTGATGTCGCTTGAAAGCAAACAGGCACGCAGAACCAAAGAAGATATGCACAGACTGAAGTTGAGCCGTGAGGCATATATTGTTTACAAGGTACCACTTGAGATTAACCAGATGAGGGTATATTCATTCATTTCTGGTGAGGCCGCAGAAATTAAAGTTGCTGTTTCAACAAATGGTGAGAGCTTCGAAGAAATATCGGCACAGAGAAAAGATTTGGTAAGTGGGGCGGGTGAATCGGATGCGTATGGATACCTTCGGCCGGTAAGTTTCACCGCTGAAAATCGCATTTCCGATGCTAAATATCTTAAGATAGAATCGGCTGGAGATGTGCAAATCTCAAGGATCGAAATAAATTATGGAGGTCCACGTACAATGGTTGACAAAGAACAAGTCGACAGTTTCTTAAAAGCTGCACAAAATGAATTAGAACAGGATATACTGCCCTTCTGGATAAAGTACTGCCGGGATGATGACTATGGTGGCTTTATCGGCAGGATGTCTAATGACGGAACCATTGTAAAGGATGCTCCTAAGGGGTTGGTGCTAAATGCACGTATTTTATGGACATTTTCGGCAGCCTATCGATTTGAGAAAAAAGACGAGTATCTCAAGATGGCTAAGCGCACTTATGATTATTTAATGCAATTCTTTTGGGATAAGCAGTTTGGTGGTGCATATTGGCTGCTCGACCACACAGGCAAAGCGATAGATGACAGCAAAGAGCTGTACGGCCAGTCATTTCTCATTTACGGCCTGGCGGAGTATTACCTTGCCACGGCAGACAGCGCCGCGCTTGATAAGGCAAAGGAGCTTTTTTACCTGATTGAGAAGCACTGTCACGATGACGCAAACAAAGGCTACTTTGAAACGTTCGACCGACATTGGAAAGTCGCTGAAAAGGCAAGGCTGGCAACGGGCGATGTGCGAGAGAAAAAAACTATGAATACGCATCTACACCTGCTGGAGGCATATACAAATCTGTATCGTGCCTGGAAAAACCCAAAGCTAAGAGCAAGATTGATAGAGCTTATCGAGATTTTCCAAAAACATATCATCAACTCAAAAACCGATTCCTTCGAGCTGTTCTTCGACGAACAGTGGCACTCGACCAAGGATATAATTTCTTTTGGCCATGATATTGAAGGTAGCTGGCTGCTCTGTGAAGCGGCAGAGGTCCTGGCGCAAGACGAGAGGAACAAGACAGAGCCACGAGCGTCAGCGAGTGGTTACGGACGAGAAACAAGGGACGAAATTAAGGATATCGCTCTTAAAATGGCACAGGCTGTGTACGAACAGGGACTTGATGAAGATGGCGGCCTTTTCTATGAAGGCCAGGCCCTTCGACCCGGCTCAGGACAGGCTGGGAAAATCATCGATACAAACAAAGAGTGGTGGCCCCAGGCTGAGGCGGTCGTTGGATTTCTTAATGCCTACCAGCTCTCCGGCCAAGAGTATTTCTTCAAAGCAGCGTTGGAGTGTTGGAAATTCATCGAGCAGCACATCGTTGACCATAAGCACGGCGAATGGTTCTGGCGTGTAGCTCGCGATGGCACAGCCGATTTACAACAGCCCAAGGTCTCAGAATGGAAATGCCCATATCACAATAGCCGGGTCTGTCTGGAGACGATCCGAAGGTTAAAGGCTATAAGCGAAGGAGGTTAAGACGCATGCAGAAAAAAGTATTTGAAAAAAAAGTAAAGGCTCTTTTCGACAATCACAAAAAGCTCATCACACGCAAAAATGTTATAATCGAAGGCGGGGATGGTATTCTCGATAGGTATAAATATCCTGTTTTGACGGGTGAGCACACCCCGATTTTCTGGCGATATGATTTGAACCGCCGAAACAATCCGCACCTGATGACTCGATTGGGTATCAATAGCGCCTTCAACGCCGGAGCAATCGAGCTGGATGGCAAGATTTGTCTGATAGCCCGTGTAGAGGGCTATGACCGCAAGAGCTTCTTTGCTGTAGCCGAAAGTAAGAACGGCATTGACAACTTCCGGTTCTGGGATTTTCCAGTTGTGATGCCTGAGATCCGCCTTGGGCGGAAGCCGGAGACAAACGTTTATGACATGCGACTGACTAAACACGAAGATGGTTATATTTACGGCCTTTTTTGTGCTGAGCGAAAGGATCCAAACGCTGCCAGAGGGGATTTATCATCGGCGATTGCACAATGTGGTATCGCACGCACGAAGGACCTCAAGACGTGGGAGAGGCTCGATGATCTGAAGACCAAATCGCCACAGCAGCGAAACGTTGTGCTGCATCCTGAGCTCGTTGACGGCAAGTACGCCTTCTACACACGCCCACAGGAAGGCTTCATAAAGGCCGGCTCGGGCGGCGGCATCGGCTGGGGACTTGCTGATGATATAGAACACGCCATTATTGACCACGAAACAATTGTCGATGACCGAAAATATCATACCATAAAGGAAGTCAAGAACGGACTGGGACCAGCTCCCATCAAGACCGACCAAGGTTGGCTGCAACTGGCCCATGGTGTGCGGGCGTGTGCCGCCGGCTTACGATATGTCCTATACGCTTTTCTGACAAAGCTCGATGAGCCTTGGAAAGTCACGCACGCGCCGGGCGGCTATCTGTTGGCGCCGCAAGGCGAAGAACGCATCGGCGACGTCTCGAATGTGGTCTTCAGCAATGGCTGGGTGGTCCGAAATAACAGAGAACTGTTCATATATTACGGCTCGTCGGACACACGGATGCATGTGGCCACGACAACAGTTGAAAAGATGCTCAACTACGTGATTCATACACCGCAAGATCCCTTGCAGTCCGCAGATTGCGTAGCCCAGAGAATAGAACTTATCAACAAGAATCTAAAAGTAATGAAGGAGCTCGGTACCTGACAGCAATTCGCCTGATTCCTATTTTTGCGGAAGGATTTCTGATCCGGAAATCGTACGAGAGTTTCATAAACACAGCAAGTCTGAGTATAATCCAACAATTTGAGCGAGTTGAAGACACATAGTGCAAAAACAGTCGGAGCCTATACCGAATCAGCTCGCGCTACGAAGGAAAACTTCGCAGAGTAGCATCGGTATAGGCCCCGCATTGTTGCAATACTATCAGC
>CAZVWH010000096.1:0-10677 GCA_964631175.1 uncultured Pirellulales bacterium | reverse complement strand
TGATAGTCAACTAAGATATATTGGGGCTTATACCGGTTAATTCGGTATAGGCCCCGATTGTTTTAATAAGGTATTGGGAATTAGACCGGCATACCATCTAAGCTTCTGTGATTGGGATACCAGTGAGGTACATGATTATCTTTTCAACAATCGTTAATTTACAAGCCGGGCTGATTCAGCATCCATATCTACTTTGGAGGAATTGCTGCGTAATGCAAAATAGACGGCAGGTCCACAAAAACCTGCCGTCCGAAGGAAAATTATGTGTAGAAAAAACTGTTTTTCTTATAGAATAAGCCTCTGCAGGCCGCATCATTATCAACAATGTGTATCGACAGATTTCTCTTTTAAGCTTAAATATTTTTCACTATCGCCCGCAGACAGCTTCTTATGCGGGGCTTAGGTAAAAACCAACAAAATGAGGGTAAAAAGCTTTTATAAACCCCATCTTTCATTTTTCGCTTGATATGTCCTATATAAAATATATATTGTTTTTTGCCGTTTTTGTTCTGCTATAAAATTGCTTTATCGAAAAGCCTCACCGTCGTTTCGACCGAAGCGTCCATTTCTGCTTTCGCAGAAGGCACGGGGGCGAAGTGGAGAAATCTGCTCAAAAATAGATTTCTCGACTCGCCTTCGGCTCGCTCTAAATGACATTCTGAACTCTTTTCAACAAAGCACTATAAAATCAAAAAGAGCAATATTATAAATAATAAAGAGGGTTTACCCTAATAGCACTTCTGGTTTTGAGCGCCATTATTGCGGTCTTAATGACGATATTAATACCGGCCTTGAACAAAGCCAGGGAGCAAGGCAAGCGTTCCACTTGTCTTAGTATTCTCAGGCAGTTGATGACAGCGTAGCAGGTCTGGCTCACAGCGGTTGCTCTAAAATAGAACTATGACGCGGTTGTAAAAACAGTGCTTACGTTTTTATCCGCCTCGGCGGACTGGCGAAAAAGATCGAATAAGAGAAGAAAGAAGTTAAATCATCGGTAGGCAAAAAGGATTCACGCTGATAGAGGTTTTAGTCGTAATAGCCATTATCGCTCTATTGATGGCAGTTTTGACACCTGCTCTTCGAAAGGCCAAAGAAAGCGCACGTCAAACAGTCTGCAAGTCAAATTTAAGAGATATTGGTATAGGTTTACTGCTGTACTTAGAAAGCAATGATTATACAATGGCTAACTCGAACTGGACTAATGGCTTCTTCTGGTATAAATCGGCAGGTAATTTTAGAAAGACTAACGATAATGAGGCTTATTGGGGCGTTGCGTACAGAGACTATATAAAACAGACCAAGGTTTTCGGATGTCCCAGTTTCAGGAGCGTTGCTGAATTAATATATCCTGTTGATCCTGCGCTAATCCACGAGGCAGCGTTTGGTCTTAATGCTAATGTCAGCGGCAGAAAAATAACTGATATACGGAACCACTCACAATTTATTATATGTCACGACCATGTGGAACCAAAAATGGAGCAAGGCAGCGATGATATGTTTTATAACGATGGCCCCGGAACTATGAATTTAAAGCATTATCGACAGGGCGGTCCCCGTGCAAAATTCTATCGAGGGATTTTCAGGCACAATATACGATCCGGTGAGGACTTCGAGACCGGTGGAAGGGCTAATATCTTGTGGTTGGATGGGCATGTGACGTCCCTCGAAGAAACTACAGGGGATAATGTGCATAAACGTTGGTACACAGATACTGAAGAAGATTAGCCATATCGGCGACCATTTTAAAATCAGCTTAAACAATAATAAATTGGGGGAAATCTTTTCCTGTATTACGACCTATAGAATCATTATTTAAGTTCTTGCAAACGTCACTTCTGAACAGTAATATGTAATCTCGACGGTCACCCGACGCGAGACAAAATACTACTGACCGGCGTTTTGTCGGCAGGTATAGAATATTAGTAACCGTTCACGGGACAAATGTGGCATTTTGTGTCATTGCGAGGCCTTTTTCAAAGGCCGTGGCAATCTCAATCGTTACATTTTAGATTGCTTCGTCGTAAAACTCCTCGCAATGACCCCAAAAACGAGATTTATAACCCATGAACGGTTACGAATATTATTATCAAGACATATTTGCGGAAAGAGTTGATAAGATAACTAAGAGCAAGGGCTTGGATTCGTTTTCGTCGATAGCTCTTCAGAACTTGCGGAGTAGCAATTTTACCAGAATTGCTTTTTGTTTGATAAAATGACCGGTGCTCGAAGTAAAAATAAAGCTAAAACAGCGCCTCCGAAGCTCTATCGAATTGGCGAGGTCGTCAAATACAGTCCTTTTTCACGACAAACAATTCATAACTATACAGTAATCGGTCTCATACACGAGACCGAGTGGACAGAGGGTGGACATCGACTTTATGATGAATCCGTATTCAGCGCGCTTTCTAAAATTGCTCAGTTAAAAAAAGCAGGGAAAACACTCAGACAAATACAACAGATCTTATCTGGCTCTTAAAAAATGATTTGTCTTCATTGCGAGCGAAATATAGCTTCGCTTAGAACGCTCGTTTCGGCGGCCCGCTACGGCGAGTTTAGCCCGTGGTTTCAAGACCCAACTGATTTCGTCAAAGTCCTGATGAAGTCCACGGGCGTATAATCTCACAGGTTGCTAACTCAACTAAATTATTGTTTGAAAAGGCCAAACATAACAGTAAAATCATGCTGAGTTTATCATCGGGTTCGTTACGCTAAATATTCGGTCCCTTATGGGAGTCAGCTTTATGATTTTTTAGTTAGTCAAATATTGAAAGGAAGCACATGGGTTTCGAAGCATTAGATTGGGTGGTACTTTGCGTATATTTCGCCATACTTTTAGGCCTTGCCTGGTGGGTGATTCTCAAAAGCAAGGACACAGCCGACGACTATTTCCTTGCGGGACGAAACCTGGGATGGTTTATCGTAGGGGCGTCAATCTTTGCCTCCAACATCGGCTCGGAACACTTAGTCGGCTTGGCTGGGTCCGGCTGCACCGATGGTGTGGCGATGGCACATTACGAATTGCACGCATGGTGCCTGTTGGTGCTCGGATGGGTGATGGTTCCATTCTATATGCGGTCGAGAGTTTTTACGATGCCTGAATTTTTGGAGAGGCGTTTTTCTCCAACCGCACGCTGGGTTTTGTCAATAATCTCGCTTGTGGCTTATATCTTAACCAAAATCGCCGTCGGCATCTTTGCTGGGGGGATTGTCTTTGGGACACTACTGCCTGAATTGAGACTCGATCTGGGATTTGCTGTGCTGGACAGCTTCTGGATAGGCTCGTTCCTGGTAGTTATCTTCACAGGTATATACACGGTGCTCGGAGGCCTTCGTGCCGTGGCTTACACCGAAGCCGTACAGACGATTATTCTGGTTTTCGGCTCGCTTATATTGACCATATTTGGCCTGCGCGCCATCGGTGGATGGGACCAACTGCGACAGATTTGCGGCTCAGAGATGTTCAATCTCTGGAAACCTTTAGTCCCCCACAACATAGAAGCTACCTGGGCGCCGGTGCGGGAGGCGGGACGAATGGCATGGTATTTCAACGATAATTATCCGTGGTTGGGAATGCTGTTTTGTGCTCCTGTTATCGGCTTGTGGTACTGGTGCACGGACCAATACATTGTCCAGCGTGCCTTGGGGGCACCGAATGAGAAGCAGGCACGACGCGGCTCCATTTGTGCTTCTTTCTTTAAGCTGCTGCCGGTTTTTCTTTTCATCGTACCCGGTATGATTTGCTTTGCCCTTGCCAAGAGCGGCCAGTCAGAAGCAATTCAACAGACGCTTTTCGATGGGCAGGGTCAATTGATCCGCGCCGAA
This sequence comes from uncultured Pirellulales bacterium, assembly GCA_964631175.1. Classification (GTDB taxonomy): domain Bacteria; phylum Planctomycetota; class Phycisphaerae; order Sedimentisphaerales; family Anaerobacaceae; genus CAZVWH01. The sequence continues at coordinate 6,855 of CAZVWH010000096.1, read as the reverse complement.
AGTCAGGCGGCCTTTCCATTGCTGGTGATGACTGTCCTACCGACGGGTATCCGCGGGATTGTGGTGGCAGGCCTGTTGGCAGCATTGATGAGCTCTTTAGCGGGTGTTTTTAATGCCTCATCCACTTTATTCACAATGGATTTTTACAGTAAGTTTCGCCCGCGCGCCTCACAGCATCAACTGGTCTGGATGGGTCGGATCGCTACAGCCATTATGGTGCTCATCGGACTGGCGTGGATACCCGTCATTAGAGGCGGCAGAGGACTTTATGATTACCTTCAAGGCGTCCAGTCATACCTGGCCCCACCGATTTTCGTTGTCTTTTTCTTCGGCGTATTCATGAAACGCCTCAATAGCAAAGGATGTTTGGCCACACTGCTTGTGGGCTTTGCTTTGGGCCTAATACGCCTGGCGATAGATACACCCGTCGCACTTTTGGACTTCTCGTATGCAGAAGGCTCATTCCTCTGGATTATGAACAACATCTTCTTCCAGTATTACAGTCTGCTCATTTTCATAGTGTGCGTGATAGTCATGATTGTGGTCAGCTACATGACCGAGCCACCATCCTACGAGAAAATCAGAGGACTGACATACGGAACCATTACGACCGAGGACAGGCAGAAATCACGAGCAAGCTGGTCAGCCGTAGAAGTGATTCTCTCAGTTCTTCTTATTGCGATTATCGTGGCGATATATCTGTATTTCAGAGGCTAACGCTGCTTGACCGTCGCCGTCCTTCTACGTAGTACCTACTTCCCTAAGGGACTGCGAAGGCTGGAAGCACTACGAAGGATGAATACCGGCGACGGCTAAACATAGGCGAAAACCGATTAGGTTAAGGATCAATTGATATGGCTTATACAATCGGCTTGGATTACGGAACTAATTCTGTAAGGTGTGTGATAGCTGATGCTGCGACTCGACTGAGCTCGTCGAAGTCCGGCGGCAATGAATTAGGGACGGCGGTGTACGAATATGAAACCGGCGAAGCCGGCATTATACTCGACCCGGCTGACCATAATCTGGCAAGGCAGAACCCGGCTGATTACCTAAAAGGCATCGAAATCACCATCAAAGCAACAATCTCGGAAGCTAAGAAAGCCGACAGTAAATTTGACTCTAATGAAATTATAGGCATCGGAGTTGATACAACCGGCTCAACACCGCTTCCGGTTGACAAAAACGGCACGCCTTTAGCTATGCTGGACGAATTCAAAAATAATCCAAACGCCCACGCCTGGCTGTGGAAGGACCACACCGCCCACGCCGAAGCTGCTGAAATTACCGAGCTTGCTAAGAAACAGCGCCCTGAGTACCTGACCAAATGCGGCGGAATATATTCTTCCGAGTGGTTCTTTAGTAAGATTCTCCATTGTTTGCGAGTTGACCCAGCGGTTTTTGACACTGCCTATACTTGGGTCGAACACGCTGACTGGCTGCCTGCTGTGCTGACCGGAACGGAATCGCCGGAAAGAATCAAGCGATGCCGATGTGCCGCGGGACACAAAGCCATGTTCAACGACAACTGGGGTGGTTATCCTGATGCCGAATTCCTCGCTAAGCTCGATCTTAAATTGGCTAAGCTTCGCAAGACGCTTAGCGAAAAGACCTTCGCGGTGGATACTATCGCAGGAAACCTAACGCAGGCCTGGGCCAAAAAGCTGGGTCTGCCGGCAGGCATTCCGGTCGCTATGGGCGCTTTCGATGCCCATCTCGGCGGCGTCGGTGCAGGAATTAGAGAAGGCACGCTGGTCAAAATCATCGGTACAAGCACGTGCGATATGGCTGTGGCCTCGACAGACACCGAACTTCCAGACATCCCTGGAATCTGCGGCATCGTCGATGGCTCCATCCTGCCGGGCTACTATGGCTTAGAGGCGGGCCAGTCGGCGGTGGGTGACATCTTCAACTGGTTTGTAAATTACATTCAGCCGGGCGGCGAAAAAACCGGCTCTCACGAAGCCCTTACCAAAAAAGCAGCAAAGCTAAAGCCGGGTCAATCCGGCTTGTTAGCCCTTGACTGGAATAACGGCAATAGAACAATACTCGTCGATCAAAGACTAACCGGACTATTGCTGGGCCAAACTCTGCATACAAAGCCGGAAGAAATCTATCGAGCTTTAATTGAGGCAACAGCCTTTGGGGCACTTACTATTATCAACAGGTTCGAGGAATATGGCGTTAAGATTTCAGAAGTAATAAATTGTGGCGGGATTGCTGAAAAGAACGCGCTGCTCATGCAGATTTACGCAGATGTCACGGGCAGAGAAATGAAGATATCACGCTCAGCTCAGACCTGTGCGCTGGGTTCTGCAATAGCTGCTGCCGTTGTAGCAGGTAAGAAAGCGGGCGGTTACGATAGTTTCACCGATGCGCAGACAGCTATGTGCGCCATCAAAGAGACAAGCTACAAACCGATCTTTGAAAATCACAAAATCTATCAGCAGCTATATGCTCTTTATAAGCAATTACACGATGCGTTCGGTCTTGAGGAATGGACCGGCCAATTAGCAAGTGTTATGAAAGACCTATTAAACATTAAAGATAAGGCCACAATATAAAGTTCGATTTTAAACCCTAAACATTGATTGTATTTAGCCCCCCAATTTATTGGGGGGTTCACAATCTGCAACGTATTTCATGTGTGAATATTTTGATTATGTACGAACAGCTCAAAAAGGCGGTCTATGAAGCAAACCTTCAATTGCAACAGCATCAGCTCGCCATTCGTAGCTGGGGCAATGTCAGTGGAATAGACCGCAAGGCTAACGTAATAGCTATCAAGCCAAGCGGCGTTATGTATGAAGAGCTTAGTCCTGACAAGATAGTGCTGCTTGACCTGGAAGGAAAAATAATCGAAGGCGAGTTGCGGCCTTCATCGGATACGCCGACACATCTTGAGCTTTACAGAAATTTCAAATCTATCGGCGGTATATGCCACACTCACTCGCCCAGCGCAACCGCCTGGGCGCAGGCCTGCAGGGAAATCCCATGTTTCGGCACCACACACGCTGATTATTTTTACGGCCCAGTACCTGTCACTGAGGTGATGACCGCCGATGAGATAAAGAGCAATTATGAGCTAAACACAGGTAAGGTTATTGTCAGGCGTTTTGCGGATTTAGACCCGTTGAAGATGCCAGCCGTTCTGGTGGCAAATCATGGGCCTTTCACCTGGGGCAGAACGCCTGCCGATGCTGTTGAATCCAACGTTGTACTGGAGCTGACAGCCAAGATGGCTCTGGACGCCATAACGATAAATCCTGGCCAAGAGCCGATTAAGAAGGCTCTGCTGGATAAACATTATCTGCGTAAACACGGTAAAAACGCTTATTACGGCCAATCCAATGATTGGTAACTGGTAACTGGTAACTGGTAACTGGTAATTGGTTAATTAATTACCCACCATTCAACTATTCACCAATTACCATTTAACCAAATTCTTATAGGAGAGACGAAAATGAAAAAAATCACATTCGGTGTAATCGTAGGAAACCGGGGATTTTTCCCGGATATATTGGCTAAACAAGGACGGAAAGACATACTTGAGGTCCTTAGGAAGAACGGCTTTAACACAGTTGCTCTGCCAATGCAAGAGACAAAGTATGGAGCGGTTGAGACTCTTGAGGACGCAAAAAAGTGTGCCGCACTCTTTGCTCAAAATCTTGACAAGATTGACGGCGTAATTGTAACGCTGCCAAACTTTGGAGATGAGAAAGCAGTTGCAGAGACGGTCAAGCGCTGCGAGCTGGATGTGCCGATCCTGATTCAAGCAGAGCCGGACACAGCAGGCAAAATGACTATAGCTGATAGACGCGATTCGTTCTGCGGCAAGATTAGCGTTTGTAACAACCTCAGACAAGCAGGCATCCCATACACGTTGACAGGCACACACACAGTCAAAGTCACCTCGGCAGAATTCAAAAAAGAATTAGACGAATTCGCCTCGGTGTGCAGAATTGTCAAGGGCTTGAAAAACGCCAGGTTCGGTGCTATCGGAGCTCGTACAGGTGCGTTTAATACCGTCCGTTACAGCGAAAAAATCCTTGAGCTTTCCGGCATCTCAGTAGAAACAATTGACTTATCTGAGATCCTTGGAAAAGTTGCATTGCTCGCCGACAATAACAGGGCAGTTAAGAGAAAATTAGACACAATTAGGAAATATATACCGACTGAATCTATTCCTGCCGAGAAGCTTTTGAAGATGGCTAAATTCGGTGCAGTCGTGGACAAGTGGATCAAAGACAACGACCTTGTCGGCACCGCGCTTCAATGCTGGACTGCTCTGCAGGAATTCTTTGGCATTGTTCCCTGCACTGTTATGAGTATGATGAGCGAGTCTGGCTTGCCGAGCGCCTGTGAAGTGGATATTACAGGTTTGCTTGGCATGTATATCCTGCAATTAGCCGGTGGCACGCCGAGTGCCATTCTGGACTGGAACAATAATTACGGCACCGACCCTGACAAAGCTGTCTTATTCCATTGCAGCAATCTACCAAAATCATTTTTCAAAAGCTCCAAAATGGACTACCAGGAGATTATTGCAGGCTCTGTCGGAAAAGATAATACATACGGCACCGTTGTTGGCAGGATAGCTCCAGGTAAGGCCACCTTCTGCAGAACGACTACCGACGACCCGGCAGGTGTTATCAGTGTTTATGTAGGCCAAGGCGAATTTACAAACGATAAGCTTGAAACCTTCGGAGGCTTCGGCGTAATGAAAATCCCAAACCTCCAGATACTTATGCAGTATGTATGCAGGATGGGTTTTGAACATCATATTGCTGTAAATATGTCGCAGACGGCCGATGCGATTGCTGAAGCACTGGATAACTATATGGGCTGGGAAGTCTATCGACATAAATGAAAATCGCTGGGATGGCTGGCGCCATATTTAGCCCCTCAATTTTTATTGAGGGGTTTTTGTTCTTTTGGGAAAAGAGAGGTTATTGTGAAAAGTGGATGGATAAAGATAACGGTAGTAGCGCTTTTTACTTGTTTGATACTAAGTCCTGCAATTACCAATAGTCAAACGATAGACGAGAGACGAGATTATCCCTTTCAGCCTGTAGCTTTTACTGATGTGTTGGTGGACGATGAGTTCTGGACATCCCGGATTGAAACGAATCGAAAGGTGTCTATCCCACATGCCTTCAAAAAGTGCGAAGAGACCGGCAGGATCGACAATTTCGCCATAGCAGGCGGCCTGATGGAAGGTGAGCAGCGAGGCAGCTTTCCTTTCGACGACACGGATACATATAAGATTCTCGAAGGGGCCTCATATTCACTAAGTACCCATCCTGATTCGATACTTGAAAAATATCTGGATGAGCTGATTGTAAAGATAGCTTCCGCTCAGGAAGATGATGGCTACCTCTATACGTGCCGGACGAATAATGCAAAAAGGCTGTTTAACTGGTATGGCCAGAAGCGCTGGTCAAAGCTGCAAGGCAGTCACGAACTGTATAACATGGGGCATCTTTATGAGGCGGCAATCGCACATTACCAGGCTACAGGTAAACGTACACTTTTGGATGTTGCAATTAAGAATGCGGATTTTTTAGATACAGTATTCGGCCCGGGTAAGAATGAGACAGCACCCGGCCATCAGATAATTGAGATGGCCCTGGTCAAGCTCTATCGAGTGACCGGGCAAAACAAGTTCCTGGAACTGGCCAAGTTTTTCCTGGATACACGAGGTCCAGGTGACGGCGAATACAGCCAGGCCCACAAGAAGGTCGTTGATCAGACCGAAGCTGTGGGGCATGCGGTGCGTGCGACCTACATGTATTCGGGTATGGCTGATGTCGCGGCACTTACGGGCGACAATAGCTATCTCCAAGCCATTGATAGGATATGGCAAGACGTCGTTACAAAGAAACTATATTTGACCGGCGGTATTGGAGCCAGCGGACGTGGCGAAGCATTCGGTAAAGCATATCAACTGCCTAACGCTACCGCCTATTGTGAGACCTGCGCGGCTATCGGCAATGTGTACTGGAATCATCGGCTGTTCCTGCTCCATGGGCTTGCCAAGTACATCGACGTAATGGAGCGTACTTTATATAACGGCCTGATTTCCGGCGTGTCCCTGGACGGCAAGGCGTTTTTCTATCCCAATCCGCTTGAGTCGCGCGGCCAGCACAAGCGTAGCTCGTGGTTTGCCTGTGCCTGCTGTCCCAGCAACATCACCAGGTTTATACCCTCAGTTCCAGGATATGTATATGCACATTCTGCTGATACACTGTACGTTAACTTGTTCATTAGCAGCTCTGCAGCCGTGAAGTTGGAAAACAACACAGTACACATAAAGCAGCAAACACAGTACCCGTGGGAAGGGCTGGTAAAGATAACAATCGAGCCGGATATTTCTGCGGAATTCAAAATCTGTGTTCGTATCCCCGGTTGGGCGCAGAACAGATGTGTTCCGAGTGATTTGTATCACTTCATGAGCGAGAACAGCGAAAAAGTTAGCCTTAAAATCAATGGTAAGCCGCATGTTTTGGACATAGACAAAGGCTACACCAGTATCGACCGCAAATGGGAAAAGGGTGACATAGTTGAGTTAAATCTGCCGATGCCGGTTCGGCGTGTGCTGTCTAATGACAAAGTTATGGATAACGCCGGCAAGGTCGCGCTGCAGCGAGGTCCCATTGTGTACTGCGCGGAATGGCCGGATAATAGCGGTCATGCTCTTAACCTCGTTCTGCCGGATAATGTCAAACTAACAACCGAACACAGCAGTGACATGCTTAATGGCATAACAGTCATTCGTGGAAAAGCAGTCAGTCTGAGCTACGACAAAGATGGCGAAACCGTGCTGAAGAAAGAGCAGGATTTCGTGGCGATTCC
>CAZVWH010000095.1:0-10677 GCA_964631175.1 uncultured Pirellulales bacterium | reverse complement strand
AGATTTCTCCACTTCGCCCCCGTGCTTTCTGCTTGCCCCTGCGTCTTACGACGCAAGGCGGGGCAGCGGGCGAAAGTATAAATGGGGGCTTCGGTCGAAATGACCTGGTATCTTTTCAACAGAGCAGTAGAAACTCTTAGGCACAATTCAATTTTTCGTAAACGTTCACGGGGTATAAGTCGCGTTTTTGGGGTCATTGCGAGGAGTTTTACGACGAAGCAATCTAAAATGTAACGATTGAGATTGCCACGGTCCGCCAAAGGCAGACCTCGCAATGACATAAAATGCCACATTTGCCCCGTGAACGGTTACAATTTTTTAAAATTATTTTTATTGAAATATTTTTGATTAAAAAGCAGTAAAGATTAGTCTCAAACGTGTACCAAAAACCAATCTAACTTCTCAATCTAAGCATTTTATCGGAAGCCCAGTGAGCTTTCAGCCCGCCAAAGGCGGGCCGTGAAGTAATGTTCTAATCCGCCTCGGCGGACCAGTGTTTGGCCGGCTGGCATCTTATTTCATATATTTTAGATGGAAACAAACTTATCTCCAGATGAGCGCATCTAGGTGATTCAATACCACTATAAGCTTGGAAAGACGATATGACAACAGGCGGAAGCCTCTATGCACAAAGGCTGATCCGCCGAGGCGGATTAAATTAATACAACAGTTACGTGCCTGTCCGCCATGGCAGACTACGATATGTGCTTCTGCGAGCAAAATTAGCATGGTTTGGTTTTTGAAAAACAGGGCATATCTTTCAACCTGTCGTAATGGCGTAAGCCATGCTGTGCAGGGATGGCTTAGTCCACATCTCAAGACGGGATCCATCGGTGTGGACATCGGTGACGACAACCTGTATTTAGCTCAGCTTACAAATACTGAAAAGGGCGTGTGCTTGCTTGCCGGCAGAAATGAAAGTCGTCCTGAAGGTATCGAAGCCGGCAGCGTCGCCTGGCAGAAATGGGCCGTTGAGGCCATACGGCAGGCAACGGCAGACCATAGATTTTATGGCAAAAGCGTCATAGCGGCAGTGCCTGCGGGTGAAGTGTTCGTCGAGCACGTAACAATGGAACCGGCGCTTCTTGAGAAGTTACAAAATCGAAACCAAAGAGCAAGGACTAATAATGATGATAAGATGTCAGAGACTGTCTTTTCAAAAATAAAACAGAAACTGCCCTTTGAACCTGATGATGCAATGTTGCAGTACGTCACTATAGGACAGGATAGCGTTCTGGTTATGGCAACTGAGCGTAAAATTATTAACAGACACCTGGCAATATATGAAAAGGCAGGCTTGACGGTTAAGTCTATGGGCGCCTGGCCTGTGGCGCTTACAAACTGCTATGCAAGATTCTTCGGCAGGCGCAAAGCCGATCTCCAAGCCGTTGTGATGCTCCTGGATATAGGAACAAGCTATATGAATCTTGCTATTTGTCGTCATAACAGGCTGCTTTTTGCCTGTTCGATACTAATGGGAGTAAAGCAGCTTGACGATGAAAAGGCGGTGACAAGATTGGTGTTCGAGCTGAATACCTGTAGAAGCCGGTTCGCATCCATGCATCCGGGTGCTCAAATAGAACGGCTGATTTTTCTTTGTGGCCCTGCAGTCGATACGGGTATCTGCAAAACAATAGCAAGGCAAATGAATATCCAGGCTCAAATTGGGGATTGTTTAGCCGCAGTGAAAATATCTGACCCTTACCGTTCGGAGATAGACAGAAGAAATTGTAACGCAAGCTGGGCTACCGCCTTTGGCCTTAGCTTGTCAATTGGTTAAATGGTAACTCAATAACCAATTACCAATTATCCTAATGGGATTAATAAAATGCTCAATATAAACTTTGTGCCGGATGATTACGTTCAGAGCAGCGAATCACAAAGAACAAATCTGATGTGTCTTATCCTGCTTGCAGTGGTGATGACAGCGTTGGGAGGATTATTTGTCTCCATCAAGATACGACAGAGTGTCCTTCGCCATGAGGTCGCGCGTATAGATGCGAAGATGGCCCAGGAGCAAGAAGATCTAAAGAAACTTAGCAAGCTGCAAGCCAAGCAAAAGGAGATGATGAAAACAGCACTTACAACCACTCAATTGTTTGAACCGGTGCCGAGGAGTGTTTTGCTGGCGTCATTAACAAACAACCTGCCGGCAGGGGTCTCGTTGTTACGGCTGTATATGGTGCAAAAAGAGGTCAAACAAGCTAACCAACCAACAACAAATAAATACCAGGCGGCTCAGGCAAATAAGACCCACCAAAGGCAGGCTCAGCAAACAGGCTTAGCCCGCCTTGGCGGGTCCGAAACGCATATAGATATCGGCGGCATAGCTCCAAGCGACCTTCAGGTCGCAGAATATATCGAACGCCTCAGTAGCTCCAGTTTGCTGCGCAACGTTGCTCTTGTGGAATCAAAAGAGCACAAAATAGAGCAAACATCGTTCAGACAATTCAAGCTGAAAGCTATGCTTAGAAGTGATATTCATCTCTCTGAGGAGGTCATAGATGGGATTCGAACTGAGCGTGAAAATACATCACGTGGCTTTTAATTGGTTAAATGGTAACTGGTAACCGGTTAAATGGTTATTTAATAACCAATTACCAATCGCCAGTTACCAACAAATAAAATGAGGTCAAAAACATGACAAGCGGTTTTAGAAAGGCTGTGTTTTTTATTTTGCTGACAGGCACAATTATTGTTGGTTACCAATATATGATTAAGCCAGCCAACAAGTATTTAGCGGAAAAAAGGCAACAAAGGGATGAGAAAAAGGCCAAATTGCAGGAGCTACAAAATGTCAAAACGGCTGCAAAGAACAGCCTCTCAAGCAAGCTTACGCAGGTGGAGGAGGCAATCAAGTTTTTCGAGAGCAGACTGCCTCCATCGAGCGAAATTGACAGGGTGCTTCACGATGTCACTGTAATCGCTCAGAAAAGGGGCTTACAGCCCAAGACAATTAGAACGCTCGATACAAAAGATAACGGTGGCTACGTGGAACAGCCGCTAAAAATGGAATTGGAAGGGAATTTTAATTCGTTTTACTCGTTCCTTTTAGAGCTTGAAAAGCTGCCGCGAATAACGAAGATTCGCCAGCTCCAATTGAATAAGAAAAAACAAGCCGAGGGCCAAGTGACAGCCGACTTTATTGTGAGTATATTTTTTCAGCACAAAACCAGTTAAACGGTAATTGGTTAAATGGTAAATGGTAACTGGTAACTGGTCCCCAAGGGACTGGTTAAATGGTTATTTGATAACCAATAACTAATAACCAACTATGATGGAGTTTGATTATGCTATCTTTTTTACGTGAAAAGGGCGATGCTTCTATAATGCACACACCGACGCCCGCTGACCCACAAATGCAGCCTGAAGGAGCCGGCTCCGGAACGTCTAAAGAAGCACAAAATCAGGAATATCTAACCGTAGCAGCTAAGGGTAAGAATGTCCGCAAGAGCACCATGTTGGTTGCTGCTCTATTTTGCATAGGACTCTTATGCCTCTGGTTTATGATAAAAAAGAGCACTCCACAGACAGCATTGGCATCTGCGAACGACAAAGACCAAACACAGATTGAGGTTGCTATCGCCCAGCTCACCGGCGCTAACTCAGAAATGTTTGGCCGAATGGACAAGATCGTTAAGAAATTTTATGAGTTTTCGAGTGTGCTACAGGTACAGGTCAACGAGCTCACAAAAAATCCGTTTGAGCTTGAGCTGTTTTTGAATCCGTTAAGCGGAACAATTAACGCTGAACCGGAAGATAGTGTCAGCGAAATTAATGCCGAGATGTTCAGACAGCAGCAGATAAGACAAAAAGCAAAGCAAATGCAACTGAAGAGCATTATAAAGATGCAAGCTGAGCAGAGCGCCTGCTGTATGATCGATGACAAAATCCTCTATGAAGGGGATTTGATAAACGGTTTTAGGGTCGTCCGGATCGGTGATAATTTCGTTAAGCTAAAATGGTGGGACGCCGATGTTGATACTATGCCTTCGGCGATACAGTCAAACCATAGTGACGAACAGAAAATCGTATTGAAGTTATCTGAATGAAACTACCCTTTTTATCCAAAAAAGACGGTGATTCATCAGAGCCGGAGAAAGAGTTATCCTCTGGACCTGCCCTCACAGGGGTGGATTTACAGGAAAATATGGAAGCTAACGGCGGTACGGAATCCAGCCCGCCAAAGGCGGGTTCGATAAACGGCCTAAGTGACCTTTATTCTCCGCAAGAAGGCGAATCGCATGTGCAGGACGTAGTCGATATCTTGCTGGAGATGGGCAAGATTACAGCCCAACAGCACGAAAGCCTGCGGAACCAGTCCGGACATTGCGGGACAGAACCGAATTGCGATGCCGTAGAGAGGCTAACGAGTGAGGGGCTGGTCAGCACCAATGATATCCTGATGGCTAAGGCTAAGCTGTGCGGCCTGGAATTTCGGCACATCACACCACAAGATGTGCAAAAATCGGTCGAGAGCCCGAGGGGCCAGGTTTGTGAGAATCTCGATATTAGTTTTATGAAAAGAAACAATATTGTGCCGATCGCAATGGAGAAAGATTCTCTCGTTGTTGCGACAAGTAAGCCGGAAAATGTTTTTGCCTTTGAGCAGGTCGGAAGGCAGACAAAGATGCACCTACAGGTTGTGGTCTGCAGCCCAGAGGACGTTCAGGCTGTATGCGATTCGTTCGAGGCAGACAGCACAGCCGATTCGATGGCCGGCTATAGTCTTGATAACATCATCAGCGACATGACAGAAGTGGAGATTGTTCAGGACCAAAAAGAAGAGTTTCAAGACCTGGAAAAGATGGCGGGACAGTCACCTGTTATTCAACTCGTTAATTATTTAATCAGCAATGCGGTGCATGAGGGGGCCAGCGACATACATATTGAGCCTAAGGAAAAGTTTGCCAGTGTAAGATACCGCATAGATGGGATGCTGTTTGAGGCTATGCAGGCGCCGTTAAAGATGCACCCTGCGGTTGTCTCGCGGATTAAGATTATGGCTAACCTTGATATTTCCGAAAGACGGCTGCCGCAGGATGGAAAAATTAAGGTCTCCGTGGGCGGCGGAACAATTGACCTGCGTATTTCCACGCTGCTGACTAATTGTGGAGAAAAGGTGGTTATCCGGGTGCTGGACAGAAAATCGATTATGCAAGGCCTTGAGCAGTTAGGTATGGAACCTAAGGCGTGTGAGGATTTCAGCCGACAGATTGCTCTGCCGCATGGAATTTTATTAGTGACAGGCCCGACCGGCTCCGGAAAAAGTACCACGCTTTACTCAGCCATGTCGCAAATGGACGGTGATAAATTAAACATCTCCACGGTCGAAGACCCGGTGGAATACGAACTGGATTTTTGCAATCAGGTTCAGACGAACGAAAAAATCGGGCTCACTTTTGCCTCGGCGTTGAGGAGCTTACTGAGGCAGGACCCGGATGTAATAATGATAGGCGAAATTCGTGACAATGAAACGGCTCGGATAGCCGTCCAAGCGGCTTTAACCGGCCACTTAGTGCTTTCCACGCTACACACTAATGATGCCGCCAGCAGCATTACCAGGCTGGTCAATATTGGAATCGAGCCGTATTTGATATCTGCTTCCTTAAATGCGGTATTAGCTCAACGGCTGGTTAGGAAGATTTGTCCGAAATGCAAAGAAATATACCAGGCTTCCGAATCCGCCATAGGCGGATCCAAATTTATACAAGACTCGGGTGTCAGTCCAGAGGAGCTCTTTCGAGGCAGCGGTTGTGACTACTGCAGAAACACAGGCTATGTAGGCAGAATAGGTATCTACGAACTGCTTACTATCAATGATACTTTCAGAGATACGATTAACAAAGACCCTTCTGTTCATAACATGCGATGCATGTTTCGCGAAAGTGGCCAGCCGAGCTTGTTCGATGACGGTATTGCCAAGGTAAAGCAGGGCTTAACTACAATTGAAGAGGTGCTGCGAGTGACCGAAATTTACGGGCAGAATGAAAAGGAAGTCTTCGTTGAAAATATGGGATAAATCAGCCTGCCACGACGGCTAAATAAACGAGTCTCCGCCTTGACTTCGACGAGTTCAGTCGAGTCGAGCCGGTTCGAGAGATTTTAAGGAATTATGAGATGGTAGATATAAAGACAATATTAGCTATGGCCGTAGGCCAAGAGGCCAGCGATGTACATATTAATGTTGGTATGCCGCCGGTTCTGCGAAAAAATATGGAATTGATACATACTGATTTCCCTGCGGTCACCAGTGAAGATGCAACACAGATGATTATTGCTATGATTGGGTCGGAAAAATTCAAACAGTACCAGCAAGGCAAAGACATAGATTTCTCGACAATGATTGATGACGGCCATCGGTTCCGTGTCAATGCACATTTTCAGCGTGATACGATTGCTATATCGTTTAGAGTCATTCCGAGTGATATTCCTCTGATTGATGATCTGCACCTGCCGCCGATGGTTAAGGAGCTGACGGATCTGCCGAGGGGTTTGGTGTTGGTAACCGGCCATACCGGCTCCGGCAAAAGTACCACGCTTGCCGCAATGATAGGATCGATAAACGCCAAGTATGGTAAACGCATAATTACGCTGGAAGACCCTATTGAATATCTGATTGAGAATAACAAAAGCATGATAGAACAGCGTGAAGTCGGCTCAGACTGTCCGGACTTTGCGTCGGGGCTTAGGCACGTGCTGCGGCAGGACCCCGATATCATTATGGTCGGAGAAATGAGGGACCTGGAAACCACAAGTTTTACAATTACCGCTGCTGAGACCGGCCACCTCGTCTTTAGCACTCTGCACACTATCAATGCCCCTCAAACTGTCGAGCGTATCATAGATATTTATCCTGCAAATCAACAGAATCAGATTCGGACCATGCTCGCCAACACCCTGCAGGCGGTTATCTCACAGACATTATTTAAGCGGATAGATAAGCCGGGGATGATACCCTGTGTGGAGATAATGCTGTGCACTTCAGCCGCACGGAACTGTATCCGTGAAAACAGGATATTTGAAATACCAAATATTATAGAAACTTCCCGCAGATTAGGTATGCAGACAATGGATTATAGTATCGGTCTAATGTATTCCAATGGCTACATAGACAAAGAAGAAGCAATCAATCGCTCAAGCAATCCGGCCCGGATGGAGAAGATGCTTGCTGCACAAAATGAAAAGTCGCATTCCGCCCAGCCGGTCGGTGCGGTAAGCAAAGCGGGATAAGGAGCGTTAATATGCTTGAAGAGTCTTCACAGAATTTTAAAAGTACCCCCGCCGGTTTGCTTGGCAAACGCGAAGCAGCGGGGGCCACAGCGGAGGGACATTGGCAGGCTCAGGAACAAACGGAATCCACCTTTGGCGGACACAAAAATCACACCGCAGGTGGACAGGGTTCAGAACGGCCCTCTGAGAAAGTGAGTAGCCAAGCAGCATTATTGCAGAAGATTCAGAATTTCAAGGTTGAATTTGGACCGAGTAAAAAGGATATCTTGAACTTTACAAATCAGCTTGCGGTTATGATTAGGGCCGGCATTAGCCTTCAGGACTGCCTTGAATCAATAGCCGAACAGGTTGAGAACAAGAAGTTCAAGCAGATCATCCTCGGTTTGAAAGGGCGTATCGAGGCCGGTCAAAGCTTTTCCCAGGCACTCGCTGAGTCCGCCTCCGGCGGCGGACAGGTGTTTAGCAATCTTTATATAAATATGGTCGCCGCTGCGGAAGCATCCGGCTCACTCAGTGATATGCTGCAAAAATTGGCGGAGTATCTGGACCAGGAGACTGAGACTCGCTCACAAGTTAGAGGCGCGATGGTTTATCCCATTATTATTGCGGTGATGGCCGTAACAGTAACCATCTTCCTGTTGTGTTTCGTATTGCCAAGGTTTACAGCGATATTTGCAGGAAAGGAGCATCTACTGCCCCTTCCGACCACAATCTTAATGGCGACCAGCGGTTTTGTACGCAATTACTGGATTCTTATCGTACCGGCCATCGGCGCTTCAATATGGGGATTCTGGTACTTTATAAATACCGGTTCCGGGCGATTATGGTGGGATAAAACCAAGCTGACACTGCCTCTGATAAGGACTCTTTGCCGCAGCTTGTACATAACAAGGAGCCTGCATACGATGAGCGTGCTGACAAGAGCAGGTGTTCCGATCTTAAATACCATCTCGATAACAGCACATATATCGGGAAACATGCTTTATAAAAATATGTGGCTCGGAGTTTATGAGGAGGTCCGCCAGGGCAAAAAAATTGGGACAAGTCTCATCCGATATGGTTTGATGCCAAGCAGTGTGGTGCAGATGATAAGAAGCGGCGAAGATTCAGGAAATATAGGTGATGTGCTCAGAAGCATTTCTAATTATTACGCAAGAGAGCTCAAAACTGTTATTAAGGCAGTGACGTCAATGATAGAGCCTATAATGATAATTGTGATGGGTGTTCTGGTTGGCTTTATCGCGACGAGTATTATTCTGCCGATATTTAAGATGTCTCAGGTGGTAACGGCCAAATAAACGTCTCGCATGAGGCAGGATGATGGAAAAACAAAAAATCTCTAAAGATAGTTACTGGTTATTGATTATTGGTTATTGGTTATTGTGTTTATCATTTAACCAGTCCCTTGGGGACCAGTTACCCTTTAACCAATTACCAACTACCAAACGATATTTTAACAGGGTTGCTTTTTCTCTTATTGAGGTGCTGATTGCAACTATATTGATAGGACTTGCAATTACAGCTCTGCTGGCGTCCAGTAGCTCTTTCACAATAGCCAACGGCGCCGGAACGGATTTGTCAACGGCTGAGTTTCTTATTGAGCAGATAAGAGAGCTTACCGCCTTATTGCCTGTGGTTGACCCTCAGACAGGCACTACTGTGTTCGGTCCGGAAGAAACAGACCTGGCTTATTATGACGATCTGGATGATTTTGACGGTGTGAGTTTTTCTCCACCGATTGATGCCCTCAGAAACATTTTGAACGATTTTGCAGCATTCAGCCAGCACGTCAACGTTGAAAATATCAATCCCGGCAATTTCGAACAGGTTGTCGCTGACCATAGCACCAGCTTTGTCAGAGTGACAGTGACAGTACTCTTAAATACGAAGGAAATCAGCTCAATGAGCTGGGTCCGTGCTCGGTACTAATTTCGTCTTTCGTTTTACGGTTGCGCTGCTCGTTTCGTAAAACGTCCCTTCGACTTCGCTCAGGACAGGCATACGTGAAACGTAACCGTGACGAGTCGCGCAATGGCGCAAGCCATCCCCAAGCGGACCGCAACCGATTGACGAAATCCTTAGAGAATGCGAAATGAAAAATAACAGATGCCAAACTGGTTTTACCATCGTTGAGCTGTTATTTGCTTTGGCAATAACAGGTATGCTGCTCGCCGCGGTAGCCGTAGCCTTTAACGCCTCAGTCATAAACTACCGGGAAAACGAAGAAATCTTCAAAACAATCAATAATGCTCGGCAGGCTTTGCTTCGTATGACGAGCCAGCTTCGCACGGCATGTCCGGTCGATCCCAATGCACCGAGCAATGAATGCAGCTTTTTCACCGCTGAAGGGCAAGATATTACTTATGAGTATAGAAGCTCAGACAATAAGCTTTATCTTATAACCAACAGCGACGACCAGGAGTATGTGCTTTGTGACAATGTTATTTCGATGAGTTTTGTTAAGACAGCGACAGATGACGGCTCAGATTGTAAAAGTGTTCAGATTTCGATGACGGTCCAAAGCGGCGAAATGCAACGAACACTATCAGCCGCGGTGGTTATCAGAAAGAACTTGATGTGATAATTGATGCTGTTTGAGGCAAACCTCAAGCTGCATCATATACATTTGCACGGTTAAGAGCAGAAAAATTCTTGATTTTTTTCTCTTGAGGCTATATTCTGTACCTACGATTACAGGGCGGTTAGCTCAGTAGGTTAGAGCGCCTGCTCGACACGCAGGAGGTCACTGGTTCAAGTCCAGTACCGCCCATTTGTAACAATCCTTGGAGAATGACGGCCTACCCCGCAAACTGCAATAGTTCACCGTGCGAAAACGATTGGAGATGTCATTATTCACGAGATGTTCACAGGCTGAGCAGCCGATGACAAGGATGTTATACCAATTGCAATTAGGGCTTGTTGCCAAACTTCACTTTGTTGGATTTGGATTGCCACGGCTGCCTTTGGCAGCCTCGCAACGACTCAGAAACGCAGCTTTTTTCATTGCGAGTAGGCCATCCCGCTGCGTCATCCGGCGATGCCGCCGGTTTTGTATCGACGGACTAAGGCCAGGCCGGACGACGAAGCAATCTCTTGTTTGTCAACAGAGACCTTAAACAGAGCTTTTAATGGTTTATCTGTTGTAGTTTGTGGTACTCCTGAGTCAATAAATATCAAATCCGTCCGCCACCTTAAATATGCAAGATGCGGGGACTAATTACAATTCATATAATAATACACGTAGAACGCCCAATCTAAGACAAGTAAATCAGCTTTCGTGTTCACTTATGATATACGTAAAGCGCGTACGCGCTTTACGTATGGGCTTTTTCCTCGCAATACGGTTCATACAAAATAATTGTGGTTAGTGTAACGTTGTTTATGTAAATTCGTTATGAGATAAATGCTTGACCGACCGTAATCAGTTGTAACGAGTCAAAGCGA
>CAZVWH010000094.1:2525-10711 GCA_964631175.1 uncultured Pirellulales bacterium | reverse complement strand
GTCCTCTCGTGGCAAAAACGCCTCCAATCCGATCCATAACCCGCCTCGGTGGGACAAATGGATGCAAGACAAATTATGTTAGAAAACCTATCGCACGTATAGAATCCTGACATTCCTTTTATAAACACAACATCCAATGCTGGCGACAAAGCCATTTTTTCAGCTAAAAACCAACAAATACGGCTGGATTGCTCTCTATGTGCAGCTCTGGCATCATTATTGCTAAGTCTTATGAATGAAACATAGGTCATTACTTGTAAAGATTACATGGATGACAAAGCCATAAGCTATGGCCAAAAGAAAACAACAAATCGTCAAGATGCCTTACGGCACTACTATAAACGACAATGGTTCTAATGATGAAGTACCCGTTACGTCGGCTCATCCCCGCAAAACGCCCCAACAAATCAGGAAGCACAGCGTAGCCAAAAAGACCGAGCCGGTGAAGGAATCGGATAACAAGTCATCTTCCAATTACTGTCGGGCCAGGCTTCTTTCAATCATTCAAAAAATCCTCTTAACCTGCATTATTTCGATTGCCGCAGTGCTGCTTTATGCGATATTTAAGCCACAATCAGAGCCTCTATCCGACTCGGCGATATTAACTACCGATATGACGTCATCCATCGAGGAGCAAATCCCCATCGCGGCTCGACCGAGCGACTCAACTGAGTCCGTCGAAGTCTCGCCGAAGCTTGACCAATTATCCGGCTCTGAACAATTAATCGAGACCTCCACCGCTACAGAGCCTTCGAAGCCCGCCGAAGGCGGGCTCGAGGCAGGTCCAGCCTTCGTAGCCGCTACGGCGGAGAGGGCTTTGCCGACCCGCCTCGGCGGGCCCAGAGTGTACGGCGGACAGGCCTCGTCTTTACAGAGTGCCGAAACATTCTATCAGCATAAAGATTTCAATAAGGCTTACGCTGTTTACAACCAACTTCGCCAGAACCTCACAGCCCCATCTCAAGGATCTTTAGAGAGTCCGCCGCGGCGGATGCCAGAGGAGCTATTGAGGGATTTTCTTTTGCTTAAAATGGCTCTTTGTATGAAAAACGTCGGCGATGCCGAACAGGCACATCGTTTATTCAGAGCAGTTTCACAAAGTCGCTCATACGTTATAAGAATTACTGCCTATTACCATCAGAGCATAGATTTAATACAGAAAAAGCAATATTTGAAGGCCCGAACCAAAGCCTATCAGACACTCGCACTAATTGATGCGATTGACTGGCCTACTCCGAGCGGAAAAGGCAGCGCCGTAAGGCGTCCACGCAGTGTCCCTCACGGGACTGCGGACAGCCTCAATAGCGATTTGACTTGGCGATTAACGAGAGATTGCCAATTTATAGCTGCTGAATGCTTGACCAAAGAAATCCTTTCGCTTTGCGATGCGGACAAAGCCCTTCCCCCAGACTTGTGGCCCCATAGCTTAGAATTCGATCCTTTTGTCAACCTTACTGAGGTACAACTGCTAAGCCTTCTAAGTTCAGGCTCAAAGCGATTAAATAAAGCGCTGCTTGCTCCACAGATTCAATCTATTGGTCGTGAAGAAAGTCAAAGCCCCCCTCTCCGCCTGCGCGAGGATCCGCCTCGGCGGAGACCTGCGAAAGCAGAGGATGGGCTTGAACCAGCTCAAGGTTTCTCCCTAACTCGCTGGGAAGTTTCCTGTTGTGGCGCATCAGTCGAAGAGTTATTAGAAAGATTCGCAGCCAACGCCAACTTGGATATTAGTTGGGCTTACGAATCCGCTGTCCAGCCGAGCGGAGATGCACCTCAGCAGAGCACCGCGGAAACAGCGGTTATGCGCAATGAAGCGGTGAACTTATATATGTCGGCGGCAACAGCACAGCAGCTCGTAGCAACATCAGCCGGTTGTACAGGTCTGCTGGCTCGTTTTGATAACGAAGGGATCATTAAAATCTATAATCCCTTTCACTATACCTCACTATCAGAACATAAATCTTTGCTAAACCAGCAGGCAATTTCCCTGTGGCAAAAATATCTGCTTACATTTGGCGATGACGAAAGCGCCCCCAATGGCCATTTTGCATTAGGACTTTTGCAAGCTCAGCGAGGCCAGCCTACCAATGCCATCGCTGAGTATAAATTAACGGCCAATCGTTACCCACGAACATCTCTTGCACCATTTGCCCTATTATATTCCAGCAAACTCAAGATTGACTTACGCGACTACTTGGGCGCACGAGAGGATCTGAAGCAGCTCATCGAACAATATCCAAATAGCGAACCTTCCGACCTGGCCTGCTTACATCTTGCTGATGCTACAATGAAAGCCGGTCTTTTGCAGGAGGCTGCCCGGCTCTATCGCAAAGTATACTATCTTGGGCGGTCTTTGGAATCACAGAGAGCTTCAGCACTTGGTGCCGGCAGATGTTTCTACGAAGAAAAAGACTATGAAAACGCAGCTAAATGGTTGACTCGATATATCAACACATCCGACTCGCCGAAGGCGGGTAAAAGTCTGGATTTTTGTTTAGCCTACTTTCATCTCGGCAAAGCTAACCTGGCTTTAGGCAAATACCAACAAGCCATAAACGCTTTTCAGCACGCTCTAATGGGCCAGATTCAGACGAAAGAGTATATAGAAATCGTCTCAGCCTTGGTTGAAGTGCACGTTCAACAGAGAGACTTTGTCGAAGCACTTAAGGTATTAGAGAATGCGCGCTACCGACAGCTCCCGCAGACAGAATCTATCGAAATATTGCTGCTAAAGGCAAGCGTTCTCCGTTCAATGGGCTTGGTTGATAAGGCTCTTGCATTACTTGGTGACGTGGTCCAATACTTACCCGACTCATGGTTAAAAGCTAAAGTATCATTTGAACAGGCCAAATGCTCCATTGCTAAAGGTGATCTTCAAGCCGCACGCAAGTGCTTAGCCGAGGTTCTCGTCTTCGTCGAGCCCGGCCCTTTAGCCCACGAAGTCAGGTACGAATTGGCTGATGTCTGTTTTAAGCTCGGCGATAATGCACAGGCTATACTCATTTGCTCGCAGCTTTTGGGCGGGGCGAAACCATGGACTGAATCAAGCCCGCCTTCGGCTGGAGATCTGGAAGCTGCGACAAAGCAAAAAGCCTTAGACCTGCTGGCTAAAGCCTACACAGAGGAGAAAAACTATGAAAAGGCAGCTTTAGCTCTTCTGAGCCAATGGCCGAAACGAAGCACCGGACAGGTGGAGAGCATAAAAACAAAAAGCGTCTCTGAAAAATCAAATCGTGAAGATATTACCTCACAAGGTCCAATTAAGCAGGATGCTCAACATAATGAAGGTTAAAGCTAATAATCCGCCACATGCGGACTCGATTTTGAATGCTCGATACTTTTTGTTCGTGAAACAAAACTGGCCCCCCTGCTTTCTTGCCTGCACCTGTGGTAGCGCAGGCACAGGTGCGAAAGCAAGAAGGGTGGCGAATATCACGCATCTTTTTTTAACTTTTGCTTTTTGGCTTTTGGTATTTTTTGGAAGAGCCGTAGTAATCTGTAATGGAGCCGACGGTGGAATTTCGTCAGAGTACCAGGTCCTAACCGACTTAAAACTGTACAATAATGAACCTTACAGCATTAGTGCTCTCAGAAGCAGAGATGATAATAAGCAAAATAAATTGGAGCTTCAGCGTTTAATCGAACAAATTCGCTCTATTGTAACTGAACCGAACCTGCCTTCGGCGGCCCCCCCCGCACCAGCCATAACTACCGAGTTGGTTTCTACAAATGAGCCTAATTCAAGCCCTTCTGAAGACAGAAAACAGAAGACGGAATACAGAAGTCAGTTCTCAGTCCCCTATCCTCCGTCCTCCGTTCATGATAGGACCGAGGCTGCCACACAGACGTATCAGCCGGTATCTGATCAAACTTTACAACTGTTAGAGAATATGCCGCAGTCCACTGCGGCGGACCAGCCACACAACTGCCTGCAGTTGGCAGAGATTTTATTTCTCAGCGGTCATCTAAAACAAGCAGCTAAATTTTATCAATACGCACTCAAACACATCGATCCAAACGATGTTACCTCGGTTCAGGATGGATCCTGGGTATTATTTCAAACAGGCAATTGCCTACGAAACGATGATTTGCCCACCGCGAGGAAAATATACAGACAACTAATTGTAGAATATCCCAATTGTCCGTGGGTTGATTTAGCCAAGAGCCAGGAGAGTGTGATTGACTGGTTTCTAAATACTGAGCCACGAAAGCTAATCGAAGAAGACTTTCCGCGTTTAGCCCCCAGGTTTACCCTGGGGGTTACAACCCCCAAATAAATTTGGGGGCTAAAATTAAGGAATCCAATATGGGTGAAAGCAAGTATGGTTTTTCGCAAAGAAGGAACACTCAGCAGAAAAATGACACCGCGAGTGTTTTGATAGTCGATAATGACCCTAAAACAATTCGATTCATGCTCGAGATTTTAGCCCACAAAGGGATCCGGGCGAATCTCGCCAACGATAAAAAAGCCGCTGTTGATTTCCTCGACAAGAATATCTGCAATCTTTTATTTATCAGTGAGAGTTTAACTCCGCCACAAAGCAGCTTTGAGCTGATTAGAATGGTCAAGTCAAATTCACCGGAACTGCCGATAATTATGTTAGCCGAACTTGATCCGCAAGCACAAAGTATTGAGAATTCACGTTTCGCAGCCCAAACGGCCGTTAAGGCCGTTCGCATGGGCTGTTGCAATTTTCTAATCAAGCCGCTCGATCATGAAATAGTTGAAGCCCTGTTAGATACCTTTCTGCCCAACCATAGTGTCACAACAATAGCATCGGCTCAGGAGGCAAGCCGATGCCTTTATCAGATAGTAGGCAAAAGCCCGAAGCTGGCAAAAACAGTCGGTTTGGCTGAAAAAATAGCTCCTACATCGGCAGCGGTGTTGGTAAGCGGTGAAAGCGGAACAGGCAAGGAGCTGATCTCTTTTCTTATCCACCAGAAAAGCAAAAGAGCACAGGGACCATACGTTAGAGTCAACTGCGTGGCACTAAGCGACTCGCTACTCGAAAGCGAGCTGTTTGGCCATGAAAAAGGTGCTTTTACAGGTGCCTACACACAGCGGAGGGGCCGATTTGAAATGGCGCACGGCGGGACCTTGCTCCTGGACGAAATTACTGAAACACCTTTGAAATTCCAGGCTAAGCTTCTACGGATACTTGAGCAACAGGAATTCGAGCGTGTCGGCGGTAACGAAAACATCAGAGTCAACGTTCGAATAATAAGCACTACTAATAGAGATCTGCTTGAAGAGGTTCGTCAGGGCCGGTTCCGCCAAGACCTTTACTATCGCCTAAGTGGAGTAAAATTAGTCATTCCACCTCTAAGGCAGCGTCTTGATGATATGCCTGAGCTTGTTTGGCATTTTGTCAATCTCTACGCTCGCGATACGCAGCGCCGCATTACAAAGCTCGCTCCGACTATGATGGATATTTTCGCTAAATATCACTGGCCCGGCAACATCCGGCAACTGCGAAATGTCGTACTGACATCACTGATTTTGGGAGATGGGACGACTCTTTCGTTAGCAGATGTCTCTTGGCTTTTTGATGAGCCGCAGCCTTCAACACAACAAGATTCGTTCTATCTCCCTTTGACCGCGCTCGGAGCAGGCGGGCGTGATACGCCGTGCGAAGAAGCGAATCTTGACTGTCGTCAGACAAGTACACAATACGCAATACGCGGTATGCAGTTCGATCGTGGGCTGGGCGGCGTACCCCTGGCGCAGATAGAGCAACAAGCGATTTTGGATACCCTGCGTCAGACAGCAGGCAACCAGACCAAAGCCGCAAAAGTATTGGGTATTAGCGACCGAACATTGAGAGATAAAGTACGTCGTTACCGGGATCAATCCGCCGCGGCGGACTTACAGCCGGTCGGCTAAATCCGGCTGACCTAATGAACCTAACATTCAAAAAACAACGGACTAAAAACTAAAATGGCAGACAAAAATACTCAAGAAAAACAAGATGAGCCAAAGCAAGAAGAAGCCGATAACAAAAAATCAATTAACAGCTCTTTGAAATGGATTATATTGGCTGTCGTAGTGGTTGTTTGCGCCGGTGCCGGCTTCGGGCTCGGTCGATTGCTTGGTGGCTCTGACACCAGCGATATCCGCCAAAGGCGGAAACCTTCTCAACAAGCAGAGACGACTCAGACAAAGCCTGGACACGAAGACGCCTCCCAGGCAGATTCGACAAAAACCTGGTACTATGAGTTTGAGCCTGTGGTGGCAAATCTCAATGAACCGGGGGCAACACGCTACATTCGAGTAGTGCTGACACTACAAATAAGTACCGATCTTGACTCCAAAAGTGGTACCGCTCTACTTGTGGAAAAGGATCCCCTTTTAAGAAACTGGCTGACTATCTATCTTTCAAGTCAGACTATCGATGATATTCGTGGTGACAGGAACCTTCGGCGTATTCAATCAGAAATATTAGATGCTTTTAACGAAAAACTTTTCCCCGATGCCAAACCCCAAATCAAGAGCATTCTCTTTAAGGAATTCGCTATACAATGAGTAATACAGATGCTAATAATTTAAGCAGAGATAAGATCCGTCAGCTCCTCGCTGTTATTGGTTCTGGAGCCGCTCAAGATACGACGCATATAGAAGCCACCGAATATGATTGGCGACAGCCTCACTGTTTTAATAGCAGCCAACTTAATAAACTAAATGATTTCACAAAAAAAATAGCTGAGATAATTGCTGAAAAATTTGCAGGAGTTTATCATAGTGACTTTAATGTGACTGCTGCTTCAATCACCCAACACTTTGCGGGCGAGCTATGCGATCAAATCTTAAATGGCGGACAAAATAATTATTATTTAGCATTTGGTACCGACCAGGAAAACTTATTTGGATTTATTAGCGTATCTGAGCAAACCGCGACTGCTTGGGTGACTCAACTGCTCGGCGAAGCTGAATCCGAAAAAGATGCCAAAAATTCCGACTCACAGGAGCAGCCCGGTAAGGCCTTATCACAACTGGAAGAAACTCTTCTGTTCGATATTGTTTCGGCCATTGTAGAGTCACTCACTATTTCTCTACGTTCGCTATCAGCCGATTATAATGTGTGGCCGGCCAAGGCTCTTGTCAAAAGCTGCATACCCATTGAACTATCAGAGATAGAAGAAATGTGCAAGATTGTTTTTAACATCGAAAAAGCGGCCCCTTCCGGCGAATCCGACAAAGCCGAATTGCCGACTTTGACGGACTCGCAGGTCTGCCTTTTTGTATCCTGCAGCAGGATGGCCCACCATTGGGCAGTCGTTGGGACAACCACAGAAGCTGACAAAAAACTTTCAGCCGATGATATTTCAAAAGCGATAATCGACCATATCCAGCAAATGCCGGTCTCTGTTAGTGCTCAATTAGGGGTTGCTGAGCTTAGCTTTGAACAAATAATGAGTCTCAGTCCTTACGATGTATTGTTACTAAATAAAACGATTGACGAAACAGTTGAATTAATTGTTGAGGGCCAAACCCTTTTTCTCGGCCAGCCAGCAAAATCGGCTGGTCAGCAAGCTGTAGTGATTACAGACCTCGGCGACCTGCCTTCGGCGGGCGAAAAAAACATAAATCCAGTCAAAAACGCTTAAGATATACTGCTTCGCTCTATTAAAGCTCTGCCTTCAGGCCCGAGTCCGCCGCGGCGGAGCAAGACGAGCAGAAGTTAGGGTAGAAAGGAACTTGAGGATGGCAAAAGCAGACAAAGCCACGGCAGGAAAGACCGAAGACAATCAGACTCCGTCAGAGGGCGCTTCACAATCCGACTCCAAAAAGCAGGTCTCCGCTCAGCAGGTTGAATTTGCCGAGGCGGCACCCCATCAAGCTGGGGGAGCTGAAACCACAGGTACCGGCGGTAAGCTGGACATCATATTAGACATGAATGTACCCATTACCGTAACTATCGGCCAAACTCAGATACCGGTTCGACGGCTACTGCAGCTTGGACCAGGCTCAGTATTGAAGCTCGATAAACCCATAGAAGCACCGGCTGACTTGTTTTTGAAGGACGCCAAGTTTGCTGCAGGAGATGTGGTTGTGGTGGACGGCCGGTTCGCCGTCAGAATAAAACAGATTATTGGTGCCGACGCTGGCAATGAAGCAAAGCAACAGAAAACAGACGACAGATGACAGAAAACAGACGACAGATGACAGAAAGCAGAAGACAGAAGGCAGA
>CAZVWH010000094.1:0-2425 GCA_964631175.1 uncultured Pirellulales bacterium | reverse complement strand
GACAGAAAGCAGAAGACAGAAGGCAGAAAAACTTACCGTATTTTCTGTTTTCTATCATCTGTTTTCTGATCTAAGGATTTATAATGGCAAGCTCCGGACAACCAAGTCGCCAACACGCATCTATTGAAGCAAATGACCAGTTCAAAACGCCCCTGGCATCCCACAGCAACATTATTCTGGCTGTGGGACTGGTGGCAATTCTTGCTACACTTATAATTCCACTACCCACGCTGTTAATGGATATGCTTTTAGCCTGCAGCGTTTCATTGGCAATAGCAGTGCTGATAATTACTCTATCTTCGAGAGAAGCGCTTGAATTATCTACCTTTCCTTCTTTGCTTCTTTTTGTGACACTGTTTCGCCTCTCTCTTAATGTAGCGTCAACGAGACTGATACTTTTACAGGCCGACGCCGGCAAAATCATCCAGACTTTTGGTGGCTTCGTCGCCGGCGGCAGTTTTGTTGTCGGCCTTGTAATCTTCTTAATCCTCGTTGTTATCCAGTTCGTTGTGATCACCAAAGGTGCAGAGCGGATAAGTGAAGTATCTGCCCGGTTTACCCTTGATGCAATGCCTGGAAAACAAATGGCGATTGACGCAGACCTGAACGCTGGGATTGTTAACGAGTCCGAGGCCAATGCACGAAGATCCAAAATTATCAAAGAAAGCGAATTCTACGGTGCAATGGACGGTGCCAGCAAATTCATCCGTGGCGACGCCAAGGCCGGCCTGATAATTACCGCCGTCAACATCATTGGCGGCATAGCTATGGGCTATTCGAACGGTATGACGATCGCCAATGCGATAAAAACCTACTCCATTCTTTCCATCGGCGATGGTCTGGTCAGTCAGATACCATCGGTGATAATCTCCGTAAGCTCCGGCTTTCTGGTAACCAAGATTTCATCGAGCCGTAGTGTTGGCCAGGACTTCTCCAGGCAGTTTCTTAAGTCCAGCCAGCCGCTAATCACGGCGGCTTTCATCATCGCTTCGATGGTATTAGTGCCCGGTTTACCAAAGGTGCCTTTCCTATTATTGGCTGTCGGCACAGCTCTAATTGGACGATTGGCAGGTCAATTCGAGAAGGAGCGTCAAAAACTCGCTACGCCCCCTCGCAAAACCGGTCGGGACGGAGAAAAAGAGCCGGTAGAGGACCTTCTGGACATCGATAGAGTTTCAGTACATGTTGGAGTCCGGCTGATTAGTATGGTTGATCCCCGCAAGAACAACACTATTTTCGAGCGTATTGGAGCTCTGCGCAGGAATTTTGCCCACCAGCTCGGCATCATCATCCCGCTGGTGCGTTTAAGGGACGACATAAATCTTGAGCCAAGAGCATACGAGATAAGACTCTCAGAAATGCCGGTTGCAAAGGGTTGGCTGGAACCTGATATGTATCTGGCGATGGACCCCGGCACCGTCCAAAACAAGGTAGAGGGTATAAAAACTTCAGAACCCGTTTACGGCCTGCCCGCCTTATGGATTACATCGGATAAAAAAGAAAACGCTGAATTAAGTGGATATACCATAATCGACCCTGAATCTGTCTTTATAACTCATCTTTCCGAAACGCTGAAAAGGCACGCTGATGAGCTGCTGAGCCGTGAAGATGTGCAGATTCTTGTCGATAGACTTCGCAAAAATCAGCCATCATTAGTAGGAGAAATAGTTGGTGCCGACGGCCAAGTGTCCATCGGATTGCTTCAGCGAGTCCTTAAAAACCTCTTAAAGGATGGAATACCCATCCGTGAATTAACCGCCATACTTGAATCTTTGTCCGAGCACGCCTCAAAAACTAAAAATGTAGTAGCATTAACCGAGCTGGTTCGAAAATCCTTAAGCAGAACCATCACCGAGCAGCATAAAGACGAGGCCGGTAAAATTTCAGCTATAACCCTTGAACCCGTATGCGAGCATCAAATTATGTCTGCTCTGCAGGAGGAAGCAGGTCAAATAACCTTAGCTTTGCCAACAGAGATGGTAATGCTGCTAAGTAGAAACATCGCACAAGCATGGAAAACAGCAATGGACAAGAGCAAAGACAAGGTAGTGTTACTGTGTGATTCGAGATTGCGCTCGGCGCTGTCAGTAATGTTATCACGAACTGTGCCGCTGCTACCGGTCATAGCTTATGATGAAATCGTGCTCGGAACCGACGTAAATCCAATAGAAACTATAAACATCCAACAGACCGAATCTACAACCCAGCCAGGGCAAGAAGAACAAGAAACCGGGCAGCCTACAGCAGCTTTGGCCGTAGGAGCAAACTCGCCGAAGTGAAGGTAATTGTTGATTGGTGATTGTTAATTGTGCTCTGTTGAAAATAGTTCAGAATGTCATTTCGAGCGAGCCGAAGGCGAGTCGAGAAATCTGTTTTTGAGCAGATTTCTCCACTTCGCCCCCGTGCTTTCTGCGAAAGCAGAAAT
>CAZVWH010000093.1:0-10756 GCA_964631175.1 uncultured Pirellulales bacterium | reverse complement strand
TTTGTCGTAATGGTTTTGAACCAATTCACGATTTCCCCCAATGTAGGGGCAATCCTACATGATTGCCCAGATTTGTTGTTGATATTACCAGCAATTGGGCGGGCACATAGGCCCGCCCCTACGATGTTTATGATTCCATGAAAATGGTTGGGCATGACAATATGTTCATCTGTTTGAACCGTGGAAAATTTATTGGTCACCTTCTCCCACCATGTTTTTACCATCAAACCTGCGTTATTTAATCTCATCTGGCCATTAACTATTTCTCCGAACATATTTTTTCGATTTTGTGCGCAAATTGTAATGAAATACCAGCCCTCCTGTGAATAATCGTAGCCGGGAACACGAATGGATCGGCGGTGATGAATATTGGTATCATATTTTTCAGGCATAACGACATTTTGGGGCAACCACACGGGATCGCCCTTACAGGCCTGCGGATTTACGCAACTTTTTTACCATGTCAGTCTTTTCCCAGGTGAAGTTGGCTCCCTTTCTGCCGAAATGGCCGCCGTGCGAGGTCTCGGCAAAAATCGGGCGGGCAAGCTTTAAGTGCTCAATCATTGCCTTAGGAGTTAGCGGGAAAATCTTCCTTATAATCTCACTTATTCTCTGCTCGCTTATCTTTGCGGTTCCTTCGGTATTTACGAGTACAGAGATCGGCTCAGCTACTCCAATGGCATAAGATAACTGTATTTCACAGGCATCTGCGAGGCGAGCAGCAACGACATTCTTAGCTATGTATCGAGCCATATAGCTTGCGGTTCTATCGACTTTGGTGGGGTCCTTGCCGCTAAAACATCCACCGCCGTGACTTCCTCTTCCGCCGTAAGTATCCACGATGATTTTTCGTCCCGTCAGGCCGCAATCGCCCTTCGGGCCTCCTATCACGAATCGGCCGGTCGGATTGATGTGATATACAATATTCCTGTCCACGAGACGCTTCGGTAGAACAGGCAAAACAACCTTTTCGATTATTTGCTTTCGCAGTTGTCTATAAGTAATAGACGGTGCATGTTGAGCTGCGACAACAACCGTATGGATGCGTTTTGGCTTACTATTTTCGTATTCCACCGTCACCTGACTTTTGCCATCGGGCCTCAGCCAGGGCAGCTTCTTAGTCTGGCGCATTTTTTCCAATCGTGTGGTGATAGCGTGTGCAAGCTGGATGGGCATGGGCATCAATTGCGGCGTTTCCCGGCAGGCGTAGCCGAACATCAGACCCTGGTCGCCTGCTCCTTGTTCTTTGTGAAGGCCTGTACCTTCGGTGACGCCCTGAGAGATGTCGGGGCTTTGTTTTCCTACCGTTACTATAACGGCACAACTATCATAGTCGAAACCGAGCTGAGGGTCATCGTAGCCGATTTTCCTTAATGTTTTGCGTACGACAGTTGGAATATCCACAACGGCTCTTGAAGTAATCTCTCCTGCGACGATGACTGCATTGTCTTTGACCATCGTTTCGCAAGCCACCCTGCTTTGTGGGTCCTGTGCGAGCATGGCGTCAACGACTGAATCAGAGATGTGATCAGAAACTTTGTCGGGGTGACCCATTGTTACAGACTCGCTGGTAAACAGATATTTATTGGTATTACAATTGGTATTGCCGGAAACTATTTTTTTTGCCATTGTTGAGTTATCCTTTTAGTAGTAGGTTATGCTTTTCGTTTAAAAGTGCAAAGTGAACTAAAGTGAGCTAAAGTTAAAATTCTTAATTTTAGACACTTTAGGCACTCTAAATTTTAGTCACTTTTCGTTGAGCGTCCAATCATATTTCATATATTTTATAGAATAGTTTTCTACCTCCAGAAAGGACACGTCTTGCTGGGAAATATAATTGGAAATGAAATTTAAAACTGCACGCGTAGCCGGCTCCTGGTCCTTAAACTTTTTGTCTGTGCCGAACTTATCAATAAACTCTTTACCATGCCAGGTCGGTTGAAATACAGCCGAGAGATAGACGATCTGTTTGTTCCGGTCGATTCTGAAACCGTTGGGGCTGGACAAAAATCTTTTCGTCTGGTCTTGGAGTTGTTCATCAAGCTTGTGTCCATAGTACGGCTCGTTCCTTAAAACAGGGCTGGAAAGACTGGCGTTAGTCAGGGCGAGAAATACTCGCGGCTCATCGAACTGCTTACTGAAGAGCCGCTGCTGGATTTCTCTAAGCGTAAACGTCTCATCCATTACCATAAATTTGTAATCGGTCCATATACCTTTGATGTGCCTGATGCTGTAAGGGCCGTAGATTAAGCTGAGGAATCGCGATGCCTGAATAGGATAATTTTCGACGATTATATTAAGCATTTGAATATTATAAGCATTGACCCAAAAAGCGATTTTATCTGCTTTGGGCCAGGTTTCATATTCGATTGGGTCAAGCTGGTCAAATTTACTAAGGAGTTTTTGCAGCTCCAGCCTTTTTCGGCGCAGCGAGGCGTAGTCAACGAACCCATTCTTATCGACGAAATTGCTCAGTATATAAGTACATTTATCGTTGAAAGAAACAATCGAGGAAGCTTCAACATCACTAAGCTCTATCTCTTCAGATGTAGTTTTGACCGGCTCGGTGCTATTCGGCTCAGGCTTTAGGGGTTCGGTTTTGGGCAGCTCGATTGCGAGTGTTGAAGCTTCGTTGGCTTCGGTTTTGTTAGTTTCTGTTATTGATATTTCCGCCTGTTGGCAGCCGGTAATAAAGATCAAGACGGACAGCGATGTTATTAAAACAATATGAGGCTTAGCCAATTTCTCGTTCCGATAAATGATTACGTTGACATTTTTTAACCGCAAAAACTATAAGGCTTTATATTAGGATAAACAATCAGATAATAAATTCAACTATCCGTTGATTGTTTTATCGTACTTTTACCAAACGTACTTGATTTGGGTATAGTCTTATTAACGCTTTTTCTCAGCCAATACGATTAATAATATAGGCCTATCAAAGTTCTGTAACGAGCCGCATACGCATCGTTAGCGGGCACATAATTAAAGTAAACAGTTAGATATTGAATTGGCCTTAGTATTTTGTCGATTGGGATTATTGTTGAAATGTTTGATGAAAATTGCTTTTTGGAAAGAGCAGAATGCAGCGATGTCCAAATTTCCTTGACAAAATGTGGTTTTTAAGTTAATTTGGATAAATTCTAAGGCAAATATTTTTGGTTATTCAAACAGATGAAATTCAAAAGTGTGATTTTTATCATTCTAATAGCCTATTTAACTCCAGCAGGGATATTGTATTCTCAGGCAGTTGATACCCAGGAGATTGAACAGGTACGGCGGAAGGAGGTCCTCAACAGCAAAGACCTGCAGATTATTGACAATTTTCTGGCCCAGGCCATAGAGGAATTAGTCAAGACAAGGGATTTTACCTCTATTGCCAGGACTCGCTCTGTTATTTTAAGTAATCAAAGCACTCAAGCACAGTATGCCCAGCAATTTTCAGAGTCGGCCTACAAGTACATCTCTTTAAGTCTTCAGCAGGCCGAGAAGCTACCGCAGGAGCGGCAATTCAAGGTAACTCTTAATCTTCTGATCTTAGTGGATGGCCTGAAGGACCCTCGCCTGGCTGATTTGGCTATTGCCAGGCTAAAGGATGATAATAAGGTTATTCGCTACTGGGCGGTTCGTTGTGTTACCAACCCCGATTTGATAAGGAGGTTAAATCCTGCTAAGGATGCCAATATGCAATTGGCACGGCGTATCATAAAGGAGCTTGAAAAGATAATTGATAGCAGTGAGCCTGAAGTGTTAGCTTTGATAACTAAGTATGCGGCTGATTTAGACATTCCGGAAGGGGAGGATTTATTAGGACAAATAGCGGAGGTAAGGATTAAACAGTACGCCGACTGGACGGTGAAATATGAACTTCTGGATATCACCGTCTTAAAGTCATTGGCCGACAAAATAAGCTCAGGTAAGCCTGAAATAGCTCGCCGTTTTGCGCAATTGTATTCTTACGTCATACAAAGGCGTCTTAAAGGACAGGATTTAAGTAATGATAATAAGCGTTATCTGGCTTCGGTATTGGTTGAGATAGAGGATAAATGCATTAATAGGCTTTTGGGCAGGTCGCAGTCGATCATAAAAAGGGCTGTTGAGTCCGCCAATGGCGGACTGCTCTCACAGGAATATGATAGGTTATTCGGTGACCAAACACAAGCAGGTGAGCTAACGTCGAAACTGAATATTGACTACGGCACCGACCCCAATGGCAAGAAAAGGACAGCACCGCTGGCCTTGCCGGACCCGCCGAAACCAAGGGATGAGTGACGAGCCACGAGGGACGTCCGTCGTCCATCTTCCATCGTCCTTCGTTTTGCCGAGGCATACACAAGGCAATAAAGGATTATGCCTTGAAATTTGTCGTTCTAATTTCAATATCAGTGATTTTATTTACCGGCTGCGGAGCCGACCCGAATCGTGACCCCAACGAATTAGTTATTCATTCTGTTTTACCGGCAAAAATTGGCACGCTGGATCCCGGCAATTGGGAGAGTATCTACGAGCACATAGTTCTCGCCCAGATTTTTGAGCCTCTCTATGAATATCATTACCTGAAAAGACCCTATGAGGTTGTACCTCTCTTGGCTGATGGTATGCCACAGGTCAGCGACGATATTTTAACGTACACCATAAAGATTAAGAACGGAGTTTATTTTCACGACGACCCGTGCTTTCAGGACGGCAAAGGCAGAGAATTGAAGGCTTCTGATTTTATTTATTCACTCAAAAGAATCGCCGATATCAAAAACTGCAGCAAGAACTGGTGGATCTTTGAAGATAAAATTGTTGGTCTGGACGAATTTAGAGAATATACCAAAACCTGCCAGAGCGAAGAAGATGTGGATTACTGCCGTCCGGTTGAAGGGCTGCAGATACCCGACGATTACACTCTGGTCATAAAACTTAAAAAGCCCTGGCCGCAGCTAATCTATGTATTGACTTACCAGGCAGTAGCACTATCTAAAGAAGCGGTGGATTACTACGGCCAAGATGTCATAAGTCACCCTGTCGGTACGGGGCCTTTCATGCTGAAAACCTGGCACCGAGGCAGTTATATCGACCTCGTTCGTAACCCTAATTTCCGCAAAGATTATTATCCGACGCAAGGCCAGCAACAAGATGCTGAGCAAGGATTGCTCGATGATGCAGGGAAAACAATGCCTTTTGTGGACAGAGTAATTTTCCGGATAATCGAAGAGGATCAGCCTCGCTGGTTTTTGTTTTTACGAGGTCAGATCGATAATATTATTATTCCGAAGGATAATTTCGGCCAGGCGATAGCAGCTTCTATGGATTTGACCCCGTTAGAAATAACACGGCATGGAACCGACCCTTTAATTCTCGGCGATTTTCTAATGGGGTTGACACCTGCAATGACCAAAAGAAATATACGCTTCAACACGTACAGACAGCCCAGTACCTTATATATTGGTTTTAATTTGGAAGACAAAATTCTCGGAGCTAATAAGCCGTTAAGAGAAGCGATTAGTTTAGCGTTGGATCGGGCTAAATACATCGAGCTTTTCTGGAATAGTAGAGACGAGATTGCACACGGCCTTATTCCACCTGTAATGAATTCTTACAATCCTGATATTAAAAAGACGGGCCAGAGATATGACCCGGAAAAAGCCAAACAGCTTGTTAGGCAAGCGCAAAAGATTTATGGACTTCGACAAGGGCTTCGACTGAGCTCAGCCGAACGTCCTCAGCCGAGTCGCGGCAAAATTCCAACTCTTAAATTATCAATGGCTGGGACGGATATAATGGCCAGGCAGATAGGCCAATTCTGGCAAAGATGCCTTAAAGATGCCGGTTTGGATGTTGAGCTGGAGTATCTTGATTTGGCTACCTTCTTAAATAAAATCCGTACAAAAAGCGCTCAGATGTTTTATTGCCTATGGACGGCGGACTATCCGGATGCAGAAAGTTTCCTAAAACTTTTCTATAGCAAGAATATTTCGCCCGGAGTTAATAGTTTTAATTACCGCAGCTCGGAATTCGATAAGCTTTACGAAAAGGCCTCTTGTATGCCTGATTGCCCGGCAAGGGTAGAATTATACCGACAGGCTGAACAGATCATAATTCGTGACTGTCCGGCTGCGTTTATAAATCATCCGGTCGCATATATGCTATACCACGACTGGCTTGGTAATTACAAGCCGCACGCTTTTCAATTTGGATTGGTCAAATATCACAAAATCGACAAGAGAAAAAGAGATGCATATAAAGAGCTGGTGAAGAAAACAAAATGACCACATACATCATAAGGAGACTTTTATATACGATTCCCATCGTCTTTGGAGTTTTGCTGCTTACATTCGTACTATTTAAAGTGGTCCCTGGCGATCCGGCGATTCAAATAGCGGGAAAAGGTGCGTCGCCGCAGGTTATAGAAGAAGTCCGCGAAGAGTATGGGATGAACAAACCATTATTTTTTTCACGAGATAGTCAGTTCCTAAATCACGTTAAGAATGCGTTGATCTTTGATTTTGGCAGGGCTTTGGACCGTGAGCGGGTGATTGACAAGATAAAAAGGGGGCTCGGACCTTCGCTGGCAATAACAATTCCAATGTTTTTGGGGATTTTAATTATTTCGGTCAGCATGTCTCTTTTTGTAGCTTTTGCTCACGGAACGGTTTGGGATGTTCTTGTGGTTGTGATTTGTGTAGCCGGAATGAGCATTCCCTATTTGAGCTTTATTCTTTTCGGACAATATTTCCTCGCCTACAAATGGTGGATATTCCCGGTGTTTTTCGAGCCTGATTTGCCGCTTTATAAATGTGTAGCTTTGCCGGTTTTAATTGGCATTGCAGCGGGGTTGGGGGCGAATCTGCGTTTTTACCGCACCGTAATGCTGGATGAGATGCGAAACGACTATGTGCGAACCGCTTTTGCTAAGGGCTTAAGCACAAAACGAGTGCTATTCAAACATGTTTTGAAAAATGCGATGGTGCCAATCATCACGCGTGTGACGCTGACGATTCCCTACCTGTTTTTAGGGTCGTTGTTGTTAGAGCGGTTTTTCGGAATACCAGGCCTGGGCTATTTAATGGTAGAAGCGACATCGTCGCGTGACTACTTTGTAATAAATGCAATGACATATATCAGTGCGATTTTGTTTGTGCTTTTTAACCTTCTGGCCGATATTTGTTACGCTTTAGTCGATCCGAGAGTGTCTCTTGAATAATCAGCAAAATAGAACCAAACAAGCACCAAAAGGAAAGAGACTTTGGCTCGCCTTGGCGAAGCGCTTCGGCGGAGCAGGGAAGGATGGTCTCAGAAGGCTTCGCAGGCGAAAACCGGCCATGGTCAGTTTCGTTATTATTGTCGTTTATTTTCTGTTAGCGGGGTCGATTTACGTAGGTGAGATTTGCAACCGGCAATGGGCGGCTGTGAAATGGTCGGAGCAAATCGGCAAACAATATGAGCCGCCCAGCACCCAGCATATATTTGGCACCGACATATTCGGCCAATCCGTTTTTCGTAAGACTCTGTACGGTGCGAAGATTTCCCTTACGGTTGCCCTTTGTGCTTCTTTCGTAAGCATAGCTATCGGAGTCCCATTAGGAGCGATGGCCGGTTATTTTCGCGGTATCATTGATGAGATTATCGTCTGGATTTATTCAACACTAAGCTCTATCCCTTACATATTGTTGATATTGGCCTTTGCAGTGGTTTTGCGGGATAGAACTTTATTCGGACATAAACTAACAGGAATCACATCGGTCTATCTGGCCATCGGTTTGACCAGTTGGGTTGGACTTTGCCGCCTTGTACGAGGCGAGGTCATCAAACACAAACAGCGCCAGTATGTGCTGGCGGCGCGAAGCTATGGCTGTAGCAACAGCCGAATTATCTTCAGGCATTTGCTGCCGAATGTATTTCATTTGGTTATTATCGATT
Organism: uncultured Pirellulales bacterium; assembly: GCA_964631175.1. Taxonomy (GTDB): domain Bacteria; phylum Planctomycetota; class Phycisphaerae; order Sedimentisphaerales; family Anaerobacaceae; genus CAZVWH01. Next base: position 2,848 of record CAZVWH010000093.1, on the reverse strand, counting down.
TTTCCATTCGGTTTGTCGCCTTCATACACGCCGAAGTAATCTTGAGCTTTCTTGGTCTGGGTGAGGCCAATCGGCCAAGCTGGGGAGCTATGATAAATGATGCAAGGATCGAGATGTCACGAGGAGTATGGTGGCAAATGGCTGCTGCCACACTTGCTATATTTTTTATTTCACTGGCGATGAATATCTTTGGTGACGCTTTGCGTGACTGTCTTGATCCCAAGTTGGCCCCTAAGGGGTTGAGGACTCAATAAGCGTATGCAAAAAAAGATATTGCTGGAAGTTAAAAATTTGTCGGTACACTTTTATATCCCTGCCGGCAGCGTCAAGGCGGTGCAGAATGTAAGTTTTGCCATCGAAAAGGGCAAGACATTTGCCCTGGTTGGTGAAAGCGGCTGCGGCAAAAGCACCACCGCTTTGGCCATCCTTCAGCTTGTGTCCGTGCCGCCGGGCCCCCGCGGTTTGCTGCGCAAGCCGGCAGCGGGGGTAAGCGGCAGCGTTTTATTGGATGGCCAGGACCTTACCAAGCTAAGCGAAAAAAAAATGCGTGACATCCGTGGCAATAAAATCGCTATTGTTTTTCAGGAGCCGATGACGAGCCTCAATCCGGTATATATGGTGGGCAATCAGATTGCCGAGGCTATCAAACTACATCAGAGAAAAAACGCCCGACAGGTTCGTAGATCGTCGGTCGAGAGCCCGAGGGGCCAGATTCCCAGGGAAATGGCCAGGCCCACATGGGCCGACGCCATTGATACACTTAGAAAAGTTAGCATAGCTGACCCAAAACAAATAGCGAAAATGTATCCGCATCAGCTCTCCGGCGGAATGCAGCAGCGGGTTATGATAGCAATGGCGGTCAGTTGTAAACCGGCACTTTTGATAGCTGATGAGCCGACAACCGCACTGGATGTAACGATTCAGGCGCAGATACTGGATTTGCTGGAGCAGTTGCAGAGGCAAACCGGGATGAGTATCTTGCTGATAACGCACGATTTGGGCGTAGTAGCTGAGCGGGCAGATAACATCGCGGTGATGTATGCGTCAAGGATAGTAGAAATGGCTGATTCGCGGCAGCTCTTTGCAGAGCCTTTCCATCCATATACGCAAGGTCTGCTTCGGTCTTTACCCCGGTTAGGCGTATCAGCTCCCGCAAGGGATGGCCAAGCCCATAAGCGTCTGCCGACAATTCCAGGAACGGTTCCTGAGCCGTTACATTTTTCGATCCTTCGATCTGGCTCCGGACAGGCCGGCTGTAAATTTCATCCTCGTTGTCCGACAGGCTGCGCAGACGAGCGCTGTCAGACGATTGAGCCGGAACTGAGAGAAGTCCAGCCCGGACGCTACGTCGCGTGTTGGTACGCTCCTGGATACGAAAAAGGGTAGGGTGGGGTCTTTTACCCCACCGAACATTTTGATTTATATAACAAAGATAAGGATTGGTGGGGTATGACCCCACCCTACCAATTACTGTTTTATGAAGAATCAAATACGAAATCCGAAACAAATCCAAATGACTAAAATTAACAGCTTTGCTGTCACATAAGTGTCATTTTGAACATTTGATATTTGAATTTTGGTTTTGCTAAATGTTGAGTACAAACGATTATCTGCTTGAAGTTGAGAACTTAAAGACCTACTTCCCGATTAAGAAAGGTCTATTGCGGCGAACGGCTGGTTTTATCAAAGCAGTTGATGGGATTAGTTTCGGCATCAAAACAGGGCAGACGTTTGGACTTGTCGGCGAAAGCGGCTGTGGCAAAACAACCGTTGCCGGAACCATAGTTCGGCTGACTCCTGCTACAGCAGGAAGGATAACCTTCGGACAAACGGATGTTTTGTCGGCTGATAGGGACAAACTTCACCGGCTCCGCAGACAAATCAGCCTCATTTTTCAGGACTCGTTCGGCTCGTTGAATCCGAGAATGACCGTTGGCAATATCATAGCTGAGCCGTTAAAGATTCATAGAGTGGTAACCGGTAGTGAGTTAACCGAACAAGTAGCAACGCTGCTTCGCAGGGTAGGATTGTCTGCCGACCATATAAATCGTTATCCACATGAGCTCTCAGGTGGACAGAGGCAGCGAATCGGCATAGCCAGGGCCTTGGCGCTGAAACCGAAATTGGTAATATGTGATGAGCCGGTCAGCGCCCTGGATGTTTCGATTCGGTCGCAGATTCTGAATTTGTTAAAAGACCTGCAGGAAGAATTCGGGATGACGTATTTATTTATCGCACACGATTTGGCTGTTGTTGGATTTTTCTGCGATGTAGTGGCGGTTATGTATATGGGCAGAATAGTGGAGCAGGCCACGGCACAACAGTTGTATCGAAATCCTCTTCATCCATATACGTGCGCCTTATTGTCGGCGATTCCGCAGGTTGAATCGTCAAGGCGATACCGTAGATATGTAGTCAGCGGCGAAGTATCGAGTACCTTGAATCCGCCTCCCGGCTGTACCTTCAGCCCGAGATGCCCGAAGTGCTATAGCGATTGTTTTAAGAGGATGCCTGCATTACAGGAAAGCAAAAAACATAAGGGCCATCTCGTCGCATGTTGGAAATATTTATAAAAAGCTCGACCCCCGCGATGGACGCCGTGTTTTTCCTTTTGCCTTTGGACTTTTTACTTTAAAATTATCATGGTAATTGGTTATTTTTGCATTGTTATTTTTCTCTGGACACGAGGCACAGATTTCACGGATTAACACAAATCAATGTTTAGCCCTGCCATTTATGGCAGGGTTTTTGTTTTTTTGACACAAATACTCCGATTAGCCGGAAATTCCGTCCTCTGTCCTCCGTTTTCTGTCTTCTGTCTTTTCCCTTGCCTTTTCCCTTCTTTTAT
>CAZVWH010000092.1:9724-10811 GCA_964631175.1 uncultured Pirellulales bacterium | reverse complement strand
GTTTCAAGTTTTCACTCAAAATTAGCTTAATAAAGACCCTTTTATTATTCCGCATCTCGTAATCTGCCCATATATCAACAACATCATACCTAAAATCCATTTGTTCTACGTAAGCTGGAACCTGATTTATAGAACGGAGTTGGCGAGTTTGTGGATTTGGATGAATTATGAGAGGGAGTGTTTTATCTGCATTCAAAAACTCCTCGCTGCTCATCAGAGATAAAATTTTACCAACTTTTACTATCTGTAAGGTTTTTCCCGTAGAAACAGAATCATATATCCAAACTGCTCCATGGTTTGGACTGATAGTTCGTTGCTTATATTTCCCTTGGTAAGTTGCAAAATATAAAGCTATGTCTTTGGAAAGGCTCCAGTCCAATAAAAAAGTGCCGTTTATGAATTGGTCTTCCTCTGGATATTGTTGAAGATGTTTCATAATTTCAAACCAAGGGTCAATTCCTTCTGATTTTTCACGCTCAATTAGTTCTTTGCTGGTGCATGATACAGTACCAAATTTAAGCAAGATGATTGATGCCAATGCTCTATGGAAAGACACAGTATGTCTGATTTTTGGGGAAAGCTTATGATAATCAGAAATTTTGAATATATGCTGGATGGAATTTCTAACAATAGTGGAATCAACGAGCCACTCATAATTTGTGTGGCCTCTGAACAATGGAGCCGGATTTGATCCTTCACAAGAATTGATGACATGGTCAATTTCAATCAAGAAATTATCAAAAGCATTAGGCATCCATTCACGTAAATCATCACTGTGCTGGGTGCTCTTCAGTTTTGGCGATATTAATCTCATAGGAAAGAATTAGTTTTCTGCATAACAATAATTATACAATCTGTATAAACTTTTAATGCTGATTCCACGCCGTTTCTTGCATTTTCTACCAGATTATGCACCTGCTAGCCCGGCTTGTCAAAAATCCTTTGCGATTTTCTTACGCTCTTTTGCTATGTAGAAAACCCCCACTGTCATTTCGGCCGTAGTGAGCGAAGCGAATGGAGTGGAGAAATCTGGATTAGCAGAGTAGTTGTATGCAGATTTCTCGACTCGCCCCCGTTTCTGTCTTCG
>CAZVWH010000092.1:0-9624 GCA_964631175.1 uncultured Pirellulales bacterium | reverse complement strand
GACAGAAGACATAGGGCTCGCTCGAAATGACATTACTAATCATAGCACAAAAGCATTTTCGTAATGTCTTATCTGCGGTCGGCCTTTTTGGCCGAGAACTATCGCGACAACATCAAAACGAAAGGGTCTATTATCGATATTGTGAGTTGTAAGAAAAAAACGGGCAGTCCTGAACAGTTTGGCTTTCTTTGCGGATGTGATGGATGATTCGACTGAGCTAAAGCTCTCATCAACTCTTGTTCTAACCTCGACAAAGACGATGGTTTTGTCAGTATCAACCATGACGAGGTCGATTTCGCCGGTCTTGCATGTAAAGTTGCGAGTGAGTGTTTTAAGGCCTTTTCTTTTGAGGAATCTTTGGCAGCGTTTTTCGCCCCATTGGCCGAGCAGTTTTCGATCTGTCAATAATCTGCTTTTGTTCAGCAGCATATCGCGTTTGGTTTTGGTTAGAGAAACCCCCAAATAAACCCGTCCTGAGCAGGGTCGAAGGATTTGGGGGCTAAATATAACCCGGAATCATCTGGAGACTGTGTGGTCGCTGTGCCGATGGGGCAGTCTGACGGCTTTGCCGGTTCGCTTGCGTAGGAAATACAATTTTGCCCGTCTTGTTTTGCCGCTTCGTATCGGCTTTATATCGATAATATTAGGCGAGTGAATTGGGAAAATCCGTTCCACGCCTTCGTTATTTACGATCCGCCGCACCGTGAACATTTCATTGATTCCTCGGCCCTTGCGGGCAATCACAGTGCCGCTGAATACCTGTACCCGTTCTTTATCGCCTTCTTTTATGCTGTAATGGACGTCTACCCTATCGCCTATCTCGAAATGCGGTATATTTTTCTTCAGACTCTTGCTCTCCACGGCATCCAGTAACTCTGTTTTCACTTATTTATCTCCTTGTCAATTCGTATCTCACCGAGTGTGTAGCCTACATTACTCAAAGCCAAAAGTATAGTATACCTGATCTTGTTCTCTAAACAAGTATTTTTCAAAGGTTGTTATTCTGCAGCAAGTCTGGTCGCTATTTTTTATCCGCACTAAGATCCGCTAATATCGCCAATGTTCCATCTGCTGTTAGACAATGAAATTCGGGTCTTTTTATATCTTTTCATTTATGTGTTTATCGGGTTCCTTCAGCGAACTCCCTACCTCTCCATTTTTTTGACCGCTTGTCGATTGAACGGCTAAACGCTCTTCAGCCGCCTGGAGGATTGCATCCAGCATTTGAGAATAAGACATTCTAGCTAAGTTTGCCATTTTTGCTAAATGACCGTCCCAGCACCAACCCGGATTGGGATTGACCTCGAGCAATTTCGGATTACCTTTTGCATCAAGCCTCCAATCAAATCTGGCATAATCACGGCACTCCAGTCTCTCAAACAATTTCAAGCAACATTCGATAATAAATTTTTCAGTTTTATCCGGCAGGTTGGCTGGAATTGATTTAATATTCCAGTATGGTGAATCAGGCTGCCACTTGGCTTCATAGCCGCATAATCTTGGCAGCTCCGGCGGCAATGTTGAATAGTCTTCTTCAATGATGGGCAGAACCGTATATGATTCAGGCAGGTTCCCTATAATTCCTACGGTCAGGTCTTTGCCTGTGAGAAATTCCTCGACGAGGATGGGTTTTTCATAGCCGAATTTCTCCCTTATTTCCGAAATGGCATTGACAAGCTCTTCGATAGTGCTTGCAACACTTCGCTGGGTTATCCCGAAACTGGAATCTCCAAAGTTGGGCTTTACAATAACCGGAAAACCGATCTGAAGCTCAAAAATATCATCTTGTGGTTTTATGAAGAACGCATCCGGAACCGGAACCTGCATTTCCATTGCAACGCCGCGTACAAGTGACTTGTCATAACAAAATGCAAGGCACTGAGGACCACTGCCGGTATATGGACAGTCGAGCAGTTCCAGTAAAGATGGTATATGCAGCTCTTTACGGGCATCGTTATAATAACCCTCATCGCATAGATTTAAGATAAAATCTGTTTTTTGTTTCAGCCTCACCAGGTCATTATACAAGCTATCGTGATTGGTAAGGTACGTAATCTGATATTTGTTCAGGCCTCTCAATGCGTCTTTCAATTGATCGATTGTATAGAAATCATCGTCATCAAAAACAGACAGCGGTTTTAAAGGATCGGGTTTGTTAGGATCGCCTAAAATTACAACTATATTGTTCGTCAGCTCTTTCTTCTTTAGTGGTGTCCATTCTTTTCTGACCACCGCGGTTATTGTGATACGCCTTTCCATCATTCCCAGGTCTTGGTTGCGTTGGGAATCTGCGGATATGTCGCTGTGGATAGTAAAATCCCTAAAGCCTACTTTTTTAAACAGTTCGTCCAAGTTTCTGCGGGTATAAAGCCGCTCAGCGTAAAATTGGTCCGCAACAACACCCTTTTTTACATGGGTGACTACCTCTCTCGAAATTAAACGCTGTTTGTCCAGTGACAGGGAGCGTTCCCTGCAGACGAAATAATTTTTGTCTATCCATTCCCAGGACCTCGGCTGAAAGCGTCTTCTTAAGTACTCTCCATCGGCAACGTCTATAAGAATTCTTCCCCAAGGCTTTAACACCCTGAAAACCTCTTTTAAAACTCTAATGTCATCTTGTGGTGTTTCAAAATAGCCGAAACTGTTTCCTGGAATCATAACCACGTCAAAAGAGTCCGGCTGATAGGGTAGTTTTCTGGCGTCTCCTTCTCTGAACCGAACGCTTAAGCCTTCTTTTTTATTATGAGCTTTGGCCTTTTGAATCAGATAACGAGAGCGATCCAGTCCTTCAACGTTGCTGAGCCCTCGTCTTGCCAGTTCAAGAGCGATCCGTCCTTGTCCGCAGCACAGGTCCAGAATTTTGTCCTGCTGTGTCAACTTAAGAATATCTAAAAAGAGGTCTACTTCTTTGGCAGTTATCTGCGCATCATCAATCACATCACCGTCAGTTTTCAGGTAGATTGAATTGAAAATCCACCGCCACCAGTCCGGCTGGACGTGCTCCTCCAGGTCCGGCACAGGCCCAAGTGATTTAAAGCTAATTAATGTAGCCTTACTTTTTGTATGCGATTTTGAAATTGTGGATTCAGATTTTGCCTTCATTTCTGATTACCCTCTTTTCCTTCTTTCTTCTCTAACAAATCCGGACGCCATTTTTTTGTCCGCACTAAGGCCTGCTGGTGTCGCCACTCGGCAATTTTGCCGTGGTCACCGCTTAAGAGAATATCAGGGACCTTCATGTCACGGAAAACTTCGGGCCTTGTATATTGTGGATACTCCAATCCGGCAAAACTGCCGGACTCGCTGAAAGAATCGTCTTTGGCAGAAGTCTCGTCACCGAGCACGCCGGGCAGAAGTCTTACTGCCGCGTCGATGATGACCATAGCCGCTAACTCGCCGCCGTTTAGAACATAATCGCCTATCGAAATTTGCTCGGCCCCAAGACCGATGCGAATTCGCTCGTCGAAACCTTCATATTTGCCGGCGATTAAAATTAACCTTTTTTCTTTGCTTAGTTCAATAGTTTTTTTCTGATTAAATTTTTGTCCTTGGGGTGTCAGCAGGATGACTCGTCCCTCTTCCGGTGAGAGTTTTTGGACATGCTCGAAACAGTCAAAAACCGGACCCGGCATCATAACCATACCCGGCCCGCCGCCGTACGCCTTATCATCGACCTTGTGGTGCCTATCGGTGGCAAAATCCCTAATATTGGTAAGGACAATATCGACTATGCCGGCTTCTTGTGCTCGTTTTAATATCGAGCAGTTCAGCGGCGATTGAAAAACCTCCGGAAAAAGCGTAAGAACATCGATCCTCATAACCACAGATTAACACAGATTTTTATTGGTTCTAAACTACAGATTTCACAGATTGCCACAGATTTATTTCATGTTTAGCCCCCCAAATCCTTCGACCCGGCTCAGGAGGGGTTTGTTTGGGGGGTCTTTTATTGGCCGTTTAATCAGACATAGATAACATAGAGAATTTAGCCACGAATAAACCCCCGCCTTCGCGGTCTGCAGGATGGCTAACGCCAGGACAAGCCTACTGCCTTGGTGGCAAAAAATAAAACGAAAACCACAGATTTCACAGATTGTCTCTGTATTTAACTAGCTTATTAGTGGTCACTTTTCCTGCTCGTCCTTAATCTCAGAGTCTTCTTCGTCTTTATCTCCTGATTTCTGTTCTGCCGGTTCCGATGGAGTTTTGTCCTCGGCTTTCTCTTCTGCCGGTTCCGGTTTTTCCTCTTTTTGTTTCTCTACGGTTTCAGCTTTGTCATTGGTCTCAGCTTCTTCAGTTTTTGTCTCTGGTTTTTCTTGTGTCACTTGGGCCTCGGTTTTGTCTTCCGCTTCTGCCTTGGCCGCTCCTGCTTCCTCGACCTTGGGCTGCTCTTCAGCCTCGACTGTGGGTTTTTCCTCCACTTCGGCTTTTGGTTCCTTCTCAGGCCTGGCTTTAGCTTTATCATCAGGTGTCTTGTTTTCCGGTTTTGCTTTGGCTGCCTTAGGCTCTTTTACCTCCGCCTCGGTTTTAGTTTGCTCTTTTTCTGGTTGGGCTTGCTCGGCCTGAGCCTTTTCTTCAGCTTTGGCTTTTGTTTCAGCTTCAGCTTTTGCCTTGGCTTCCGCTTCGGTTTTAGCTTTTTCTTTCTCTTCAGCCTCAGCTTTCTGTTTTGCTTCAGCTTTGGTCTTTTCTTCGGCTGCTTTAGCTGCTTCGGCTTCAGCCTTAGCTTTTTCTTCGACTTCTTTAGCGGCTTTTTCAGCAGTTATCTTTTCTGTTTCTGTAAAAAGTTTGCCTTTGGCGTGGGCAATGGTCCTGGCCTTTGCCTGGCGAGTTGCCTTTTCGTCGGCGTATTTATGTTTTATCCCCTGTCGAAGCAAAATTTGTGAAACCGTGTCGCTTGGTACTGCTCCCTGGCTGAGCCAATATTCTGCACGCTGGCGGTTGAGCACAATTTGCTTTGCGGGGTCTTTTTCAATTGGGTCGTAATGGCCCAGCTTCTCCAATATCTTGCCGTCACGTGGTGTGCGGGCGTCAACTGCATTGATTCTGAAGAACGGCCGATGCCGCCTTCCCATTCGGGTCATTCTGATCTTTACTGCCATAATTATTTCCTTTCTTTATTGCTTTATAATCAATTTCCGTGACTCACCCACTACGAGTCACGAAACACGTTTGTAATGTAAATTATAGCCGTTTATGAAGATTGCAAAGATAGCTGGGTCGATGTCGGCGTCGGTTGCGATTGTTTGTATTTGTTCGTCAGTTAAATTAGCCGCATTTTGTTTTTCGCCCGGCGTCATTATTGCGACCGCTTTTTTCAATTGCTCTAATTCTTCAGCGCTCGGCGCAGCTAACATGGCCAGCTCGCTGCTGCCTTTGATGTCTTTGAACTGGTCTCTTATAAGCTGGCCATATTCGCTGTCGGAGAACCTGGCAACCTTTTGCAGGTATTGTTCAATCGTAATGTTGTCTTGTACCATTATTGTTTTGTCTTTATTTTTCTTCATATATTGAAACCCCCAATAAATTGGGGGGCTAAATATATCATATTTTATCGCTTTTTTATCTTTCCTCTTCGCTTTATGATTTTTTTACGTTTTGAGCGTTGCTTTATTTTTCTGCCGGCCCCCATGGCAGCACTTAACGCACCCATATTAAAACCGCCTGAGAACAGGTTTTTAAGTCCGCTGAAGGTTCCGCCACTGATGGATTTTATCGTGTCTCTGCTGCGCATAAATGTCTTAACCAGACCGGAAACAGTAGTGGCTTCGACGCCGGCTCCCGCTGCAATCCGTCTGCGTCTGGGCGAATCTATAATATCGGGATTGCGACGTTCGGCTGGCGTCATCGACTGCACAATTGCTTCCATGTGTATAAACTCGCCGTCGTCAATATCCAGATCACCAAGCTGGCTTGACATGCCGGGTAGCATTTTGAGCATATCTTTTACACCGCCCATCTTTTTGACGGCTTGCATCTGCTTTAGAAAATCATCAAAGCCAAAGCTGCCCTTGGCTATCTTCTGTTGCAACTTCTGGGCTTCTTCAGCTTCGAAATGCTCCTGAGCCTTTTCCACGAGGGTAACAACATCGCCCATACCCAGGATTCTGCTTGCCATACGGTCGGGGTGGAATTCTTCGAGTTTGTCAAGCTTTTCGCCGACGCCGATAAATTTGATGGGTTTACCGGTTACAGCCTTGACGCTCAAGGCGGCTCCACCGCGAGCATCGCCGTCTAATTTGGTTAGGATAACGCCGTCAAGCTCCAGCCGATTGTTGAATTCCTTAGCGGAATTTACTGCGTCCTGGCCAGTCATCGCGTCACAGACTAAATAAATCTGGTGCGGACTTGTCGCTTTTGCAACATTAGCCAACTCGGTCATCATGTCTTGGTCTATATGCAATCGGCCGGCTGTGTCGATCATTGCCACGTCATAACCGTTCTTTTTGGCGTGCCGGACCGCGTTTTTTGCAACTTTTACGGAGTCTTTGCTATCTTCGGTGTAAACATCAATATTTAACTGCCGGCCCAGAACAGCTAACTGCTCAATAGCAGCCGGTCTTTGCAGGTCATCAGCCACGAGGAGCGGCCTTTTTCCCTTTGAGACGAGATATTTGGCGAGCTTTGCGGCGGTCGTGGTTTTACCGCCGCCCTGTAGGCCGGCGAGCATAATAATAGTTGGCCCCGGCGAGACAAAATATATCTTGCTATCGACCGGTCCCATCAGTTTAGTCAGCTCGTCATTGACGATTTTTACAAAAACCTGGCTGGGATGAAGGCTCTTTATAACCTCGGCACCGATAGCTGCGTCTCTGACCTTTTTGCAAAAGTCCTTAACTACATTGTAATTGACATCCGCTTCCAAAAGGGCCTTGCGGACATCTCGCATAGCATCCGAGATATTCGCTTCGGTGATTCTGCCTCGGCCGGCTAACGACTTGAAAACTGAATTAAGTTTCTCGGTTAATGACTCAAACATGCCGTAATCTTTTTAATAACTCCCCAACCTCGCTTCGCCATAGCTACGCGAAGGCGAGTGAATTGGGGGGCTAAACCTGTCTCGAGCCGAGTCGAGAGATATTTATTTTTATTTTCCTATACACAATATTATTCTTGAAATATCCCGGTGAAGTAAGAATTGTAAAGCCAAAAAAACTTATTTTCAAGGATAAAATCCAGTGAGCAAAGAACTAAGGTGTGACCAGCAAAATAAAAGTACCGTCCCATAACGAGTTTTTCACCTAAAATGCCGGTCAGTTATGGACGATATTATACTGACTTGGATAACTGATCGTTATGAAAAAAGCATTTTCATTAGCTGAGCTGATGATAGTATTAGCCATTTTGGGAATTATGGCTGCTATCGTTGTGCCGTATTTTAAATCACAATCGACCGAAGCCAAGAAAGCCGTAGCCCAGGATCATCTGCGTATATTTCGAGGCGCGATCGAGCTATATGCCGCCCAACATCGTGGTATCCCGCCAGGGTATGAAGACAATGACCCGCAGACCAGTCCGGATAGTCTATATTTTTATCAGCAGGTCATACTCGGTGGCGAATATGTTCGAAAGATGCCCGACAATCCTTTCAATAATCTGGATACCATGAACGTAATTGGAAATAATGAAACCTTCCCGTCAGCAGCAACCGGCGATTATGGGTGGGTCTATCAACCGGCAACAAAAACAATCAGGCTCGACTGGCCTGGTACCGATGAAAATGGAGTTCGGTACTATGATTACTAATCTTTCCGCTCGTGGCTCGTCTCTCGTCTCAAACGTCAGAAGTCGGAATTGCTGTATTTTCTGTTCAGCAGAAAATCAGGAGCTAAGAAAAACAAAATTAACATAGTACAAATTGTAAATGAATCTCCCTGCAGCAAGCTGCAGGGTATCTAATCTTCATAAGGAGTATAGATGCTCTTCACCCTGTGGCAAACCCCAGGGAATTCTCAAGTCAAAAGTGCCACAGACTATTTGCCTGTAGCCGCTGCCAGCTTATAGTCCAGAGCTTAATCCTGTAGAACATATTTGGGATTATTTACGTGAGAATGTTTTTGGCAACAATAATTTTGAGAACTTGGAGGAGGTTGGCCAGCGACTCTGTTATGGATTACGTGTCTTAGAGCAAAAGCCGAAATTAGCCAAATCTATGACCTGCTTTACGTAGATTAATACTTCATCTATGACATCAAATTAGTATAAATAAGGAATTGCACAATCGCAATTTGCTACGATTTAACGAGGCCGATGAGACTCGAACTCACAACCTTCGGATCGACAGTCCGATGCTCTAACCAATTGAGCTACGGCCCCCTAATCTCTACCAAAATATACTATATCCCCTCAATAACTTCTCTGTCAATCACTACCATCTTCAAAGATTGATTATTTTCTCGAAGATTTCGGACGCCTGACTACCGGCTGCGACTTGCTATTCTTTTTCTGATTTTGCTGTAGAACCTTCATTGCTTTCTTCACGTCGGCGACTTTTAAGACGCCGGTAGTTCGGCCGCCCTTAGCGCCCGCCGTACAGTATGCATAACCGATATTTATGTGGTTTTTAGCCAATTTTTCTGCCACCGCAGCCAGCGCGCCGGCTTTATTGTCTAAGGTTACACACAAAACTTCTGTTTCATTATAGGGCATACTTAGTTTTGACAGCACCTCTCTTGCTTTATCCGGCGCAGTAAAAACTATTCTCATAACGCCGTGCTCTACGGAATCCATCATGGTTATAGCCATAATGTTAATCCTGGCTCGTGCAAATTCACCGAGCACCTGAGCTAATACTCCCGGCTTATTAACCATAAAAATCGAAAATTGTGTCGCAACATTCATGATCCTGGCCACTCCAATCAAATACCTGCAAGCGGTACAATCCGCCATAGCAGCAAGATTAGTTTCACTTTTTTAGGCGAGGCCGCCTGCCGCCTTAACAGCACTTTCCCTGCTCGGAAAAAATGTGAAAATCTTATCAAGATTAGTTATCTTAAAAACCCGGTGCAAACGTGGATTTATCGCACTAATCACAACTTTACCTTCATACGCTTTAAGCTTAGCCCGAATCTCCAGAAGCAGCCCCAGCACCTGAGAGGAGAAAAACTTCACTCCCTCAAAGTCAAATACTATACTATTAGGACGATTCTTATCGATAAATTCTTTTATATAATCGGAAATAACACTGATTTCTTCAACGTTGCTTATACTGGCCGTTTTGAAGGCTACTACTGCAACGTCCTTTTCCCTGGTTATTTCCGCATTGACCTTCTCATCCATACAAATTGATACTCCTTGTACGTTAAAATCCAGGTCTATTATCTCAAATTCTGCACGCATAGTCGAGTATTTTATTTAGCATTTTCGCCAAGCAGAAAAGTAGGCCTTAGACTGTTTCGACATTGGGTTTGATTGGGTTTGTTTTCCACGCGGCTTGCGAAGTTGTTCATTTTCATAATCCTCTTGTAAATAGTAGTTTACGTTTATTCCGGCCTTTTTGAAATTGGCTTTGTTTTGCATAATTAGGTCATAATTTCTTCATAATTTCCTGGCGATCATTGCTCTATAGTCAGTTTCTTCATCGCCGGCCCTGAGCGGGTCCATTTTTCTGATGAGGTTGAGTCTTTG
>CAZVWH010000091.1:3954-11199 GCA_964631175.1 uncultured Pirellulales bacterium | reverse complement strand
AAGAGTTCAGAATGTCATTTCGAGCGAGCCGAAGGCGAGTCGAGAAATCTGTTTTTAAGCAGATTTCTCCACTTCGTCCCCTGGGGACTCCGGTCGGAATGACGTGGCCAGCCATTAAAAGTAATACTAACTTTTCAGAAATGGCATATAGTTCTAAACAGTGCACATCCTAAGTGCCCTAAAAACCCAAAAGGGTATTATAAACAGGGACAGCCGCGAATGGCAACCACTATTTATCAACAACGCTTACTCGATAAACTCCTAAGAATCTCTATTTTGCTTTCCCATCTATGTGAATCAATTCCAGGCGAAAGACTCTCATTTGATCGCCATAATCTAAGCCAACATCTCCATACAAATCGTAGTGCACTCATTTAACCACCTCCATGTCAAATACTCATAATTAGCGTCAACCAAGAGCAGGAGCTCCCCAAAGGAAGGAGGTAGCGAAATGGGAATTAAGGTTCTTGATGGGACACATCCATGCAAAGTTTTTGACCTGTCCATTCGACGGCCACTCCTCCTTGATTTCTAACCTTCATAAGCAATGTAAGGCAGGAAAAAAGTAAGTCAAGCAGAAAAGCACTTTCTCTCTGTGAAAAACAAAAATTACGTGGCAACACGTAATCTATCGTGATATCAAAGAATAAACGTGCCTTCCTTAATCATCCTAAGGACACGACATTTAAAACGGCCATTTATTTACAAGGCGAAGCTTAAAAAACAGGGACAATTTCCTTTTTGTGAAAACTAGAGTTTTGTCTGCCGTAATTTTCTGTTATAATCCGGCTGGTTAAGGAAGGGCCGCAAAATGAATAAACAATTAGCCGGAAAAGTAGCGATAGTGACAGGAGCCAGCAGAGGCATCGGCAGAGCTATTAGTATCGCCTTAGCTGAAGAGTCGGCGACGGTCGTCTTAGCTGCAAGGTCAATCCGGAAATTGCAGGAAACTGCTGAAAAGGTTAAACAGGCAGGCGGAAAAGCAGAAATCGTTGTCACCGACTTAACAGAAGAAAAGTCCATCAAAAACTTAGTCAAGGTAACAAATAAAAAATTCGGCAGACTCGATATATTAGTCAATAACGCCGGCATCACTCACTCAGCAAAACTGCAAAAAACAAAAACCAAAGACTGGGACCGCTGCTTCTTAGTTAACTCACGAGCACCATTTATCCTTTGCAGAGAAGCCCTGCCGCTGCTGGAAAAAGCCGATGCCGCCTACATTGTCAATATCGCCTCGGTTGTAGGCGTAAAAGGCTATCCGCTGCAAAGCGCTTACACCGCATCCAAGCACGCCATTCGCGGAATGACAATCTCATTAGCTGAGGAGCTAAAAGGCTCAAATATCCGGGTGCATCTATTGTGTCCCGGCGGTGTCGATACGGAGCTTATACCAAGAGTCCGGCCGGACCTTAAAAAAGAGGACCTTATGAGGCCGGAAGAAATCGCTGAACTGGTGCTGTACCTTGTAACGCATAAAGGCAAAGCCAGAATAGATGAGCTGCACGTCCGAAGGTCAACCTCGGCGCCATGGTTTTATTGAACTTTGGGAAAGAATGTTTATGCGAGCGGTTGTACAGCGGGTTTTAGAAGCACTCGTCTCGGTGAAGGCTCGCCGAGCCGGAGCGGGACAGGTTAAAATAAACAGCAAGCCTATCGAGCGAATCGGCAAAGGGCTGCTTGTCTATCTCAGTGTCGGCAAAACTGATACGGAAAAGGACGCTGAGTGGATAGCAGAGAAGCTCATAAATCTGAGAATCTTTGAAGACGAAGCCGGCAAGATGAACCGCAATGTGCTTGACGTACAGGGCGGTATTTTGCTGGTCAGCAATTTTACACTTCACGGCGACTGCCGAAAGGGACGTCGGCCCAGCTTCGACGCCGCGGCTGAGCCGAAATCAGCGCAACAGCTTTATGAAAAAGTGATAGAGCTGCTCTCAAAGCAAAGTATAACTGTTGAAACAGGAACCTTCGGTTCATATATGCACGTCAGCAGCGTTAATGATGGCCCGGTGACATTCCTGCTCGACAGCAACCGGCTGTTTTAAGCCAAAGAACATAATGAAATTTGCAGTCCGCTAGGGGATGCCTAACGGCAGGAGATTATCATGTTTATAGTCCATGTATTCGCACATGTTAAGCCGGATAAGGTAGAGGCCTTTCGAGCCGCCAGCCTTGAAAACGCCCGCGAGAGCGTAAAGGAGCCGGGCATCGCCCGATTCGATTGTCTCCAGCAGCAGGACGACCCAACGCGCTTCGTGCTGGTCGAGGTCTATCGTACAGCGAGCGACCCCGCCA
Source organism: uncultured Pirellulales bacterium (assembly GCA_964631175.1). Taxonomy (GTDB): domain Bacteria; phylum Planctomycetota; class Phycisphaerae; order Sedimentisphaerales; family Anaerobacaceae; genus CAZVWH01. The sequence goes on along the minus strand of CAZVWH010000091.1, from coordinate 8,901 downwards.
GGCACAAAGAAACAGCACATTATCAGAAATGGCGTGACGCTATGGCCGATATGATGGCTGAACCACGCAGCAGTATCAAATATACTAATGTATTTCCTGACGAAAAGGGCTGGGATTAAGTTACTATTAGACAGTTTTTAGACATTGGATGGTTTACTTCTGTATGCTCTGTCATTGCGAGGCCTGAAAGGCCGCGGCAATCTCAATCATCTGCATAAATGAGATTGCTTCACTTCGTTCGCAATGACATTAGTATGGTCAAAAAACTTTTTCGGAGTATATCAATTACAAAATTTTATATCAAGCAGGTCGATTGTGAGATTCGAGTTTGCGACAGCTACACGCATAATCTTCGGTCGTGGTACAATTCAGGAAGTTGGACCTTTAGCGGCTGAGATTGGAAAAGCCGCATTTATTGTCACCGGCCGAACGGTCGAAAGAGCCGAGCCGCTCCTTGAAAGGCTGGATAAACACAGGATTAAGTATTCCACCTTCAGCGTCCCCGGCGAGCCAACAATAACAATAGCAAATAAAGCTGTTGAACAGGCCCGCCAGGTAAAACCTGATTTAGTCATCGGTATCGGCGGCGGAAGTGTATTGGATACAGGTAAAGTAGTCTCCGCGATGTTGACCAACAGCGGCCGACTCGAAGAATATCTGGAAGTGGTTGGCGAAGGAAAACCAATTAAGCAAAGTCCCCTGCCCTATATCGCTATACCTACTACAGCCGGCACAGGAGCCGAGGTCACTCGCAATGCGGTGCTTGGTGCAGTCGAACATAAAGTCAAAGTAAGTATGCGCAGTGCCTTGCTGCTGCCACGCGTTGCTGTGGTTGACCCTGAGCTGACTTATTCAGTGCCGCCGGATTTAACGGCCAGCACCGGCCTGGATGCGCTGACTCAGCTCATTGAGGCATACGTCTCCAATAAGGCCAATCCTCTTACGGACGGCATCTGCCGAGAAGGAATAAAACGAGCCGGCCGCTCTTTGCTAAAAGCCTATGAAGATGGATACAATGAAGCAGCTCGTGAGGATATGGCTCTGGCAAGCCTTTTTAGCGGCTTGGCTTTAGCTAACGCGGGTCTGGGGGCGGTGCATGGTTTTGCCGGTCCGTTAGGCGGCATGTCCATTCTCCGTAGCATCCAGCCTTCGCAGCCGCTTCGGCGGAGTAGGCCTGCGAAGGATGAAATTTCAGCGCCTCATGGAGTAATATGCGCTCGTCTTCTGCCGTTCGTAATGCAGGCCAACGTACAGGCTCTCAAAACTCGCCAAGCTGACTCACCATATTTAACTCGGTACGATGAGGTAGCACAGATTTTGACTGGCAAAACAAAAGCACAGGCCAGCGATGGCGTAGTTTGGATTCAGAAACTTTGCGAGACATTAAAAGTGCCGTCACTGACTAAGCTCGGATTGACAAAATATGATTTCGTCGAGGTAGTCACCAAGGCTCAAAAATCAAGCAGCATGAAAGGAAATCCCGTTGCATTAACAAACGACCAGCTTTTGGAAATCCTGAAAAAAGCTATGTAGCCAAACATAAGTTTTAAAGCAGATTAACTTTTGTTCTTAATTTATTGTAATGTATATTCCTGAGACCATCGAAAATTGGGCCGGTTTGAATTTCGGTGAGCTCGTCTCGAAAGTATCCAGAGAGCTTAGTCAAACTGTCACTCTGGAACATCTCATTTGTCTGCCGGGACTGGCTCTATTAGCCTGCTGGCTGCTAAAAACATCATTAGGAAGAAATGCCTTAGCTGACTCTGTGCCTCGTCGAAGCAACATGCCTTTTTATATGCCCTTTATTCCACTACTGCTCTGGTCATGGTCTGTTTCACTTGGTAATTGGTTAATCGGCAAATGGATAATCCCCCCCGTGGCGGACCTATCATCGGCTACCAATCAACAATTGCCATTTAACCATTGGCAGAACGCTTTTTTTGATAACCTTGTCTTGGGCATCTGTGAAATAATAACGATTATAGTAATGATTCTTATGGCTAAAGCCGTTTTTGCCCGCAAGATAAAGGGCTTTGGCCTTAATGTAAAAACAATCCCTAAGGATTTTTTAGCAGCGGTTGTGAATCTGCTGACGGTATGGCCCCTTGTAGTAGTGATGGTGATATTGACGCTGTCCCTTGGGCGATTTATCTGGGGACAGAATTTTCAGATGCAAAGGCACGAGCAGCTTGATACTATCGCAATATATCAACAACAGTCACTTCGAATTATAATTGTTTTTGTGTCTGTTGTAATAGCGCCTGTTTTCGAGGAGATGCTTTTTCGCGGCCTATTTCAAACTATGCTGCGCTCTTTTTTTCAACAGCCCTGGCTGTCAATTTTAATAAGCTCTGCTTTATTTGCCAGCATACACAATATGGGGCACTGGCCCGCGCTGTTCGTATTAGCGATGTGCATGGGCTACGCATACGAAAAAAGCGGTTCGTTGTTTCGCCCTATCTTCATCCACGCGTTTTTTAATGGCATTACTATCGCGGCGGCCTTAAATACGTCAAGCCAGTAATACCGGAACGTGTAAAGTCAGCCTTGCCGGATACGCTTAAGAAGGCTGGCGTAGAAAATGATCCGCCATCAGCCCGGCGCAGCACCGATGATCTAACTATATGATAATAAGCCGCTTAGATACATAAGCTACCAGCCGATATCAAAAACTTTATAACAAGATAAAATTTTTTCTTGCAAGTGTAAAAAAAGCACGGCAGTATAGTAAAGCTTTCAGGATTTCAGATTGTCTGATTACAAAAGTGAGGTCAGGGACGATGGGTAAAAACCCAAAGCAAGAATGTGTTAGGGTGGAGCTGAAATCAACCGAACCCCAGGGAGTGGAAATCAAAAGGGGGGTTCTTTTACTTTTAGTTTTATGTCTTTTGCCTTTCTTGGTCTGCACAATAGCCGGCTGTGAGTCTGAAAAAAAGCTGGAACCGGTAACAATATCGGCTGAAGAGAAAAAAGCTGCATTAAATAAACAGCTCGATATTAAGTTTGAAAATCCGGACGTGCATTTCGAGCTGGGCCAACTATATCAGGCAGAAGGTAACTGGGCCAAAGCGGAGTATCATTATAACGTGGCTTTGGGCTTTGACCCTGCGCATAGGCCCGCCCAAGCGGCGCTTGTTAAGGGTCTTATTAACAACGGCAATACAGCTAAAGCTAAGCAGTATGCCGGTTCATACATAAATCAGGTCTCCAGCTCAGCAATGGCATCACTTCAGCTTGCAGAAGCCTTTGATAAACAAGAGCTGGACGAGTACGCATTGACTTGTTATCAACAAGCAATTCGTCTGGGACCAAATTCGCCTGAGGTTAACAAGCGCCTCGGCTACTATTATTTGAACAACGGGGATCAAAACAAAGCGAAGGAATATCTCAGTCGGAGTTTCCAGCTTAATCCTAATCAGCCGGACGTGGCCGGCGAACTGGGCCGACTTGGTGTCGTTGTAAAAATACCATAAAAGGCTAAAAATCAGAATGTAAACCAAAAAGCTAAGGTCTTGGCTCGTTGTCCTTTAGTCTTTGATACTGCACCTTGAGTCTCGCAGCAGTAATTACTGTATTTTTCATTGCCCCGTGGCGAAGGGATGCGCTGCGGGGTTTTTTAATATTTCAAAAATAAAAACCTGTCCCTTCGACAAGCTCAGGGCAGGCTCTGAGCAAAGTCGAAGGATGCAAAATGTAAAATTAAGGAAATCATTGCCACAAAGTGATAACTCCATAATTATTATATTTTATTTTTAATATTTGAGTTTCAAGATAGGAGTTAAATTTAGCCCACAGCGAATCTGAAAACCAAGCAACAGGGTCGTCGTACTCAACTTTATTTGCAACAGCTCGATGCTCCGCAAAACAACAAATATCGAATCCACAGCTAAGGTTATCTGTAAAACCGCCGCTGCAGCGATAATATATCTTGCAGCCGCTGTGTATTTATATCGGCCACAATTCAAAAAGTTCGATGCGCTACAGTACCTTCTCATTGTAAACGTCTCTCTGGCTTGCTTAGGTAGTTTTGTGCTTAGCCGGCGGTGGGTAGCTGCATCAGCCGGCTCATTTTTTGCAGGAGCAATATACGGTTTTGGGTCATTTTCACTTGGCTTAGCCAAATACCATCCGACCGCCGGTCTTTTAGCTGCCGCAATACCGTGGCTCTTCTGTCCGGCCTCATTCATCGCAAAAACCAAGTGGCGGTGGTTAAGCCGACCTCTGTCGGCTCTACCTTTTTTAGCGATAATACTATTCTTTCGGATGTCTGAGCACTATCGCCTGTTTGCAGTGCCGATGCGAGCCAAATTACACTTAGCTGATTTGGCCGGCCTGGTAGCTCCGCTTGTTATGGCTCAGCGAAGTGATACTCCGGTCGGCTTTTATCATGTGCCGATAGCAGCTCTTCTAATGGGCTTTGCCATATTAGTGGCAGCCCGGCGGTATGGCATAATAGTAATCTTTTGCATAGGCACAATATTAGCCTTTTGCGAGCCTGTTTACAGAGTCAGTCCTGTTATGTGGCTTACTGTTCCTCTCTTGTGCTGCTCGGTCTTGATTGGTGTAGGGATGCAGGGACTTGCCTTGGTCGGTTACGCCGACAGAAAATGGGTTCTGCTGACCGCGGCAGTTTCGGGCGCACTGGCTATCGTGACACTACTGTTAGCGACAAAATACTTTCAGGTGTTTGCGGGCCTCGGCGGATACGCTGCAAGGCTTCTTGCCGAATCTGCTAAAATGTATATACTCGGCACGCTTGTGGCGGTGGTTATATTCTTTCTGGCCCGTGCTAAGCTGCGGGTCACTGTACTACGGTGGATTCTGCTTTGCTCGGCGATGGCGGTCGATATATTCTTGGGCGCAAGATTTATTATCGATAAAATGTTTTAGAATTATCGTCGCCGTCCTTCTCCTTAGAAGTTATACTACGAAGTCCGCTAGGGGATG
>CAZVWH010000091.1:0-3854 GCA_964631175.1 uncultured Pirellulales bacterium | reverse complement strand
ACTACGGATTAAAAATTTCCCTCTCCACTTGGCCGAGGTAGAATCGGCCGTCTTTCCGCATAAAGCCGATTATGACATCCAACTGCTGCTCTATGAAACGAGCATCGTTTGACACGATAGCTATGGCGATGACGGCGCTATTTTTGTTGTCGTTATGGTCAACCTCCGAAATGGAGGCGTTGAATCTACTTTTTATTCTCCCTATAAGGCTTTTGACGATGCTTCTTTTTCCCTTCAGCGAGGTTATTCCATTCATACACAGATTAGCTGTTAAAAGACCAATAATCATGCTCACTTATTTTTTGCTTTCATTGGCTCTGGCTTGGTTTGTTTCCTTACGGTACAAGAGAAAATGATCGCTTTTTATAATCAAGCGTAAGTACGAAATGGTCTAGGAAATCTTTGGCTCCCAATAGGAATTGATTCTTATTGTTCCAGACAAAATAAACGACAACTTTGGGAAGATTGTAGATTACTTTGCTGCCCGCCGAGCCATCTGGTAACGTTTCCAAGATATCTAACATTACCTCTCGTGAATATCCTTTTCCAGTTCCGGTAGTAGACCCTATTGACATAGCTTCTTCGTTAGGTCTTAGTTTGTGACCTAAATCATAGAGTACATCGAAAGGGAATATACACGCATCTGATCCTGTATCTATTTTGGCTAATATCGGCTCGCTTCTTTTTTTGCCGTCTAAGCTGGATAGCCTGACCCATAACATTGGTCTGGCTATGCCTCGGAGAGTTGTAAAAGGGTAGTTATGGATTTTCATTTTAGGCCCTCAGTGGCTATAAATCACGCCCTCCTTTGGCACAAAGATCACACAGAAAGGATTTTTTGCTGTTTTCCTCGCTTCTTTAATCAAAGCGCTATAAGTGTCTGCAGACGCAACAATCTTCTTTTCTGGCCTGTTGCTTATAGCAACAAACTTGTCCTCATATTTCTTCTCTTGACGAGGAGAGAGCAACTTGTTTGAGCCTTTAGTTGTCATAATATCCTTATCCGGTCTTAACTTTATGAGCTTACTGCTTGATGCTTTTTTCAACATCTGCTTTACACCTTCCGTAGCACCAACTTCCATTTCTACCCCTTTCCTATTCGGCAAATACGCTTCCTTACTTAACTTGTTCGTAGGTCTACAACAGATTTTAGCGAATGGTCAAAAAATCGTCTATAAGGAAATCTATTTTTTTCTGTTGGTCAAAGAAGTATTCTGGTCCGATAAACTTCGACACTGGATGCTAATTCTAAGCCTTGGTACACTGAGTGCGGATTTTCTCCAGCAAGTGCTTGGTGGCCAATATGCCGTCGTTTTCACTGAGTCTGTTGCCTTCGTATTCAATACCCACGTAGCCGTGATAGTCGGCGGCAAGCACGATGTCCATCATTCGATAATAATCTATCTTTGTTTCGTTGCCCTGCTCATCAAAGTCATAGCTTTTGGCACTGACCGCTTTGGCATAAGGCATCAGAGCCTTAACAGCTTCATAACGGTCAGTTTCCGGCGGAAAGTTGCCGAAATCGGGCAACGTCCCACAATTAGGCAGGTCCACTTTTTTGATAGCGCCGGTCAGCCACTTGCTGTTTGACGACAGGCCGCCGTGGTTCTCTACAATGACATTTATTTTATGATCAGCGGCAAATTCACTAAGGCGTCTCAAGCCATCAGCTACAAGATTCATCTGCTGCTCATCGCTGCCCTGCGAGTAAGCGTTGACGCGGATGGAGTGACAACCTAAAAACTTTGCAGCCTCAACCCACTTGTAATGATTTTCGACGGTCTCACCGCGCCGCTTTGAATCCGGATCGCCGAGATTGCCCTCGCTGTCGCACATAATTAGTAAAGACTTCACGTCGTTATCTTCTGCCCGTTTTTTCATCTCGGAAAGATAGTCAGTATCTTTAGCCTTATCCATAAAAAACTGGTTGACGTACTCGACCGCTTCGATGCCGAAGCCGCGGGCCTCTTTAGCAAAGTCAAGATTGTCCATCTTCGGCTCGGCTCGGCTGAAAAGCCGACGATGCAACGACCATTGAGCTAAGGAAATCTTAAAGGGCTTTTTTGAATCAGCTAACATTTTGCCAAAGCCGGTGCGCCCATGCAGACAAAGGCCGCCGATAGCACCGGCACTAAAGCCAAGAAACGCTCTTCGTTCCATAATCATTTCCTTTCCGTAAATATTCTACCTGTCCCCTTCGCAGGATGTATCTAAAACACGCCTGTTTTTGCAAATCAAAATACTACAGCAGCTATATAAAAAGCAAGAAAATATTCAAAAAGAAAAATGGCATACCCGAATCTAAAAATCCCATCTTTCCGTGAGACCACTGGTCTCTTACGGGATTGGCCTAACAATCTCTTCAATCGCTCTGGCCACTATATAATCCGGCAGTTTGCTCAGAGCAGGCTCAGCCTGGTAAGCAGATATAATGCTCGTATCCGGGAATGCACCGACCTGCCTAATCAGCTCATCCGCAAGCTGCCTTAGCTTTTCCTCAGCCATCGTCGTTTCCGCCTTGCGGCTTGCCGCTTCCACTAAAGCCTCAAATTCCACCCGGCTGTCATACCAGTTAAGCTGAAGCTCCAGCTCAACCACCTCACTCGCCCTAATCCGGTCAAAGGTATATTGAATCCCAATTGGATTGTAAGTTTCTATCCGTTCATCTACAAAAGCTAAACAAACGTCCCGATATGCAATGAACTTGTCTTTATCAAAATTTCCAAGCTCACAATCTTCAATCTCCTCTGCGAGCAATTGTTCAACTCTTGCTGCCAAGATATCCTTCTTAGCTCCCAGCCGTTCATATAAGATCTCATAATATGCATTCAACAATAAGCTCGTTTCATTCATTATCACCATCATAACAAATATTAAGCAATCAAACCACGTCCAAAACATACCTTGCTCCGCCGACCTCGCTTCGCCATGGCTACGTGAAGGTGAGAGCGATTTGCGAAGGCGGGTTCAAATTTAATCATCCAAAGCAGTTGACAAAAGCTAAAACAACAGTCAAATTTATATGAGTTCCGCAGACATTATTTGAATTGGCTGTTAATGACACTTTTTGGGAGAATAAATCATGAAATTGGATACTTGTCGTGTTGATGTTTGGGTTGCCAGCCTCGCAGATAAGCCCGGCGGTTTAGCAGAAAAGCTTGAGATATTAGCCGTGGCGGGTATCGACCTCGAATTTGTAAGCGCCAGACGAGCTCCTGACAAGCCCGGAACAGGTGTAGCTTTTGTTGCACCTATCAAGGGTGCCAGACAGACAAGGATTGCCAGAAAGGTAGGCTTCGAGAAGTCCGAGTCTCTGTACGCGATTCGCATCGACACCGGTAACAAACCTGGTTTTAGTGCTGAAATGGCAAGGGCATTGGCTGATGCAAATCTCAACCTTCGAGGCTTTACAGGCGTGGCCATCACCAACCGTGCTCTGTTTTACATTGCCTTTGACTCAAGTGCGGATGCCGGCAAGGCCGTGCGCGTTCTCAAACAGACTTTCTCGGTGGGTTAAACGATTCGCTTTTGGGCGGAAAGATGTCGGTCAGGATGCGCAGCAGCCGCTGCATCGCCTGCTTTACCAAGACAGATATTGATTGACCAAGTTGCGTTTGGGCAGGTTGAATCCCGATGAAAAAAACATCAACTGCAATCTGCCGGCTGAGCATATCTACAAATAAGCGGGGTGAAAGTGTATGCGTTGAAGAAACAGTCGAGCTTAGCTGTTCAGGTTTAAATAGTTCTATCATTCCCGCTGTAGCACCGAAATCCATAGCATCAATAACCAGCAAATTCGCTGGAGCTTTTTTTACTATAACCTGGATATAATTTTCAGGCACAGTACCGGCATC
>CAZVWH010000090.1:0-11340 GCA_964631175.1 uncultured Pirellulales bacterium | reverse complement strand
CCTGTGGAGAAATCAAGCCTACCCTCAGCGATTGCGCCCACAGCCTTGGCGACGTCTTCCGGCTGGCCCCAGCGCTTTATCGGCGTCAGTCCCCCAGCTATGAGTTTATCATATTTATCTTTTACTGCGCTGGTCATATCGGTTGCTATAATACCAGCTCTAACCTCGAAAACTCCGATACCGAATTCGGCAAGCCTGTCGGCGTAAAGTTTGGTCATCATACTAATGCCAGCCTTGCTGATACAATATTCGCCTCGCGATGGCGAGCTGGTATATGCCGAGATCGAGCCTGTGCTTACAATCTGAAACGCTCTGTCGGGGAATTTGCTTTTTTGCTCAATCATCCAATTAGCTACGAGCTGAGTCAAAAAGTAAGGACCTTTAAGGTTTATGCTCATTACCCTATCGTAGCTTTCCTCCGTGGCTTGGAGAATATCGATTCGCTTTAGCGGTGCCACGCCAGCGTTATTTACCAAAAAATCCACTCTGCCGAATTTGCTTTTGCAGGAATCGATAATCCGCTTTCTCGTCTCGGCCTTACTAATATCGCCCGGCACGAATTCGCACTTTGCACCTATCTGCTCAGCTTCTTTTTTCGTTTCAGCAGGTGTATTCTGGACACGATTAAGAATCAAATCATAACCTAACGATGCCAGCTCCAGCGCAATGGCTCTGCCGATACCACGACTTGCTCCTGTAACAATCGCCACAGGTCGTTCCGTCATTTTGAAATCTCCTTTCACACCTTAAACCCCCAAATAAATTTGGGGGCTAAACCCGTTTTACAAACTCATCGATTTCTTTTGCCGCCTTCATTCCGTCGGCAACGGCTGCCACGACCGTCGATGCACCTCTTACTAAGTCGCCGCCTGCAAAAACTTTCTTTCGTGAGGTCGCCGAGGAACCTTCTTTTGTTTGAATAAGACCATCTTTTAATTCCACACCCGGCAGAATTTCTTTAATGTCCTGCGGCGAATTCTGACCGATAGCCTCTACTACAATATCCATATCAAGGTCGTAAGCGCTCGACTCAACATTTTCCGGCCTACGCCGCCCCGAAGCATCAGGCTCGCCTAATCTGGTCGGACAAACTGTTACCGACGTTAGCTTGCCGTTAGTGTGATTATATCTTAACGGCTGAGTCAATATCAGAAAGTGTACGCCTTCATTCATAGCCCGGTCGCGCTCTGCACTCCAGGCAGGCATCTCTGTAAATGACCGACGATATATCACATAGACATCTTTAGCGTCAAAGCCTCTAGCAGTAAGTGCTACATCCATTGCTGTATTGCCGCCTCCTATCACCGCCACGGATTTGTCCTTGAGTTCCAAAGCACCGGGTTTCTTGGACACTGAAAGGAACTTCATCGCGTCCCACAAGCCGTCGATTTTCTCATTACTGATACCAACCGAATTCGGCAGACCCATGCCGATGAAGACGGCATCAAACCTCTTGGTCATAATAGCATCGAGGTTGAAATCAGCGGTTAATTCTTTTCCCATGCGTAAAACCAGCTTGTCCTCGGGGACATCTTTAAACACAGCTTCAATCTCATTCTTTAGCGAGTCATAACACCTGTCCGGCGGGATCACCGATTCGACCATTCCGCCGAACTCCGCATGTCTATCAAAGATTCTTACTGTATGACCTGCCTCAAGCAGTTTAACAGCGCAAGACAGGCCTGCCGGCCCTGCACCAATTACCGCAATATTTTTGCCGGTTGCTTTTTCAGGTATTTGTAGTTTCGACCAGCCTTTCTTGTTGGCCTGCTCAGCTAAATACCTCTGTATATCGGCAATCGGCAAAGGCCCATCACCGATGAATCTTTGCAGGCAGTTACCTTCGCATTGCTGCTCGACAGGACACAGCCATGCACAAACTTCGGGAAAGATATTTGCTTGCCTCAAGACCTGATAAGCAGCCTGGTCTTTACCATCCAGGAACAAACTAATAAATTTCGGTATTTCGACACCGGCGGGGCACGCCAACTGGCAGGTAGGCTCCTGGCACTTGCGACAGGCCTGTGCGAGTCTTGCTAAGTTGTCTCTGTCACTCATTCTGCCATGCTCGAATATCGGGCCATATACCTTGTTGTCCCGCACCACACAGCCCGTCATTCCATCGTCACGCATTATCTGCGTGCAGGCACTACAGCCCACACAAACCTTTTCCGGATACATCTTTCTGGTCGTGATAATATCTTTTGCAAAATCCGGATATGCAAACGACATTCGTCCGCCGCCAGCCAAAGTAACCAGGCCGTTGGTTTTATTTGCTGCGGCCACATTGGCAAACAACGTTCTCAGCCAGCTATAGCCGGTACCGACGAAAGCCATATCCGGAAATTCTTTTTGTATTTCGCCCGTTAGGTTGATAAGCCTGGCCACGCCGACAAGCGGATGCTCAGGCTCTTCGTATCCGCCCACAATCGGTTCATTGAAGGGCCGGCCTATATGTGGATTGTAATATGGATTTGCAATTGTGATGTTGATGAGCTTAACTGCTCGTTTCTTTAAAAGAGCAATTAACTTCTTCGGCTCAGTCAAATCCGGCTTGGTATAGTCATTTTTATCAACACCCCAGCCGTAGGGATATGGAATTGCGTCATAGATGCCGAGCCTGGTGACTACGGGCTTATCATCACCAAGCTCTTTATGAATTTTATCAACAACCTCTAATAAAAACCGTGTTCGGTTCTCAAATGAGCCGCCATATTTTCCTTTCCTGTCACGGCTGGTGAGAAGCTCATTTATAAGATAACCGTGACAAGATTTTACATCCACAGCGTCGAAGCCGACTTCAAACGCAATCTTAGCTGCGTTAACATAGGCTTGTTGAAGCTGATCGAGGTATTCATCGGTTACGATAGGCCAATTGTTAGGTATTTTGCTTTTTCCATTTAGATTGGGCTGCTGCTGCGGGATAAGAGGATCGCGGTATGGGTCGCGCTGAGGAATCATCGGATATGCAACACCTTTGGGCTTACTGTACCTGCCCGAATGGGTCAACTGCAGTACGATTACCGGCTTATGGCCCGGCCCCATACTATCGGCGGCTGTCTGTCGTATCATTTTGACCATTGCAGCGAAACTGTCCTTACTTTTCTTGTTTATCCATAACTGTCTCGGATTGGCTCTGCCTTCAGGGACAACTGCCGTCGCCTCTGCCCAGAGCAGACCTGCTCCGCCGGCGGCGAATCTTTTGTATCGCCGTAATGTCAGTTTTCCCGGCCTGCTCTGCGAATCACCGTCACAGCCTTCCATAGGGTGGACCGCAAGCGAATTAGGTATCGTCAACACTCCAGCCTGCACAGGTGCAGCTAAAATCGAAATGTCTTCTATTGCCTCAACAGAAACCTTTAGCTGTCTGCTTAACTGTTTCAAATCGTCAATTGAACTTAGTTTAAATTCCCACATCTTTTTTCTTCCATAAATTCGTTCGGTCCCAATAAATTGGGGGGCTAAATATCATGTTGTTTAGCCTTCGCCGTCACGGCGAAGGTTATGAAAGTTTACATTTGTAATCCCGTTTTGCGGAAACCCTTTCGCAAGGTCATTACCCTAACCTGCTGCAAGTTTTCGTTTGCGCCGCTTTATTGACGTCTGCAAATCTATGGCGGGCACATCGGCTCTAAGCTTTTCTGATAAGTACTTGCCGGTGAAACTCTTTTTGTTTTTGATAATCTCTTCAGGCGGTCCTTCAGCTACAATTCTGCCACCGGCGTCTCCGCCTTCGGGACCCAGGTCTATTATATAATCAGCCATCTTGACGACGTCAAGGTTGTGCTCGATGACCACAACGGTATTGCCGTTATCTACCAGTCGTGAAAGCACGGCAAGAAGGTTATGGATGTCCGCAAAGTGCAGTCCGGTAGTCGGCTCATCAAGCACATAAAAAGTGTGGCCGGTAGCGCTCTTTCCTAATTCTGATGATAGTTTTACTCGCTGAGCTTCACCGCCGGAAAGTGTCGTTGAGGCCTGGCCCAATTGAATATAGCCCAGGCCGACGTCGTTAAGCGTCTGTAAAAACCTGACAATCGTCGGGAAATTGGCAAAGAAATTAAGGGCCTGTTCAATCCTCATATCGAGCACATCAGCGATATTTTTGCCTTTATAAGTGACCTGCAGCGTCTCCGGATTATATCTGCGCCCTTTGCATGCCTGGCAGGTGACATATACATCGGGCAAAAAGTGCATCTCGATTTTTTTTGTTCCCTGTCCCCGGCAAGCTTCACACCGCCCACCTTTGACGTTGAAGGAAAACCTTCCGGGCTTATAACCGCGAATCTTCGCCTCTCGCGTTAAGCTAAACAGTCTTCTAATCTCGTCAAACGCGCCTGTGTATGTCGCCGGATTGCTGCGCGGTGTTTTGCCGATAGGAGATTGGTCTATCTCGATAACCTTGTCGATTTGTGAAGTGCCGAGGATGTTCTGGTGCTTGCCGGGCTTTTCACGAGACGTATAGAGCCGACGCCGTAGTGCTCTCAACAAGGTCTGGCTGACTAAAGTGCTCTTGCCGGAGCCCGAAACGCCGGTGACGCAGATAAATATACCAAGTGGAAATTTAACGTCGATCTTTTTGAGATTATTCTCGGCAGCCGCTTTCACTTCGATGCACTTTTTAAGACTATATTTTCTTCTTTTTAACGGCAGAGCTATACTTTTTTTGCCGCTGAGATACTCTGCTGTCAGCGAGTTTGGACAATCGACTATAACCTGCGGACTTCCCTGAACAACGACTTGGCCGCCGTCAGCACCGGCTGCCGGTCCAATATCAATAATATGGTCTGAGCTTTTAATAACATCTTCATCGTGCTCTACCACGATGACCGTATTGCCGAGCTTGACTAATTGTTTCAATAATCCCAATAACCGGCTATTGTCGCGCTTGTGCAGCCCAATGGTTGGCTCGTCAAGCACATAGCAGACCCCCACCAAACTGCTGCCAACCTGCGTAGCCAGGCGGATTCGCTGAGCTTCGCCGCCGGAGAGAGTGCTGCTCATACGGTCCAGTGTCAAATACTCAAGTCCAACATTGATCATAAACCTTAACCGTGCTCTTATTTCTTTTAGTACCTGTGCGGCAATCACAGTTTTCTCTTTGTCCAATTTCAGCTTTTTAAAGAACTGCTGTACCTTTTCGATAGAGAGGTTGGTCAATTGGTGTATGTTTTTACCTGCAACGGTAACCGCCACAGCTTCCGGTCGAAGCCGTGCGCCGCCGCAGCTTCTACAGGGCTGTTCCGAAAGATAGCTGTGCAGCCTCGTCTTAACATACTCACTGGTTGTATTATCCCATCGCCGCTGCAGGTTTGGAATGACTCCTTCAAACCACAAACCGTATTTTTGCTCATCAGCTGCAGTCGTGCCGTACATTAAAATTCTTTTTATTTCAGCCGGTATCCGCTCAAACGGTATCGATCTGCTAATGCCTATGTTTCTACAGAACCGCTTTAAGAGCCTGTTGTAGAAGATATTCATTCTCTTGCCGCCCTTGCGCCAGGCCTCGATTGCGCCGTGTTCCAGCGATATACTTTTATCAGGAACGATCAGGTCGGGGTCGAATTCCAGAATCCTGCCCAGTCCGTCGCAGCTTTTGCAGGCTCCATACGGACTGTTAAAGCTAAAAAGCCTCGGCGATAGCTCTTCAAGACTGGCCTGTGGATGCTCAGGACAAGCAAACTTTTCACTATATATAATCTCTTTCCATCCCGTTTTACGTTCCTCATTCGTCTTTTTTACCCTTCGCTCACGCTCAGAGCTCTGTTCTTCGCTCTCCGGTTGCTGTAGTAGTACCATGAGTACTCCATCAGCCAATTTCAGTGCCGTCTCTACCGAATCAGCTAACCGAACGCGAACCTCATCCTTGATTATTAATCTATCAACCACCGCTGCGATATCATGCTTTTTGTTCTTGTTCAAAGCGGGGACATTACGTACGTCATAGATAGCACCATCAACGCGTACACGAACAAAGCCTTCGCGTTGCACACCGGCAAAAATGTCTTTATGCTCGCCTTTTTTACCGCGAACTAATGGGGCACAGACCTGAATTTTTGTGCCCTCTGGATTAGCAAGAATAGAATCTACAATCTGTGTTGAGTGTTGACTGGTAATTTCTTTACCGCATACCCAGCAGTGCGGCTGACCCACACGGGCAAAAAGCAGCCTGAAATAATCATAGATTTCGGTTGTAGTAGCGACTGTCGAGCGCGGATTGCCGCTGGCGCTTCGTTGCTCAATGGCGATGGTGGGCGGCAAACCTGAGATATTCGCCACCGCAGGTTTTTGCATCTGTTCGAGGAATTGCCGAGCGTAAGCGCTTAGCGATTCTACATATTTTCTCCGTCCTTCGGCGTAAATGGTATCAAAGGCAAGAGAGCTTTTGCCGGAGCCGCTTATACCGGTAATGACTACCAGCTTATCACGCGGAATACTCAGGTTGATATTTTTGAGATTGTGCTCCGCGGCACCTGTTATTCTAATATATTTTTCCATTCGCTGGGCCATGAGGCTGTTGTAGTTGTACGGTAATAACTTTGTAAAAACCCAGAATTATCCAAATTGCTGATTGTAACACAATGGCACAAGGAGATACAATGTTTTTTAGGATAATAACCCGTAGTTTTGACACGCCGTAAATTATGCAGGTAAAAAAGTTACACAACTGGAACTTGTCTTACTCGCAGGCAATAGCTCTACAGAAACAGCTCGCCGAACAAGTACAGCAAATTGAGCTAAAAACTCGGCCTAAGACCATAGCCGGTCTGGATTGTGCCCTTAGCCCAGATAAAAAAAGAATTATTGCGGTTGCTGTTGTTTTAGCAATCCCTCAAGCCATACGGGGCCTTTGGGAAACCACAGAACAAACGGATGCTACTCTGCGAAGTAGCGCTTCTTCGATACGTAGCACGAGCTTTGAGGTTATTGAGACAGCAACCGCTTCGCAACAACTTACTTTCCCCTATATTCCGGGTCTGCTTTCTTTTCGCGAATCTCCTGTCTGCCTCGACGCTGTACAGAAGCTCAAAAAAGAGCCGGATGCATTCGTTATTGACGGACAAGGGATAGCTCATCCCCGCCGATTCGGACTGGCAGCACATCTGGGTCTATTTTTCGATAAGCCAACGGTCGGCTGCGCAAAAAGCAGATTGACCGGTACTTTTGAAGAACCGGCACCAGAAAAAGGCGCATATAGTCCGTTGAAAGATAACGAAGAGGTTATCGGGGCGGTAGTTAGAACACGGACAAGCGTAAAACCGATTTTTGTTTCGGTTGGCAATAAGTGTCGGCTAAAAGATGCTATTGAAATCACCCTCGCCTGTACCACGAAATATCGTCTGCCTGAACCAACCCGTATCGCTCATCAATTAGTCAGTAAATTAAAACTTGAAGCGTGAATCCTGACCTGGTGTATGTACGAGTCACGAGCATCAAGCTCAGTCCCACTTATGTTTTTTGAGAGAGGCCAGAATTTTATTAGCACATTTCAGAGCCGCCAAACCCTCTTCGGCACTGACCTCAGGTGTAAGTGTTCTATCCCTAACAGCTCTGAGAAATGCCTCCTGCTCAAGACGCAACGGCTCCTTATCATCTACCTCAAGCTGTTCAATGTGTAATAAATCCGGCCAGTTCACTTTTGTTAGGTCAAAATCTCCCGACGCCTGATGCCGCTTTATCCACTCTACTACATTTGTGTTTGGGTCAGCTTTGATAACAATCCCGTTCTTTTTAACGAAATCGGCACTTAAATATGCCTGCCGACTGAACAGCCTTACCTTTCTTTGGGTTTTCAGAGCCAGTCTGGAAGCAGTAATGTTAGCGATACAGCCGTTGTCAAAAACAATCCTGGCGTTGCAAATATCCTCAGTTTGGTCGATAACGCTAACGCCCACAGCATTAACTTTTCTTATTTTACTTGCAGCCAGAGACAGAATAATATCTATATCATGGATCATAACATCCAAAACAACCCCAATGTCAGTTGAGCGGAACGGATAAGGGCTAATGCGGTTAGCCTCGATAAACTTGGGCTCGATGTTCAGTCTCTTAATCGCCTGAACAACCGGATTGCAGCGTTCAGAATGCCCTACAGCTACAACTGTGTTATTCTTTTTGGCCAGTGACACAATCTTTCTACCCTCTTTAACACTGGCTGCCAAGGGCTTTTCAATCAGCACCGCAATTCCATTTTGGATGAAGATTTTCGCCAGCTTCAGATGCTCCACGGTCGGAGCAGCTATCGTTACTGCCTCGACCTTGTCTAAAATATCCTCGCAATGGGTGGCGGCTATACAGTGATACTCACTGGCTAAGCGTTGTGCCTTTTCAGGAACTATATCGACAACGGCGACTAATTCGCTTTGAGCAAGCTGTGTATAGACCTTGGCGTGTATTGTCCCCATTTTGCCTGCGCCTATAACGGCTGTTCGTATTCGAGCATTCAACATTTCTTGTCTCACATCATAAGATGTGCTAAACCATCACCGCTGGTAACCTCATAATCATCCACTCGCTTACGCTCGTGGTTCTGTCTTCTGTCCTCTGTCTTCTGTTCTTTGTTATCTATTTTTAATCTGCCTGATTTTCTGATGTCCTGATAACTTCATAATCATCCACTCGCTTACGCTCGTGGCTCTGTCCTCTGTCTTCCGTCCTCTGTCGTCTGTGCTCTGCCTTCTATCCTTTATTCTCTGAATTTCTCGAGGTATCTGCCAAACTGATGCTGGCTGCTCTTTAGTATCATATCAATCATAGCACGAACATTTTCATCAAGCTTGTCTTCCTGAGCCAGAGCCTTTGCATTGGCCAGCAGTGATGCTCCCTGGCGATAGAGTTTTTTGTAGGCATCTATTATTCGTTGTTGTTGCTGCTCACTCAGACCGGCTCGCTTTAGGCCCCGTTTGTTAACTCCCCTCACTCTCGGCGGATAATGTCCACTTACAGTGAGAAACGGCGGTACATCTTTATTTATACCGGCAAGTCCCGTGGCGTAACACCATTTGCCGATAGTAACAAATTGATGAAGCAGAACCATGCCGCTAAGCCAAACTCCTGTCTGTATCCTGCAATGCCCGCTTATCTGCACGTAGTTACTCATAACAATTTTGTCTTCAAGTGTACAATCGTGTCCGATATGCGCTCCGATCATAATCAAATTATCGTTTCCTATTGTCGTCATCTTGTCAGGATAAATACTTGGATGAATAGTCGCCTGCTCGCGAATAGTATTATTATCGCCTATCACAAGCCCCCCAATTTTAGCATCTGGCTCCAAAGCCAGTATCTGAGGTCTACCTCCAATCACACAGTTGGCAGAAAAGTGGTTGTTTTTTCCTATTTTGACATTCTCATTAATCACCACGTTGGCATCGAGTTTTGTGCCGGCACCGATCGACACGCTGCTTTCAATAACACAATTGGGCCCAACTATAACACTATCAGCCAACTGAGCATCTTTATTAATAACTGCACTGGGATGTACCCGTGTCACCTTCGTCTCCCGTCTTTCGTCGCTCGTTGCTCAGGGGGCTGAGTCACGAGACACGAATCACGTTCTATACTCTCTCATCATCGAGCAGCATAAACTTGATTTGTGCTTCGGCAACCACCGTTTCACCCACCATAGCTTTGCACTGACATTGAGCGGTTCTTTTTCTTATCTTAACTGTCTCAGCCGTAAGGACAAGCTGATCACCCGGGACAACAGATTTACGCAATTTTACGCCATCCATGCTCAGCAGCACAGCTAATTTGCCGGTATGCTCGAGTCTTTGCGCAAACAGTAATCCCGAGACCTGCGCCATTGCTTCTACAATAAGGACGCCGGGCATAATAGGCGTACCTGGAAAATGACCCTGGAAAAACTGTTCGTTAAAGCTAACATTTTTTATTCCTTTTATCCACGTGTCGCCTTCCACTTCGGTAATTTTATCCACTAACAAAAACGGATACCTGTGTGGCAGAATCTTCTGAATCCTGCGTATGTCCAGGACCGCGTCCGTGCCGAACTTCCGGATGCGCTCGGCCTGCTGGGCTGCTTCATACAATCTTCTTGCCAATTGCTGATTCAGCGAATGGCCGCTCTTATAGGCCACAATTCGTCCTTTAATTGCCCGGCCGACCAATGCGAGATCGCCAATCAGGTCAACAATCTTATGCCTGGCACACTCGTTAGGATACCTGAAGCTGTTCTTAATTGGGCCGTCCGAGTTAATAACTAAAATATCGCGAGGACTGATATGTGTTCCCATACCGCGGGCCTGAAACTGCTTGGCCTCAGCTTCAAGCAAAAAGGTCCTGGCAGGTGCTAAGTTCTTTTCAAAGCCGTCCGGCGTAAGCCGACAACTGAAAATCTGTCTTCCAATACCTGTGAAGCCGCCGTAATCCAGATCGTAGGTGATATTCAATCCGTCATCAGCGTATGGCAGAGCATATATCGATGCGTCACCGGCGGTGATACTGATCGGCTCATTAATAACAAACTCTTTGCGTTTTACCTGCTGCTCGACAACTCCTATACGCTTGAGAACTTTGAAATATTCACTGCAACTGTAATCCGGAGCCGGCAATTCCGAGCTGTTAACTTCTATGGTCACGTTGTCAATCTCCAGCGCGTTGACAGCAGCCAGACAATGCTCCACGGTTTCTATGCTGACAGAACCTTTCTTTATAGTTGTGCGACGACTACGCTCAGCTATATTCGGAGCAACAGCAGCTATCCGCACTGCCTCTGGGACATCCATCCGTACAAAAACTATCCCCGTATCTACGGCAGCGGGACGAAAAACAACCATCGCCTCCTTTCCGCAAAACATACCTTTACCGGTAATCTTGCCCTCACCTTTTATGGTCTTTTGCAGCTTCAAGTCCTTCTATCCTCTTACGTAGTTCCTTGAGCGACTTAGCCATCTCCGGCAAGCGCTTCATCAAACCAAATATCTTCATCGCATCTCTGATGTTCATTGCCGGTGAACCAAGCAATTTTGCGCCGGCTGCGCTACCGCTCATAACGCCAGCCTGAGCGCCAATCATAGTGCCCTCCCCTATCTCTATATTATCCACCAGCCCAACCTGCCCGGCCAATACAACGCCATCGCCCAGCTTGCAACTGCCGGAAATACCGACCTGTGCTACTATTAGGCAACATTTGCCGATTACTACATTATGTGCGATTTGCACAAGGTTATCTATCTTCGTACCAGCTCCAATAATAGTATTTCCGAACTTCGCCCTGTCAATGCAGCAGTTGGTTCCTATCTCGACAAAGTCTTCGATTACTACTCCGCCATTATGTGGAATGAGCTTATGAGCACCATCAATAAACAAATACCCAAAACC